>CAKQLR010000003.1 GCA_934254725.1 uncultured Clostridia bacterium | reverse complement strand
CTATAAGGGCGTTTTACATAGTAAAAACCGTTTTATTGCCGCAAAAATAATCGGTGACGAAGAACGGAATCCTTGAAAGAAACGTTTTGTTTAAAAAATATCCGCGGTAAAGCATTTTTGCGTTTAATTCTATTGACTTTATTCTCTAAAAATGGTATATTTATTAAGACTTTAATTATATATGGGAGATTTATGCCCTTTCAGACAGACGGTTTTATCCGACCGATTTGTACGGCGGGCTTCTCTCCGGGAGTTAAAAATGAAACGTATTGCACAAGTTTTATTAGCTGTTATGCTCGTTCTGTCTTGTGTTTTCGCCTTCACCGCTTGCGATAACGACGCAGACAAGAGCGAAACCACGACAAAAATGACGCTTACCCTTGTCAAAGCCGACGACAAAGACGCTTTGGTTAAAGAAGGGCTTAACGAAGACGAAACCGATTACTATGAAATTACCGGCTTCACTTTCTCCTCTTTGGATACCGAAATTCTTTCCAGAGTAGCTTCCGATAAGAACTACTATGACGAGAATAACGCCAACGTTTTAAGAAAGGATACCGACGCTTATAAAAAAGAGCAGAAAAGATATAACGAAGGTCTTAAAGAGCTTGTTACCAACGGTTTAACCCTTCCCACCGCCGTTAAAACGGACGTTAAGGAATCGAAAATCAACCTCGAACTCAAAGACATCGTTGCCGCTGCGGACGCTTCCGGTAACAAAGTTATCGGCGCGGATAAAGAAGCAAAATACACCGTAAACGTACGTTCGGTCAAGGCAAGCGCACTTTACGGTCATACCGAAATCGAAACTCTCGTAGTTCCCTCGAGCTACCTCGCTATCGGCGAGGGCGCTTTCGGCGCTATGTCCTCGCTTAAATCCGTTACTCTTCCTTTCGTAGGCGGTAAGGCGGACGCTTTGAACGGAGAAAAGAGCTTCGGTTATATTTTCGGCACCATCACTTACGACGGCGGCGCCAGCGTAACGCAGAATTATAACGCTTCCGGTTCGGCTACGTACTACGTTCCTTCCACGCTTACCGAAGTAACCGTAAACGCAACCGTAGGCAAATATGCGTTTTATAATGTTTCTACGCTTAAGAGCGTTAAGTTTACCGCGGGCGATGAAATCGCGGCTTACGTTTTCTATGGCTGCACGGGTCTTGAAAAAGTTGACCTCGGAACCGCAACAACGGTTGGCGAAGGCGCTTTCTCGGGTTGTACCGCACTCTATAAAGTAACCAACCTTGAAAACGTAAAAGTCTTTAAAAACAGCGCTTTCTCGGGTTGTACGGCTTTAAATAAATACGCCGAAAAAACTCTTACGCTCAACAACGTAACGGAAGTCGGCGAAAAGGCTTTCTCCAGTTGCACCGCTATCGAAAAGCTTGTTTGCAAACCCGCTGCCGAAGCTAAAATCGGAGCGTCTGCATTCGCTTCCATGTCCGCTCTCAAGACTGCTGAGTTAAGTAATCTTACTCTTTCCGCAGGCGCTTTCGCAAGCTGGTCGGATATGCTTGAAGTAACGGCTACCGCGTGCAAATATTTTGACGGCACGGACTTCAAAACCGCTTTCGTAGGCGCTTTTGAAGAGGGCAACGCGTTCAATCAGAAGGCTAACATTAAGTTTAACTAAATCATTCGAATAAAAAAATCAAACCGTCCGAGGAGTATTTTCCTTGGGCGGTTTTTTTATGTCTTATGAAGCCTTGGCGGTATGTATTTATCGCCGAATGTATCTGATAAAGCCGTTGTTTGCTTAAACTATGCAGCAAAGGACTGAAAAATTTTTAATAGGATAAATTAATCGCACGGAGTTGTGCAATTATATAATATGTGGTAAAATATATCTGAAATTTTAGTACAATTCTAAAGGGCAGGGAGTTATGAGTAAATTCAAATTACTTGGAATAGGCAACAGTTTTTCGGATGACGCGTTTAAATGGGTTTATCCCATGATTGAAAGTATGGGTATAGAAGACAAAGCGGTAAATAATCTGTACATAGGCGGTTGCCCGCTTTGCGAGCATTTACGGAACATGGAAAACGATTTGCCGAGGTACGATTACAGAAGGTTCGAAAGGGACATTTCTTCTACTAATTTCAAAATAAGCGAAGCGTTAAAACTGGAAGATTGGCAATATATAACATTGCAACAGTCAAGCGGCGACAGCGGTATAAGGGAGAGTTTCGGCGTTTTAGAGGAGCTTCTGGCAAGGGTAAACGCGTTAAAGCCGGCAAACGCGAAACTCTATTGGCATATGACCTGGGCGTACTCTGCAAAAAGTTCCAATCCCGAATTTAAAAAATATGGCAACGACCAGCTTGCAATGTACAACGCGCTGATCGACTGCGTTAAAACGGAAGTTTTAAAGTTTAAAGATTTCGTCGGCGTGATACCGTCCGGAACGGCGATTCAAAACGCAAGAACGTCAAGCCTGGGCGATAATATGGATAGGGACGGATTTCATCTTTCTATGGATTTAGGTCGGTATATCGCAGGTTTATGCGTAGTTTGCACGATACTCGGTACGGATCCCGCAGATATACCTTTTGCTCCGTGCGGGGTTGACCCGTTAAGGCGTAAGATAGCGGAGGAAAGCGTAAGAAACGCCATTAAAGCTCCGTTTGAAATTACCCCGTCTGTATTCCGGTAGAACGGAAAAAAAATAATGTTTTTGCCTTTTTCTTTTTTAAAAACAGTATGTTTATCGGACTAAAAGAAAAAGGTATAATTTTAGACGATGCATATGATTTTATAAAAATAAAAGAATTCTATAAAACCTACTATTTTTTGTGAAGCGATGATAACGTCTTTAATAGGATTAGAAAAATATATTCTAGATACGTATGGCGTCAAACCCGATTATCCGTGGGCTAAAGATCCCGCTTCTGCCGTTTTTCGCCACGAAAGAAATAAAAAATGGTTTGCATTGATTATGAGGATTGACAAACGTAAATTAGGCTTGGACAGCGACGGGCAAATGGATATAGTCAATCTGAAATGCGACGCGAATATCGTTCCTTCTATGTGGCAACAAAAAGGCGTTTATCCTGCTTATCATATGAATAAAGAGCACTGGATTACGGTCGTGCTCGATAGCGACACGGAAGAGGATATTTTAAAATTTTTAGTTGCCCTTAGCTATGATTTAACAAATAAAAAATAATTATCGTCTGTATTGGCGGGTAAGTCCGAAAAGCGGCTTACTCGTTTTTTTAATGTTTTTTCGGGCTATAACGCCGCACTAAATAGTCGCAGTCAATATACGGAAAGCCCTTTAAAACATTTAAAATCAAGTTCTATGCAAACTTTCCCGCTAATATAAATAATGATAGACAACGGAATGCCACGTACTTTCACGGAGAACGGGCAAAACAAAAAAATTTCAGTTGCAAAAAAGGGCGGAATTGGGCGAAATGCTTTTTCGACATAATACGTGCGTTCCGGTCATTTTATTTTAATATTTTTCCAAAAGGAAGCATTATAATCGTGAGTAAAATATCGGTTGTGCAGATTCCGCTTAAACGGGGGATCGCGTTTATCCTAATAGCTATGTTACTTGTTGCTATGTCGGCTTACGCAAAAAGAAGTGGGGCATATTCGGTATATTATAATGTTTCCACAAAGAAGACGCCCATTTACTCGGTGGATACCGCCGAGAAGAAAGTGTCAATCTCTTTTGATTGCGCCTGGGGGGTAGAAAAAACGGACGGTCTTATCGAAGTAATGGACTTCTTCGGCGTGGAATGTACGTTTTTTATGACGGAATTCTGGGTGAAAAAATACCCCGATTACGTTAAAAAGATTTGCGAAAGCGGACACGAAGCCGGCACTCACAGCGCCACGCACCCGCATATGTCGTCGCTCGATAAGGCGGCGATAGAAAGGGAACTTACGACTTCCTCCGAGGCGATAGAGAGCCTGACGGGTGAAAAAGTGATTTTATTCCGTCCGCCGTTCGGCGATTACAATGATTTACTTTTAAAAACATGTGCAGAGAAGGGTTTGTATGCCATCCAGTGGGATGTAGACAGTCTTGACTGGAAGGATCTTTCGGCAAGAGAAATAGCGGACAGGATTATCTCCCGCGTGAAAAACGGCTCTATTATTTTATGTCACAACAACGCCAAGCATACGCTTGAAGCGCTGCCGCTTGTATTTTCCACTCTTCAGAACAGGGGTTTTAAATTTGTTAAAATTTCCGAGCTTATTTATAAGGAAAACTATGTTATTGACGGAACGGGAAAACAAATTCAACAAAATTGAAAAAAAGAGCGAAAGCTCTGAGGGGGAACCCTATATAAAAAACGGAGGGAAAAGTATGGATTATACTTCTGAAAAAAACAACAAAGTGTACTTATCGGGCGAGATAGTTTCGCCCGCGGTTTATTCGCACGAGGTATTCGGCGAAGGCTTTTACGAGTTCAGCATAAGCGTAAACAGGCTGTCGGGGCAGGCGGACGTTTTGCCCGTCACCATAAGCGAGCGGCTTGTTCAGGAGGGCGGGCTGGACGTCGGCTCTCACATAACCGCAGAGGGGCAATTCCGAAGCTACAACAAAGTCATCGACGGAAAAAGCAAGCTTATGCTTACCGTTTTCATTCGCGAACTTTTGCCGGAAAACTCCTTTGCAAACCCTAACAGCATAATACTTTCGGGTTACGTCTGCAAGCCGCCGGTTTACAGAACTACTCCGTTTAACCGCGAAATAGCGGACATTTTGATTGCGGTGAACAGAGCTTACGGGAAATCCGACTACATTCCCGCGATTGCCTGGGGAAGAAACGCAAGGTTTGTTAAGAACCTTTCCGTAGGCGAAAAAATTACCGTTTCAGGCAGAATACAAAGCCGCGAATATCAAAAGAGAATTTCAGATACGGAAATTAAAGTGTTGACGGCGTACGAGGTTTCCGTATCCAAACTTGCCGTAAACGACAACTCTTTGTTCCTCGAACAGGACGCGGATTTTTACGCCCGTCGCTCTGCCGGCGAATTCGAAACGGTAAGGTAAACCGAAAACGAATAACGCAGGATAATATGCCGATTTGCGGCTTAACAAGATAATCTTCCAAGTTTACCAAAATATATACTCCTTCATAAAGTTAAAGCCTCCGCTTTTATCGCGGGGACTTTAACTTTTATATAAGAAATGTTGATAAACGGCTTTGCACATCAAGTGTCGGGGTTAGTGTTTTTTATTGTGCGTTTGCGGAAGTTTTATGTCGCTTCTCTCCGATTGTTTCTTTGAAAATTGTTCGTTTTTGTGTGATTTAGGCGGTTTATCCGAAAAGTTTACGGAAGAAATCAACACGCTTGCTTTTTTGGCGAGCGATCTGAAAACAAACTCCGCCTCGCAAATTTTCTTTCTGAAAGACGGGGAAAACTTCGCGGCGCCTCCGTCGCCCGATATCCCGCTGTCAAGCGCTATCGTGAAAACCGTTTGCTCTTTTTGCAGGCTTAAACTTTCGGCGGTTTCGTCCCCGTTTTTCAGGTTGAACCTGTAAATTTCGCCGTCGCACGTTCTGAATATCAATCCGAAGAAATCAATTTTTTGTCGTGAGGACAAGCCGATTTTCAAATATTTAAATTTGTCAAAACCTTTTTCGTGCCCGCAAAGACAAACGGAAGGGGAAACCCCGAAGAAAAACATATCTTCGTTTTTCGGCGTTGCGAAGAGGGTAATACCCGTTTCGTCGCCTTTGATTCTGACTTTTGCCGCACGGTAGATAGTGCCGCTCGTCCAGACGGGAACTTTTCTGCAAAAACCGGCTTGCAAGCCGAAATTATTCTCATAAATTTCCGTTTTGCCCTTGTAAGTGTATGCCGGCGGGAAACAATATTTATCGTTTACCGCGCACCTTTCGGAGCGATAGGACATCACGGGCAGCCCGTCCTGCGTGGCAAGGTTGCAGTAATCCTGATACCGAGTAAACGCATACGCTATTTTTGCGGGATATTTCACTTCTTCCGAAAAAACTTTGACCGTATTTTTACCGGTAACGGTTGCGTTTGCCTTATAGAATTTGCCGTTTTTGCCTGCGATGATAAACCCGTTTACCTCTCCCGTTTTTAATGCGGAGCCGAAAGTTTCCACAACGCATTCGGCATAATCTTTTTTATATAATACGTTGTTTATGTGTGAAAAAGAGGGCTTTTCGCCCGAAAGTGCGGCAGCGCAACGTATAGAAACTTCTGTCTTGTTTACGGTGTGTATCGGGTGAAAATACATTTCTTTATTCGGTTTTAGCCATCTCGGTTCGATGTCGTAAATCGGCACGGTGACGATTTTTTCGAGTTTGTTTTGTAAATCATCAAGCGCTTCGTTGACGTAAAGGTACCCGAATTTATCTCCGTAAGGATAGTACTCCGGCGCAATCTGTACGGCTACGAACGGTATTGTGCCGAATAGCGTGCGGACGTCCGACACGATGTACTCCATTGTTTTTAAGAAAAGCCTTCCGAATTCGTAGTCGTAAGCGGAACTTTCTCCGAGATACCATAAAATGCCCTTGAAACGAATGCCTTCGAGCGGCGCTATTTTTTCGTTCCACACGCCCGCAAGCTGGGTATAATTTCTGCCGCCGTGTGTGTTGAAATCCTCGGGTGTTGCGTATCTTTCCGTGCGTTTCAGAAGCTCCGCAAATTCTTCATTGCCCGAGGCTGTTTTAAATGAAAGGTAAGTTTCTGCGCTTAATCCGCCCATCGCGGTTTGTACGAAACCGGTGGGGATACCCCCTTTTTCGCACAAAAACGTGGCGGTTTGCACACAGATTGCCGAGGTGTTTTTAATTTTTTCGTTCCCGTCGCAAACCCATTCATAGTCTCTTATAAAGTCTTTTTGCGGGTAGGGCGGTCTGTCTATATTGCCGTCAGCGTCCGGAACTTCGTATAAATTCAGAAATGCAACGTTCGCTTTTGCCGCGCGGTCAAACCACTCCTCATCGTCCTCGACAGCCGAAAGAGGGTAAGAAAGATTAGATTGCCCCATAGCGAGATATACGTCGCCGAAACCGAAAGTAATTTCCTCCGTTTCTTCGCCGTTTTTTACGGTTAACAGATATTTATTTTTGTAATCCTCGCAAGCGGGAAACTCCGCACGGAAAAAACCGTTTTCGGCATTCACGCATACCGTGTGATTATATTCTGCCCCGCCGACGGAAATTTCAACTACGCCGTCCGCACTTCCTTTTATTAAAAACGGAACGCCTCGCTGAACGAGCGCCCCGTTTTTGTAGTAACCGAATAATTTCATTTTGTTTTCTCCCTTAGCCGAAAAGCACCGTTTATACGCGTTTTACGGGTTTTTTAGTGCTTAATCCTCTTTGTTTGTTGCCGCGTAGATGCCGGTTTTCTGGCAATCTATAATGCCGCCCGTAATCATATTTACAAAGAAACCGTCCGCATAGGGCTGAAAGCGCATTTCGTTTTTATTGAAAAACTCTTTTCTCTCTTCGTTTGCTTTTTCTATGACTTCGCGGGGTTCTCCGTTCGCTTTCATAAGGAGCACGTTTAAAAGCCGATAAATATTTTCGGCGGCGAAACGCAGTATTTCCATGCTTTCCTTTTCAAGCGGAGTGCTGTTGTCCGTACAAGGAAAATCGTCGAGCAGCTTTGCCAAGTACTCTTTTGCCTCGATAAAGCCGGGCATCGCTTCGCCGAAAGATATCTCTTCTTTCATATAAGCAAAGCTTACGTTCTGCTCGATGAAGGAATAAAAATCTTTTGCGAACGTTTCGTACTTTCCGAACGCCGCGGAGTAATATTCGTCTTTTATTTCTTCAAAGCTCAAAGGGGCGGCAAGCGTTCTTCCCATGGCGTAAAACGTTAATCCGTTGGGATAAAACGCGCGCTGTACCTGGCAGCTTAAAAAGCCGTTAAGCCCTAATTCGGGCAGGTTCCTTATGTCACGATGAAGCACTTCCGCAAGCTTTTCCCCGCCGAAATCGCGGTTTATATCCCACATCAGGTGATAGTCGAAATCAAACGAATCACCATTGAAAATCTTTTTCCATTCGTTTAAAAAAGCAACGTAAACGGAAGCGTCCGCGGGGTATTTCATTTTGTTTATTTCATAGGGGAGTTGCTGCTTTTCTGGGTTTTTAGCGTCGAACGCACGGGTGTAACTGCGGAATATAGGCGCAAACATCAAAATGAATCTGTCGGGGTTGTTAAACCTTTCGGTAAGCGGAGCCCAGTACAATTCGAGGTATACCAAAAAGGCGATTTTTGTGCCGCAGTCCTTTTCGGTAAGAAGCGCGTCTATATCGTTTAAAATCATAACGTACCAGTCGGCCATACGCTTCTTTCTGCAGTTTTCGCACTCGCAGGCGTTGTTGTAGTCGTCCGCAAGCCATACGTGAAGAACATCACATTCGGGGTGGGTCAAGGCGTAATTCACGACGGATTCGGCAATGAGTTTTCTCGCCGAGGGGTTGGAGTAGCACAAGTGGGTATTTAACGGAATACCCTTGTAAAACTCACGTTTTCCGCCTATTTCGGCAAGTAAATTTTTCTTTTCGGGCGGAAGCGTATAGTCGTTATCGCTCCAGCCGTTACAGTTTATTCCGAGTGCGGCGGGCGTCCAACCGTGACCTACGGCGTGGTAGATCATATCGCGTTTTTTCAGTTCCGCCACAATTTTTTTGATATATTCTTCTACGGTCGATTTTTCAAGTTTTTCGGGCTTAAGGAACGGGTTTCCGATGTGCTCGTACCAACGGTTGAAAAATTCGTACGAGTTCATAAACTGCGTGAAATAACTGTTAAAGCCGTTCTTCACCGACCAGTCTATCGTTTCCGAAATGTTTTCGAAGCTGACCGCGCCCTCGATTGTAATGCCCCTGTGGCGGTTTTCTGGAATGAATTCGAACTCCGCGGAAACGTCTTCTAATTTCATTTCGGGGATCACTTCGCCGTCTTTCCCGGGGCGGGTAAAACGACAACCGAGCCGTCTTAAAAATTCGTACACGCCGATAAGAAGCGCGCGCGGACGGTTTGCCGATATGCTTCCCTTGCCCGAGCGTACGCAGACCGTACACTTTTCCGCGAATATATCGCCTGTGTTCTCGCTTTCGTCCCGAACAAAAAGAGCTATTTCGCCGTTTGTTCCCGTTATTAAGTTTAAATACCGCTTTAATTCGGAAGCGGCGAAATCAACCGTTACATTCATATAAAATCTCTTAAAGTATCTTGTCGTAAACGGACAGGATACCCGCGTTTATCGCACCCATGGTGGGTGCTTTTTCTTTTAATTCGGAATATACCACTCTGTACTCTTTGGTAAAAGCGGAGATGTAATTTAAATATCTTTCGCCGAACTCCGAAACCGAACCGTTGAGAATAATGGCGTCTACGTCGAGTAACTCCGCAATGCAAACGGCAAAGTTCCCGATAACCCTCGCCGCCGAGTGAAGAACGGTTACGGTAAGTTCGTCGTTTTCGTTATACGCTTTTATCATATCCGCGATCGTCGCGTCGTCCCAGCTCTGCCCGCGTTTTTTCAGCCAGTCCGAAATAACGCTTTTTCTGCCGAGGCTCAGTTCTCTTTTTATTATCGAAAGGGAGCTGAACAGCGAAGTCGAGTCGAAGTAGTTGCCGAAATTCAGGTTGCCGTAGTTGTTTTCGTCGAGGAGCATATTGACTTTAAAGTAGCCTATTTCGCCGGCGAATCCGTGGCTGCCCTCATAAACTTTGCCGTCGATAAGAAGCGCGGCGCCAACGCCTACGTCTATGTGAAGCATCAACGCGTTAACCGTTTCGCTCAAGGTTTGTCCGTACGTTTTTTCTGCCGCGAGCGCAAGGTTGATGTCGTTCTTTAAAACGACGAGACAACCGAATTCCTTTTCGAAAAGCGTTTTTAAAGAGATGGCCCCGAGTTCTCTGAAACGAGGGTTGAGGATAAACTCTCCGCTTTCCTTGTCTATTTTTCCCGGTGTGGCAATGGAGATACAGCGAAGTTTTAAACCTTTGAGTTTTTTACTCTCCGTAATCATTCGTACGGCGTTTACTATCAATTCAAGATCGCTCTTTCTGAAGTTTATGCCCTCGAGATAAACGGTTTCGAGAATTTCGCTCGAAAAATTCGCGGCGCTTATTACTATTTGCCAGCGTGAAAGGTCGATTGCCACAATATACCCGTAATTTTCGTTTATGGATAAATTTATGCCCGTTCTGCCTTTGGCGTCGCTTTCCCTGTACACTAAATCCTGTTCGATAAGATCGTCCACGATTTTAGATACGGCGGTGTTGCTTAGTTTCAGCTCGCGCGCGATGTCGGAGTAGCTTTGAGTTTTTGTTCTGAGTATTTCAAGTATACTGTTTTTGTTTTTACGTCTTAAATAAGATTGATTTCTTACCTGCATATTCCCACCGATAATAATGTTTTTAAAATGTTTTGAATAACATTTTAATCCAAAATCCGCAAATAGTCAATAAGAAACGCGACAAGAGGAGGAATCAATCGTTATTTGCGTTTCTTTTTTAGGGTTGCACAGCTTAATAAAACGACCGCGCCGAGCGAAACGGGGGAAAGCAAAGAACCTTTACAGCCTTTCTTTTCTCCGCCTGCCGCCTTTACCGTGTAAGTTATTTCTTCGGATAAATCGCTGTCGCGAACGACGAAGGCGTCTTCCGAAACGGCTTTTACCGCAATTTTATATTCGCCTGCGGGCAAATCGCTTTCAAACGTGTATTTTGTTTTCGCAAAAGTTTTTACGGCTGTGCCGTCAAGATAAACGGTGTAGAGATTAGCCCCGTCTATCGCTTCCCACGAAACGGACTTTTCCTCTTCGTTAAGGGTAAGAACGGGCGCGTTTAATTTACCGATTACAGGGGGCAGAGTTTCGTCCTGAACCTGCAAGGCAAAATCATCCACAAGAACGTTTGCAGTACAGCAATTCAGGCTCAGATAGCCGAAATAATCGTAAGATGGTATATCGAAAGTACAATCGACGACGTTAATGCCGTTTACGAAAGTCTGATAATGATTTCCGTTGGCCGTAAGTTTATATTCCACCCAGGGGAGGTCGGCGTTGCTTTGCCCGTCGGGAACGGTGTATACGGACGAAGAATAATCGAGTTTATCACCGAATAAGGACTTCATCGAAACGTCCGATATGTCGTTTGCCGAACCGCCGTCGAATATTGCGTAGGAGTGCGCCGTTATCTTGTTTCCGCTGACGTAACGCTGTATCGTGAACAAAAGATTGTTCGTCCCGGTATACGCGCTTTCGGCTTTCTTTCTGAACGAAATACCTACCCAACTGCGCTCGCCGACGCTTTCTGTCAGGAACTTAACCCTGAACGAAACGGTAAAATTCTTTACCCTGTAGTCGCCTGCGGGACCTATATGAAAGAAGGAATCAAGCCCGGTGGCGGCGTTGTTCAGGTGCAGAACCTTATTGCCCGAAGAACCGTTTTCGTATTCCGGTTTGGCTATTTTTATAAGATGTGCGTCCATTCCCTGAGCCTCTCCGCCGGCAAGATAGTTGTTCGTCCATTTTTTGGAGAAGGTGGGGGTATTTTCTATATAATTGCCCGTTTGATAGCTTTCGAAATCGTCGCCGAAATCGGCAAGTTTTTCTCCGCCGTTCGCCGACGTCTTAACAGGAAATACCCCGTAAAACGCGCATAAACAGGCAATTAAGCAAAACAGCGCTATGTTTGAAACAATCTTTTTCATCATGTTTTACCCCTTTGTTTTTTAGTTTAATACTACAAGGAACGCTTCGCCCGCGTCCAGATTTTCGGTGAGAGTAGTGCCGTTGAAATCCGTTTTTTTTGCGGCGGTTATTACCGTGCCCGAAACGCTCTTGCCGAACGTAAGCGTTACGTCCGTATTTGCCGTAAAGTTTTCTACGGTATCGTCCGCAACGGCGTTGTTCACGACGTATAAAGCCGTCTTGCCGTTGTAATCGAAGCACCCTACAAGCGCGTGATTAGAAACGACGGAGCTTAGTTCGTTGAAAGAAGAAAGCAAATCTTTTTCGGGGATAGACATTCTGTTTTCGCCGCCGTTAAGTTGGGGCATAACGCCCGCCACGATGACGCCCTTGCTCTTTGCGCACATAAGGTATTCGTCCACCGCGGCTATGGTTTTATTTATATTTTTAACTCTGTCGTACATTTCCGTTTTGTTCCCGTTAATGTCGAACATAGAGCCGTCAAAATGCTCTCCGCCCGAAGCCATCGGGTTTACTCCGCAGAAGTACTGTATGCCTTTCGCGCCGTATGCAAGGCAGGTGTTTACGTTCCAGTTTAAATCCGCTTGCGTGGAAAGGCGCTGACCGTTGGCGAAAGAACAAGTCTGAATGTACGTCCAGAACGGGATATTCGCTTCCGCCGCGGTACTGCGGATAACGGACATATTTTCAAAATATCCGTTTGCCAGCTTCGGGAAGCTGCCCGTTATGGGATAGAAGTCGTAGGAAAGCACCTGCGGATTATAAGTTTGCATGTAATCTTTCAGGTATTGTTCGTAAGAATAGCTTTCTACGGGCAGAACGTCGTCAGAGGCGTAAGATCTGAACCAAAGTTGTTTCGAGCTTGCATACGTCGGGAAGAGGTTTACGTGATATAGTTTGCCGTCAACGTCCGATAACGCGATAGAAAAGGCGTTGCGGGCGGTTGCAAGCTTTTCAAACATAACTTTGCCGGGTTCGTCCGAAAGCATTATTCCCGCAAAGGAGTCGTGGTACATAACCCTTGAAAGTGTGCTTTTAATCGTTGCGGAATTATTCGCGTCGGCAGCGCCCGAGTACGCGAGAAGGTAAGCCATACCGTATTCGTACGCGTAATCGAGAGCGGTAAGTACGTCCTGCTGATTAAGCCCCACGTAATCGGTAAGCCCCATAAGCGTGTTTACGCCTGCTTCGGCATAATCTATGAAAATGTTTTCGTCGGTAAGGAAATTCTTCGTGTACCCGTATTTTGCGGGAGGAAGGGAATTGTACGCGCCCACGGGCATAACTTTATATCCGTGATTGTTAAACCAATACGAACCGTACGTGGAATAAGTTATCTTATCTTCCCCTGAGCCGGAGGACGAATTCCCGCTGTCGGAACCGGAATCCCCCGTGACGTTACACCCGCAAAAGGCAAGAGACATTATAAAGCATAAAAGCAGATTTATAACTTTTTTAATGTATTTATTCATTTTTCCCCTCCGGTTTTATTTTAAAAGGAGTTTATCCTGTTTTTTCCGAATTTATATTACTTTTTAATTTAACCTTTGATGCCGCCGACGGTGGTATTTGTCATAATCGTTTTCTGGAAAATGCTGAATACGATCAGAACGGGCAGCATTGAAAACAACATCGCGGCGAAAACCTGCGGAAGATTATTTTTGTTTTTATCGGAAATACGCTGTAATCCGTAAGCAATGGTCGCCTTTTGCGGCAAGTACATGTATACGGTAAAATAATCGTTCCAATAGCCTATGGCGAGAAGTATGCCGAGCGAAAAGAGAATTGGCATTGCCATAGGGAGAATTATAGTGAAGTAAATGCGGAAGTGTCCCGCTCCGTCTATCTGAGCGGCTTCCGAGTAAGTGGAGGACAGGTTTTTATAAAACCCGTACATAATAAGGAAATACGTTCCGAACCCGCCGCAGGCAAAAATGAAATAGCCCGTATAAGTATTTGTAAGCCCTATGGTGTTGTACATTTTATAAGTGGAAGCCATAGAACCCATCGTGGGTATCATCATAACGATGACCGCGAACGAATAGAATAGTTCTTTTCCTTTAAAATCGTATTTTGTGATGACGTATGCCGTGGCGGAGTTTGCCATCAGAGCAATGAACGTTGCGCCTATTGTTAAAAATATACTGTTGAAATACATCATCGGAATGGAAACCCTGTCCGCTGAAAGAGAGAAGCTGTTAATCCAGTTATCGAGGACGAATTCCGTAGGCAACCCGTTGACGTTGTAGAAGAAATCTTTTTTTGTTTTGAACGAGTTGTTCAGACACCAAAGGAACGGAAAAAGCAAGGATATTGCGTATATCGCGAATAATACGAACATTATCCACATAAAAATCGCGTCTTTTTTTTGCATTTTCATCTTATTTCTTCTCATAAAAACCTCTTGTTTCGGGGAGGAGAGTTCTCCTCCCCTTAAACAAATTTCGTTTAATTGTTTGTTTACCGATAATAATTTTACCTGATTATCTGTCCTGTTTTTTCCTGAGCTTAGCGCCCGCGAATGCTATAGCGAATATACCTGCGAAAAGCGTAACGCCTATTCCGCTGAAGCAACCGCCGTCGTCGGTATCACCCGAGGTATCGCCGGTAGTGCCGCCCGAAGTGTCGCTGCCCTGAGCTTCTACCTTATAGTCAACGGTGTTTCTCGAAGAGAGGTGAACGTTTTCGTTTGCGGGGTTGGCAACGACGGTGAGCTTGTATTCGCCGAGTTCGGTGACGGAAGAAAGATCTATTTCCGTAGCGGTTATGGTGCTTTCAAGGATTGTTTCGGTGCCTTTCTTAAGTGTTACGGTGTAATCTTTAGCTCCTTCGACAGCTTGCCAGGTAGCCTTTTTGGTTTTAGCGTTTACTTCGATAACGGGTTTCGCAAGCGGAGTGGGCGCTAAATCTTCGTCCATATCTTCGGGTGCCACGTCTGCTACGACAGAAGCGGTGAGAGCCTCGCCGGAAGCAACAAACGTAAGAACCTGTTCTTTGGTTACGGGGGTGATAGCAAGGTTGTCGATTTCAAAGAAAGCGGGGGAATCGGTAGCGATGCCGAGGTATCCTTCCGCGTCCTGAGCTTTAAAGGAAGCTACTTCGATATAATTGCCAGTAGTACCGTCGGAAGCTACTTCCGTAAAGAACAATTTTACGTTGTTGTCTACGCAAACGAGTTTAATGCGCGTCACCTTGTTGTAAAGGCTGTAAACGGTGCCTTCCGCTTGCGGATCGGGGTCGTACCAAGCGGCTACGTTATTGTTTTCCGCAGAAGCGTCGTAGCCTTTGCCTGAAGCGTAGTAGGGAATGGATATATCGGATTTTTCGGTCGCTTTTTTTACTTTGGCAATGCCTACGGTATTCATTCCGCAGGTATTTGCCATACCGAGAGAAGAGATAACCGTTTCGTTAAAGCCGTAGAATTCCGTTGCTATACCTTCGTAAAGACCGATAGCGTAAACGGAAGCGTCGTCGATTGGCAAGCCGCCCTCTTTCATGCCGAATACGAGGAAGAGGGGAGAAGGTCTGTTGCCGGGGAGTACGAGTCCGCCGCGCTGCTGTGCGGGAAGAGAAATATAATCGAACTGCATTACGAAGTCCGCATATTTCTTGGTGGTTAAAATACGTGTTCCGGTGGAAGTTCCGTAGAAGCCGAGTTTGCCGTTTTCGGGGGTAAGACCGGTAAGCTCGTGGGAATTTTCCGTTTTAACCATGTGGATATCGGGAGCGATGTGCGAAGACATCTGGAATTTGTTCGTGTTGAGGTAATTTCCGTTGAAGTTGGAAGTAACGGCTTCTGCGCCTTCTTCGTTCTCCGTAAATTTATAACCCGTCATGGTGAGGTTATCTTTGAGCATATAAGTTATGTCACCCGTGCCTTTATGGAAGATAGCAAAGAAACCGTTAAGGTCGAAATCCTCTATAGTAGCTTCCGCAGCGTCGCCGACGTTAATTTTAAGGTCTGCGCCCGCGCCCGCAAGCTGAACGGTTACGGGTTGATTTAGAGCCGCGCCGGTTACTTCGTATTCGGCAAGAATAAAGATGGTGCCGTCAGCGGTAACTTCTTCGCCGCCGAACATAATAGTGCCGTTTTTCACGGTTAAATAGAGGTATTTGTGATTTTTCGTAAGGTCTCTCGAGTCTTCGAATCCGAAGCCGAAACCTACTTTCTGACCTTCCGTCATGCTTTCGAGAATAACGTTCGCGTTAAGCTCGAAATTCCTGGAAAGAGAAGTATCCGCAACGAGAGCGGCTCTCGTGATTATACCGGTGTTTTCCGCAGGATTGGTAACGCGAAGTCCGCTGGAACCGTTAGGTCCGTATGCAACGCCGCGCGCGATAAACTTGCCGCTTTCCGCCGTAGCGCCCTGAGTCGTTATTACTTTGCTTTCGTCATCGAAATTGCTGTTGAAAAGAACTGTGTTTTTAGCTTCGCCGTCTTCGGTGTAGGAAACTTCGAGCTTAGCTCCGTCGAGAACCATACCGTCGCAATAACGCGCCCATACGTTGGTGTAGAAATCGTGCGTTCCGTCGTAGGGTGCCCAGTTGGTTATGGTCGCGCCGCCGTTAGTCCATCTCTGCCATTCATAGAAGAAACCGCTTATAAGAGTAACGTCTACCCAACCGCCTTCGTTTACGGCCATTTCGATTTTGAACGTTGCGTTTTTATATGCATTAATGTAGTTTTTAAAGGTTCCGCAGCTCCAGGAATAAGCCTGCCACTGAACGGGAATATCGTATTGTGTGTCCCCGCCGTGGTGAGCGATAAGCTTGGAAACGGGATCGGTCGTTGCTGCTTTTGTTCTGTAAGCGGGAACTACTGCAATACCGTTATCGCTGCCGGTAAGAACATAACCGTAATTAAAAATTTCGTCGGAGTTCTTTGCACCCGGCTCTATCATAAGCTGAGCGCCGTCCGCATTCAAACCTATGATGTTGTAAGTAAGCGTAACTTTGGCGTTCTCTTTAGCCATAAGTTCTTTGGAAACGGGCGTACCTACAATCATTTCCTGCCATTCGCCGTTGTTGTAGCGAAGAACGTTATCGGTGACTTTAACGGTTTTGTACGCGTCCGCGTCGCCATCGTCCTGCTCCAGAACTTTGAAGTTTGTGGAGTTGATTTCGTTTTCGCTTGTGATGAGACCGTCGCCGGCGGGCTTGCTTTCAACCGTAGCGGCGGAAGCCGTCACCATGGAAAAGCAGAGAAGTGCAACCGTCAACGCGATCACAAACGTGAAGAGTAAACTTTTTCTCATCTTTTTTCTCCTTTTTTATTCAGGCGGTGCCTGTTTTATTTTTTTAATACTCGTAAGCCGGGAAGAGCTTATCGAGAATATTTCTCGTGAAAATAACTAACGGCGTACCGATAATAGCGCATATGACGCCGATCGTAGCGCCCATAGCCATTTGAGGCGTGCCGTTGTCGCGCACGTTGTTTACTATATACAAACCAATCGTAAAGCCCTTGGCGGACTCCGCCGCGTCGCCGAGAATAAGCTTCGGTTGCAGGAAGTAACTGAATATTACCGCCGTGCCCATAAGCAGCAGAGTGGCTAACGTAGAGCCGATAAGCGGAATTATTACGTGGAAAAATTCGCCCATAAGCCCTAAACCGTCTATTTTACCCGCTTCTATAACCTCGTCGGGAATTCGCGCCATCGCACCGGAAATAAGCACTACGTTGCCGCCTATGCCCGACCAAAGCCCGTATATGAGAATCGTCCACCATGCGGTAGCGGGGTTTGCAAAGAACCCGCCGTACGGAACGAGGTCTTCAAGCCCTATTTTTTCCAGAAAGTCGGGAATGGAAGAGTTAAGCATATACGAGTAAGCAAGCGTAAGAACGCTTACGGAAATTATAGAGGGCAAAAAGAATATAACCTTGAAAACGTTGTTTAAAGGCATCTTTTTGTACAGCATGTACGAACAGAACAGCGATAGGGGAACTATTATAAAATCGTTCCACAGGAATACCGAAAACGAGTTGAACAATGCCCTTGGTAAAACGCTGCCCTCTTTGGTGAACTGCCGGTACAGCTCGACGTAGTTGGAGAATCCCGTCCATTTCCATACGCCGGTTTTCATATCGAAAGCCTTGAATGACAGGAAAATCGAATCCACGTTTATATATAGCCAGAACACGCAAAAATGGATAACGGGGATAGCCATCATGGTGATCATAAAGGCTATCTCGTTAGCGCTTTTCTTCCTCTTTTTACGCTTAGGCGTATTTGTTGCTAAGGTTAAAGTTTTTTCCATTTGTACTTACGGATTTAAACGTTAAAGCCCGACCAGGAGCCTTTTACGCTCGCATATTCGGCTGCGCACCAGCTTTCCGCGGTTACGGAAGGATAGTTTATTATAATGTTCGTGTAGGGATTCGCTCCATTGAATTTTCTGAGTTTAAGTCCTGTCCATAAAGGACTTTTGGAATCTTCGAACCAGGTTACGGAGTTTGCCCAGATGTCCACGCAGGACTGCTGGAAGCCGTTGAATTCAAGCGAAGAAATGTCGTAATCGAAAGGCATTGGCGTGCCGGTAACCTGCGTGTAAGTTTTAAGGCTGTCGTCTTTTGATATGAATTTAAGGAAAGCCTTCGCGCCTTCTTTGTTTTCGGCATTCTTGGGGATAATAGTGAAAGAGGGCTGACCGCTGTAGTTGTAAGCTATTCTCTTTCCGTTTTCGTCCTTAATCGCGTTCTCCATATAGGGGACGGGCATCATTCTTATTTCGTCTTCGATGTCCTCGCCGGATTCGTTCTGTATCCAGCTTCCGTTGGGGATCATAGCGGCAAGCCCCGCGCCGAACGTTTGCTGTGCCTGATAGTGGTCGAGAGAACCGGACATTTTATAAATGAACGAGTCTTTGTTTTTTGCGAAGATGTTCTGGAATGTTTCGAGCATTTCGAGTTTACCGTAGGACGGCGAGGATTTTTTGTCGCTGTTGAATACTTCGGCGGACTCGAACTGCATAAACTCGTTCATCTTTTCTTCGCCGGAAACCTGAAGCCACCAGGTCGTGCCGATGAAATCCCAGTAACCGCCGGCAACCTTTCCGGGGTATACGATGGGCGCTACTTTGCCTTTGGTATCGGCAACTATTTTTTTGCAGAGCGCTTCGAGTTCCGCGGTGGTCTCGGGAACTTCCCAGCCGTATTCGTCGAACATCGTCTTGTTGTAAACAAGACCCGTTACGGGTGTATTGTTCGGAAAGATATAATAGTGCAGTTCGTTTTTGTTGTACGCCTGACCGTAAGTTTTCCAGCTGCCCGTTATTTTGTCGAGAATGGTTCTGGTTTCGCCGTCGGGGGTGGAGTTATAAAGATCGTCAAGGCATTCGAGCTGGTCAAGAGCCGCATAGCTCTGCCACGGAGAAGCTAAAAGATAATATATATCGTCGAGGTTTGCGCCGTCTTCGAGTTTGGAACTCATAGCCGTTGTAGCCTGCTCGTCTACGGTGAGAACGATATAGTAGTTTTTACCCGCTTCGTCTTCGAGGAATTTTGCGGAAAGGGTTCTTATCCATTCGCTTCCGTTGCCTTCGGAATATGTAATTTTTACGGGCGTTTTGCCTTCTTTGTCTTTAAGGTACATTTCGCCTGTTTTTTCTACGAAAGTAACGTTGCCGTAATTACCGCTCGGTTTTTCATCCTTCTTGCACGCGTTCATGCCGAAAAAGGCGAACGTCATTACAACGAGAAGAAGCATTGTCAAAAATCTTTTACTTTTCATCGTTTTTTCCTCCGATAATATTTTAATAAGGTATTACGAAACAGCCTTCGCCCGATTTAAGGGATAATTTCAACTCTCCGCGTTTTACGGGCATTACCGTTTTTTCTCCGTTGAGCACCACTATCGCGTTGCTTACTCCGTTCAGTTTGAGCGTAACTTCGTTGTCGAGTTTTCTTCCCGGGTCGGTAAAGTTTACGGCCATGAAACCTTCTCTGCCGTCTTTATCTTCGAATACGCCTACGAGAACGTCTTCCGTTCCTGAAACTTTTTTAAGCGTTTTGGTGCTTTCAAGGCGCTCTATTCTTTCGAAGTTGCCCTCGCCGCCGTCTGCGGAAGATGTCATTACGCCTTTCCATGTGAAGTTTTTATAATAAGGCATTATCGCCTGAACGTTTAAATTCGCTTGTTTTACGTAATCGTAAACGTCTGTTTTCTGTAAATCTCTGTCCAAAAGCGCGTCGTTGCCGAAATTTGTGGAGCCGTCGTTGGGCGGCGGGCAGCAGAAACAGAACCACTGTATTCCGTCTCCGCCGTAAGCGAGGAAGCTGTACGCTTGGAAGGTCGCGTCGCCCGCGCTTTCGAGTTTGCGGTTTTTACCGAAAGATATACTCTGTAGGAACGTCCATATTTTTCTGTTCTCGCCCTCTTCTTTTACCGCCTTTTTTATTATTTGCATATTCTGCAGGAAGCTTGCTTCGAGATAATACGAACGCGTCTTATAAAGGGGATAGTGGTCGTAACTTATATACGGCGTTTTTATCTTATTTAAGTACTGCGCGATGTACGTTTCATAGCTGATGGGCGTAACCCCGCCGAGCTGCGCGCCCGTTGCGATAACGGGGAACAGGTTTACGTAGTAACACAAATCGGGCAGAGCTTTGTGGAATACTTCGTACGCTACCGAGTGCATATCGAATTTGTCCGCGGCAGGTTCGTCGCCTATAAAGCAGCCGTAGAATGCGTCCGAATACTCGCTTTCGAGGTACGGTTTGGCGAAATCCTGAATCTTTTTTATAGCCTGCTCTTCCGTTTCGACGCCGGATTTAAGTAATACGTCAAGCTTTTTAATATATTCATTGAGCGAAGAAATGGTTATAATTTGCTTTATGCCGACCTCGTGAGCGGCTTTAAGGCATTTTTTGTTATAATTTTCGGTAGCCCAAAGCATATATTCGTAACCGGGGTAAGCAATTGTAAAGCCCGCTTCCGCAATCCATTGATATTTTTCAAGGAATTCGTCGTCGGTAAGCATTCTTTCTTTGCCTGTTTTCTTCCCCCAATCGTCATATTCAACGATTTTGTCGGAAACGCCTACCCACATGCCGATGTCGAATTTTTCGTCCGAAGAGTATTGAGGCTCGGCGGCGGCTTTACATGCCGTAAAACTTGCAGCAAGCACTGCGGATAAAAGAAACATAATAATCTTTTTCATAAAACCTCCCTTGTCTATTTTATGATATTCCCGAAACTTCAATCATGTATTTTTTTGCTGAAAATTTCAACTTTTTTTCTTTTTAAGGAAAGAAGCGTTTTTTGATATCCGGGAATCCTTCGTTTATAAAAGTATTGTAACACGGGAAAATGGCTTTGTCAATACCAAAATTAAAAAAAGTTTAAATTATTTCCGATAAAATCGGAGTTGTTCTGGCAAAAATGCATATTTTCCGCCATTAAATATAAACTTTCTTTTATAAAAACTTTAAAAATTAACGTTTTGCGGGTTACGGGCGGGGTTGTTCGGATACGAAAAACACATCGTTTAAAAACTCTTTACTTTTTTAACGAAATGCGTTATAATTTAATTTAGACGTAAACGTCTGTCTGTTTAGGCCAAAAACGGTCTGTTTATAAAATTTATACCTATCGAAAAAATTTCACGCTTTATCATTATTAAAATATGGCTTATAAAATTACTATAAAATCAACCGTTGACGGCGAGTTGAACGAAATCGTAGCCTACGGAGACGTATTTAACGAATACGGTTCTACCGTAATAGAATTTACCGACGAGGTAACCGGGAATTACTCTAAAATCGTCATAGGCGAGGACATGGTCAGCATAATTAAAGAGGGGGAAATCAACACCGTTTTTCTTTTCGAGAGGGGTAAAACCACATTTTCCGAGCTTTTCACCGAGTACGGAGAGATACCCGTGGAAACCCACACGACGGATATAGTGCAGGATAGTACGGAAGATTCCGTTATGCTTAAACTGGTTTACACATCGTTTACGGGCGGTATGTCGGAGCGCTTTGACGTAAGCGTTACCGCTTTGAAATTATAAAATTTTTTATTCTGTTTCGTACGGAGATATTATGATTATAGAATATTTAGGACACTCTTGCTTTTTTATAAAAGCCAAAGGACTATCCGTGGTTACCGACCCGTTTGACGGCATCGGCTACAAAATGAAAAAGGTTTCCTGCGATTACGCGCTCATTTCTCATTTGCATTACGACCACAGCTACGCCCAGGGCTTGAACGCCGGAATAATAGTTACTCAGCCGACGCCGATTTTCCATGCTATAAAATGCTATCACGATGACGAAAACGGGCGCAAACGCGGGCAAAACACGGCTTTTTACTTTGACGCTGAAGGGCTTAGAATACTTCACCTCGGCGATCTGGGCGAAAAGTTTACGAAAGAAAACGCACAGAAGTTTAAAGTAGACGCGGATATTGTATTTATACCCGTGGGCGGAAATTACACGATTTCCGGAAAGGAAGCGGCTCAGTACGCAAAAGCCATCGGGGCTAAAGTTACCATTCCCATGCACTTCAAAACAAACGATTGCAATATAGACATAGCTCCCCCTGCGGAGTTTTTAAAGTACTTTAACGACTATAAAACGGCGGATAAACGCATAGAGATAACGAGGGAAAATATTGACGATTTCTCCCCCGTAACGTTTATGCAATTCGAATAAAAGTAAAGAGGCTTTTCTTAAAAGTCTCGTATTTCACACAAAAACAACGATTTTGCGGAATAACATAGCTATATAAGGAGTAGAAAAATGTCGGAAAATTTTGATAAGGAACAACTTCATCTTTACGGTATTTACGATTTAAGAAGAATTCTCCGTTCGCTCGGGGGGACGCCCGGCGTAAAGCCGAAGGGCGTTATAATTGATGAAATTAAAAACATTCTGGAGACAGGCAACATGCCGGTAAGAAGCACAAGAGGACGCAAGGCGGTTAAATCCACTTCGGACATTCCGCCGCAGGAAACAAAGAAAGAGAGTTTGCCCTCTCTTCCCGAAGAGAAAGAAGAACTTTCGGAAAACACGAACGATTACATTATGCCCGAGGACGGGGCGGAAAGCGAGGAATTCAAACAACAGCCCGCGCCGTACGGCTTCGGCGGACAGGGCTTCGGAGAGACGCCCGCATACACGGACGAAAAGGACAAAGGCTTTACTGCAAGCGGTGCGATTTTCTCTAACGGAACGGATCCCGTTTCTCCCGAAGAAAGCTATTGCGAAGATGACGGAAAGTCCTCGCAAAATAAAAACGACGATCATTCCCGTTCGTACAAAACCGAGCAATATGCCGGCAGAGACAGACAGCAGGGCGGCAACAGGCAGCAGAGAACGGGGGTGTTTATAGGAAACTCTCAGACAAACCGCGACGGCAGGGGGAACACGTTCTACAGGGACGCGGACAGACAGAGACAAAACGGTCAGCGCGAAGGTTTCAACAGAGGCAACAGAACGCCTTACGAGCGGAAGGATTATCAGACTTCCTCGGGCGCGAGGTTTGCGGATAACGAACAGCAGAAAAAACCGGACACCGTCAGCGGCGTTCTGGAAATGCATATGGACGGCTACGGCTTCCTCAGGGCGAACAATTACGAGTCTTCCCCCACGGGCGATACGTTCCTTGCCCGTCAGCAGGTAAAGTATTTCGGGCTGAGGCGGGGCGATTTTGTCGTGGGCAGAGCAGAAAGGACGAGGGAAACGGGTTCGTCATCTTTGACGGAAGTGCTTTCCGTTAACGGATTGCCGCCGAGAACTCCGCGCAGAAACTTCGACGACCTTACCCCTTGTTACCCGCAGGAGCGCTTAAGCCTCGAGAGGAAGGACGATGAAAACTGCTTCACTTTAAGAATGATGGATTTGCTTTGCCCTCTCGGCAAAGGTCAGCGCGGGCTGGTGGTTGCGCCCCCTAAAACGGGCAAGACCACGTTGCTTAAAAATGTTGCGCAGGCGATAGAAGCCAACCACCCGGACATTCACCTTATAGTCCTTCTGATTGACGAACGCCCCGAAGAAGTTACCGACCTTAAAAGCAGTATAAAGGGCGAGGTAGTTTACTCCACGTTCGACGAACCGCCCGAACATCACATCAGGGCGGCGGAGCTTGTTATGTGGAGGGCTAAACGCCTTGTGGAGCTTGAAAAGGACGTAGTTATTCTTCTCGATTCGATAACCCGCCTTACCCGCGCGTACAACCAGGTTGTTCCGTCGTCGGGCAAAATTCTTTCCGGCGGTATCGACCCCGCGGCGCTTCAGCTTCCCAAAAAGTTCTTCGGCGCGGCGAGAAACATAAAAGAGGGCGGAAGCCTTACAATCCTTGCGACCGCGCTTATAGACACGGGCAGCAAGATGGACGACGTTATCTACGAAGAGTTTAAGGGCACCGGCAATATGGAAATTCACTTAACCCGCGAACTTGCAGAAAAGAGGATATTCCCCGCGTTCGATTTATACCGTTCCGGCACGAGAAAGGAAGAACTTCTTCTTTCCAAAAAGGAACTTGATTGTTCGTTCCTCGTCCGCAGGTTTATCTCGAGAGAGGAGGGTGTGGAGTCGCTTATCAGCATGATAGGCAGAACGGAAAACAACGAGGAATTCGTTGCGAAGTTTCCCGCCTGGGTTAAACTTATGGAGAAATAACGGAATATAAAACAGTATTTCCGAGCAGAATTATACACAGAAAAAGCGCGATAACGCGCGATATACGCAGCTTGTTAAAAAACACTTTAAAAAAATATGGCAAAAAGAGTAAAAGAAAACATACGAAATTTTTGTATAATAGCGCACATAGACCACGGTAAATCCACGCTTGCCGACCGCATTATAGAGATGACAGGTCAGGTTGCGGAAAGGGATATGGAGGATCAGCTTCTCGACTCCATGGACCTTGAAAGAGAACGCGGCATTACCATAAAGCTTACGCCGGTAAGAATGTCGTACAAGGCTAAGGACGGAAAAGATTACATCTTTAACCTTATAGATACACCGGGTCACGTTGACTTCACCTACGAGGTTTCGCGCTCGCTCGCCGCGTGCGAGGGGGCAATACTCATCGTTGACGCGTCGCAGGGCATAGAAGCTCAGACGCTTGCAAACACCTATCTTGCGCTCGATAACAACCTCGAAATTCTCCCCGTAATAAACAAAATAGACCTTATTTCCGCCCGCCCCGACGAGGTTGCCAAGGAAATAGAGGACGTTATCGGGTTGGACGGTTCTTCCGCACCGAGAATTTCCGCAAAGGAAGGCATAAATATCGAAGAGGTTTTAGAGCAGATAGTAACGCACATTCCCGCGCCGTCGGGCGATGACGAAGCGCCGCTCAAAGCTTTGATTTTCGATTCCTATTACGATAACTACAAGGGCGTTATCTGCTTTGTAAGAATAATGGACGGCGAGGTTAAAGCGGGCAGCAGAATTAAAACCTTTACGTCGAACAAAGTTTTCGACGTGGTGGAAGTAGGTACTTTCGACCCGCATCTTCGCCCCAAGGCTTCGCTTGTTTCGGGCGAGGTAGGCTACATTGCCGCGAGCATAAAAACCATACAGGACACCACCGTGGGCGACACTATTACCGATGCGGACAATCCCGCAAGCGAAGCTCTCCCGGGATACAAAAAGGTGCTTCCCGTCGTGTTTTCGGGGGTTTTTCCTCTTGACGGCAGTAAATTCAACGACCTTAAAGACGCCCTTTTAAAGCTTAAACTGAACGATGCTTCTCTTACGTTCGAGCCGGATAATTCCATCGCTCTCGGCTTCGGTTTCAGATGCGGTTTCTTAGGGCTTCTGCATATGGAAATCATTCAGCAAAGAATAGAAAGGGAGTTCGACCTCGATATCATAACCACGGCACCGTCCGTTTCTTATAAGGTTTACAAGACTGATAAATCTATGATTGTCGTAAACAACCCGTCGCACCTGCCCGACCCGTCGGACATCGAATATATGGAAGAGCCTATCGTAAAGGCGAGCATATATTCGCCGCCCGATTATCTGGGGCCCATAATGGATTTGTGTCAGGAAAAACGAGGGGTGTTCCTCGATATGACCTATCTCGATTCCAACAGGGTGCGTTTGTTGTACAAACTTCCGTTAAACGAGATTATTTACGATTTCTTCGACGGATTGAAGTCGAGAACGCGCGGCTATGCCAGCTTCGATTACGAGCTTGACGGCTACGAGAAGAGCGACCTTGTCAAGCTGGATATGATGCTTAACGGAGATATTTGCGACGCGCTCTCCATAATAGTTCACAGGGAAAAAGCTTACGCGCGCGGCAGGGCGATAGGAGAAAAGCTCAAAGAAGTTATCCCCCGTCAGATGTTCGAAATACCCATTCAGGCTTGCATAGGCGGCAAGGTAATTGCCCGCGAAACGGTTAAGGCGCTCAGAAAGGACGTTCTCGCCAAGTGCTACGGCGGCGATATAACGAGAAAGAAGAAGCTACTCGAAAAGCAAAAGGAAGGCAAAAAGAAAATGCGTAAACTCGGCACGGTAGAAGTTCCGAGCGAGGCGTTTACTTCCATTCTGAAGATAGATTCCGAATAGCCGCCACTGAATTTGACAAAAAGCATAAAGTGCCGTTTTTGCGCGAAAAAGGCTACTTATTTATAAAAGAGAACACTTTAAAGGAAAAAATATGGCAGGAATATACGTTCACGTTCCGTTCTGCAAAAGCAAATGCACTTATTGCGATTTTGCTTCTTACCCCAACGAGTACGGCAAGGCGGAACTGTATTTCGCGTGTCTGTACAAGGAGATGAAGGCGCGCGCAAATCAATATAAAAATCATCGGTTCGATACGCTGTATATAGGCGGCGGCACTCCGTCTTTCGTAGACGAAAAGTACATAACCGGGGTTGTGAAGCAAGCCAAGGAAAAATTCAATCTTTTCCCGGACGCGGAAATTACCGTGGAGATAAATCCTGGCACACTTACCGAGGCTAAGCTTGATGCGTACAGAAAAGCAGGCATAAACAGGTTCAGCGTGGGGCTTCAGTCGGCGGACGACAGAATGCTTTCGCGGCTTAACAGAATACACACGCTGAAAGATTACCTCGACTGCGCGGCTATGCTTAAGGGCGAAAATTTCAATGCGGACGCACTGATAGGGCTTTTCGACCAGACCTCGGACGACCTTAAAAAGACGCTGGACGTTATTGCGGAAAGCGGAGCGACGCACGTTTCGATGTACGCGCTTAAAGCGGAGGACGGCACGCCGATGTATACAAACTATCTGAACGGCGAGCTTCCCGACGACGACGCGGTTGCCGAGCTGTACGCTTACGGCGTGGATTATCTCGACACCCTCGGCTACAAGCGTTACGAAGTTTCAAACTTTTCAAAACCCGGGTTTCGCTCGAGGCACAACGAAAACTACTGGAAGCGCGGCGAGTATATCGGCTTAGGCGTGGCGGCTTCGAGCCATATGGAGAACAGAAGGTTTAACAATATTCCTTATATAGACGATTACGTTAAGTGCATTATTTCGGGTTACTTTGCCGAGGAGAACAGCGAAGTTATAGAGGGCGACGAGATTAAAAACGAATTTATCATGCTTGCCCTTCGCACGGACGACGGCATTGACAGAAAGGAATATAAAAGACTTTTCGGCACGGATTTCACTGCGGAGTTTTCCGAAGAGCTGAACAAATACGCTGCGGTTATGGACGTTTCTCCCCGCAGGGTGAAAATACGTCCGGAATACATTTTCGTTCAGAATTCGATAATAGTCGACTTCTTAAAATGATTTTTAATCGGGCGCTCGGTTTAAAACGCGGGCGTCCGGTTTAAAATATATTTGGGCGCAGGGATGAAGAACGTCCCTGTTTTAAGAAAAATTTAAGATTGGAGTTTTATCATCATAAAAAACAAGCGAGGTGTTATAAATGAAAAGAAACAAGCTTGTAGTATTCATAATCGCTTTGGTGGCGATATTAGTCATGTCGTTTGGCGGCTCCTGCCTTTTGAATTCGAACGACAACGCGGGTCTTAGCGCATACCAGATAGCCGTACAGAACGGTTTTAAGGGCACGGAAGCCGAGTGGCTCGAAAGCCTTAAAGGCAAAAACGGCGCCGACGCGCAACCCACAGTCGTTTCACTTTTCGAAGAGTGGAAAAAGCAGGAGGGCAACGAGAATAAAACCTTTGACGATTTTATGAACGCGTATATGCCCGAATACATTTCGGAGACTTTCGGCACGGATTTATCAAAAGTTGCCGATACCGCGTTGCTTTCCACCGTCAAGGTTGTAAGCACGTTTAAAAAATACGTCATCAGCTATGATTTTTACGGGCGTAAGTCGTATACGGAGCAAGCATATACGGGCGAAGGCGCGGGCGTCATCGCGTATTTAGACAGCGACGAGGGCAACGCATTCGTTATAACAAACTACCATGTAGTTCACGATGCCGACAGCAACGTAACCAAAGGCGTTGCGGAAACTGTAAAAGTTTTCGTGTACGGCAGGGAGTATGACGCTTATGCGGTGAATGCCGAAATCGTCGGAGCAACGGCAACGTACGATATAGCCGTTCTTAAAATAACCGATTCCGTTGTGTTCCGCAGTAAATATCTGCGCGCGGCGGAGTTCGGCGACAGCAACCTGCTCGGCGCGGGCGACGGCATACTCGCGGTTGGCAACCCCGAAGCGAAGGGTATTTCCGCAACGGCGGGCATTGTCAGCGTGGATTCGGAGTATATTCAGATGACCTCGCCCAAGGACGAGAAAACGACCGTAAGTTACAGGGTTATAAGAATTGACGCCGCGGTCAACGGCGGAAACAGCGGCGGCGGTCTTTACGACAAGAACGGAAAACTGATAGGTATAGTAAACGCAAAGGTTGTTTCAACAAAAGTGGATAACATCGCCTACGCGATACCGTCGTCCATTGTGGAAAAAGTTTATAACAACATCGTTAAGAACTGCAACGGTACCAAAACGCAGCTTGTTATGGCTAACCTCGGCGTGACTTACATGATTTCTTCAAGCTTTGCGTATTACGATTACGAACTTTTGGATACCCGTATTTCGGAAGAAGTTACGGTTAGCGCGGTCGCTTCTTCAAGCCCTGCGGAAGGAATTCTCGCGATGGGCGACATTGTTACCGCGATAGAATACGAGGGAGAAAAAGTCACCGTTACCAGATTGTTCAATTTAACCGACGCCGAAATTATGTTTGAAAAAGGCAAAACCGTTAAATTCTTTATAAAGAGAAACGGCACGGAAAAAGAAGTAACCGTTACTCTTTCTTCCTCTTACTGTGTAGATTGATTATTGCATCCATAAATTACAAAAAACGCCGTTAATGTGTGATTTACGGCGTTTTTTTTGTTAAATTGATATTTTTAATCCGGTATTGACAAACAGTAGAAACTATAATATAATAAGTATGTCGAAGATTGCGAAAAGGAGAAATTATCCATGAAAAGAATTTCAGTGACAATTTTAGCCGTCATGCTTCTGCTTATGTTTTTCGGTTGCGGCAGCGGCGGCATCGAAAAGCCCGAAACGAATCTTGAATTCTGGATATGCGACAATGCAGACGACATAGATTTTTCAAATTGTAAAGAACGTTACGGGATTATGGGCGGGCAGGAATATTACGGTTCAGCTTACACGCCTGCAATAAATGAGAACGGGGAGCAGACCGATCCCGAGGAATGCGTTATTTATACTGTTACTTCTTATCCCGACTACTCCGACAAAGCTAAACATATTACGAGAATAACGATTACCGACCCGACTATAATCATATACGGGCTTACTTTCAGATCATCAAAAGACGAAATAAAAACCGCTATGACAAATTACGGTTTTAAACTTTCGGATGAAAATTCGTACGGCATTTCGTTTGAAAAAAGAAAAATATCTTTTTACTTTTCCGATAATTATATAAGAATTAGCGCCGACGTAAGCAATAAATTCGGAATTATGTTTTAACCGAAAAACCCCGTTTTTCGCGCAAAGAATGGTAAATTTTATTTAATCCACGTCATTGCAAATTCCGTAAAATCCGGCTGTTCGGGCTTGCCTATCATCGGCTCGTTTTTATCGAGCGCGGCGAGTTCGTTAATTTCTTCTTTGGCAAGCGAAAAATCGAAAACGTCTATATTTTCTTTAATTCTGTTTTCGTGAACGGATTTAGGTATAACGATAACGCCGTTTTCTATCTGATAGCGGAGTAAAACCTGCGCGGGAGTTTTTCCGTATTTTTCGGCAATACGAACTACGGCTTTTTCATTAAACATTTCGTTTGCCCGACCCTGTCCGAGCGGCGCGTATGCCTGATGTGCGATCCCGTATTTGTTTTCCCATTCGTGCACGGCTTTACGCTGGCAATACAAATGCGTCTCTGTCTGATTTACGGCAGGTTTCACCTTGTTGAAGTTTATCAAGTCGATGAGCATATCCGGTTCGAAATTCGATACGCCTATCGCGCGTATTTTTTCTTGCTCGTAAAACTCTTCCAGAACGCGCCATGCGGCGTAACGATTTCCGAAGCCCCAGTGCAATAAAACAAGGTCGATATAGTCCGTTTGCAGATTTTCTAATGACTTATTGAGAGTTTCTCTTGCCGCATCCGATTCAAAATGGTTGAAGTTAAGTTTTGTAGTTATAAAGAGTTCTTTTCTGTTAATTCCGCAGTTTTTAATTGCGTTACCGACGTATTTTTCGTTTCCGTAAGCTTCCGCCGTATCGATTAATCTGTAACCTGCATTTATCGCGGTAATTACACTTTTTTCGCATTGTTTCGGCTCGGTAATCTGAAAAGTTCCGAATCCGAGCATTGGCATTTCTACACCGTTGTTAAATATAATCGTTTTCATAACAGTTCTCCCTTTGATTTTTTCAGGTAAATACAGTATAATAAGTTAGAGTTACTCGAAGTCAAGGGTTTTTACTATTTTTTCAGGAGATTTTTTATGAAATATACCGTAAAACAAATAGCCGAAATTATGGGAATGAGCGAACATACCATTCGTTATTATACCAACCTTAACCTTTTACCCGTAAAACGCGATAGCGGAAACCGCCGTGTGTTCGATGAGGAATCGGTCAACTGGCTTATGGGCATAAAATGTCTGAAAGGTTGCGGAATGTCCATCGAAGATATAAAGCGCTACGGCGATTTATGTTTGCAGGGCGACGAAACGCTTGCAGAACGCAGAGAAATCATGAACAGGCAACTTGCTTTAGCCAGGCAAAAATTGAAAGAAGCTCAGGAAATTTTTGACTATATCACGAAAAAAGTCGCTCATTATGACGATGTGATAGCGGGTAAAACCGCCGACGATACAAACCCCTCAACAAGAATTTTACCGAGTAAAAATTGTTGTAAATAAAAATCTTATCATAAAAATCCGTGCGATTCGGGTCTCTGTTCGGAGGCGTTTCGCTCGGATTTTTTTATATTTTTCAGGCAGTTGTATGCAGAGAAAACCTCGTGCCGGCAGTTGATTCGCAGGGTTGATACATACTGAAATTTTTGTATCCGTACTCTGCAAAAAACAATTTTTTGTAAATTTTTCCGCATTTTTCTTGTTGCCCTTTCGGCTAATATTCCTTATAATTCCTCAAAAAAACTGCCCCCACGGAAAAAAATTTGTAATTTGTGTGTCTTTTGTGTTGACAATGCGGGGGGGGGGTGTATAATAGAAGAAAAAAAATTTAGGAGTGAATTTTTATGTCTGGATTTTTGAAAAAATTTGTGACAGGTGTACTCATAGCAGTGCTCGCATGCGCCTTCTGCGCATGCGGCGGATCGGACAACAGCGGCGACAGTGTTAACCCCGACGCTCCGTTAAGCGGGTCTATTACCGTATGGTGGCCGGGCGCGGACGCACAGTTCGAAGCCGCTAAGCAAGCCAAGAAAGCTTACGAACAAGAGCACGAAGGCGTTACCATCAACTTAACGCCGCAGCCTGCCGATAATTTTTACACCAGCTACGCTATGGTGGTCGGCAAAAAGAACGAACCCGACTTATTATTGTTGGATAGCGTGTACATTCAGGTACTTGCTTATTATTTCGGAGATCCGGCACTTGCAGACCTCAGCAGTATTGCTCCCGAATTGTTAAGCGAAGTAAAAGATACGTTGTATTCCTCTTTATATAACACGGGATATTACGGCGGCGACGTTTATGCGCTTCCTTATGCGGCAAATACGTTCGGTTTGGCTTATAACCGTGTTCTGATGAAAAACGTTCTGGACACTAACGGAATTCAATATACCGATATCGACGCCTGTGTTCCCACAAAATTAGGCAGCGAGCAGGAAGAATATTCCATGTTGTGGTGGTGCAAACAGGTTAACGATTACAACAGAACGACAGGAAAGCAGATAGGCGCGTGGACAATTCCTTCCGGTAACGAATACGCGTCCGTTGCTTCTATGCAGTACGTTTCCATGCTTGCAAGACTCGGCGGTTCTGTTATGAACGACGATTTCTCCAAAGTTACTATTTGCAACGACGAATATCCTGCAGACAAGGCTGCAAATGCAGAGCTTGAGACGATAGTAAAACAACTCGGCGCTACCGGTGTTGTATCTTCTACGTTTGAAGAAGCAAAGTTCGAAGAAGGTAAAGTTTTATTTATCGAAGAAGGTTGCTGGAAAATTGCAAAGTATGATCAGCTCGGTAAAGATCCTACCGTAGAAAGCATATTTAATGCGGGGTGGGCGGACCTTATAACGCTTAAAGACGGTTACGAAGCGAAATCCTGCGCGGGGCTTTATTCTTTGGCTATGAGCCGTCGCAGCAAAAACAAGGCTTTGGCTTTGGACTTTATGAAATATTTGATAAAAGATCAGACTTCCATGCTTGCGTATGCAGAGGGTTCTTATCAGATGCCCGCTTTAAAAGCGGCGTTTGCGGAAAGCGATTATTATAACAGCGAAAGCTGGCAGATGTTCGGCGCGTCGTTGGAAAAAGCGGTGGTTCGTCCCGGAACGGGCATATGGAGCCAGACGCAGAAAGAGCTTAGCGGACTTATGACCGCATGGCTCAAGAACGGGGAAGCTAAGACCTTGGATAAAATTCAGACGACTCTTGCCAAAGATCTCAAGGAGTTGTATTCTTAAAGTGACTAATAAAAAAAATAATTCTGTCAAATTTAAATATCGCAATGAAATAAAGGCGTATTCCCTGATGGCGATACCCTTGATTTTCTGGCTTGTGTTTTTTGCCGCCGCCTTCATATTCGCTATAGTTATAAGCTTTACGAATATGAAGACGAGCGTTGCCAACATTACTCGCTTTACTTTTGATAATTACATAAGAATTTTCGATAAAAACCACGAACTGTACGACGCCGAATTCTGGTCGTCGCTCTGGGTATCCGTCAAGTGGGCGTTTTTTACCACTATAGGGAGCAATTTTTTCGGGTTGTTACTCGGCTTTATGCTTACCAGAATACCCCGCGGTAAAAAGATTTTTCTTGCCGTGCTGTATTGGCCGGCACTTGTTTCAGCAGTTGTCGGGAGCAACATTATTCAGTTGCTTTTCGACGGCAGCGAATCGGGCATAGTTAATTCGCTGCTTATGTCGATAGGCGCGTTGGATAACCCGATAAACTATTTTAACGAAGAAAAATATGCGCTTTTTGCTTTAATGTTTACGTCCGTATTTTTAGGGTTCAGCGGCGGGTTGCTTATTTATTATGCGGCTATTATCGGCGTACCCGATACTTACCTTGAAGCCGCAAGCCTCGAAACGGACAGCAAATTAAAGGCGTATATTTACATTACGCTCCCTTTGATTTCAAATACCATTACGTTAAATCTTGTCAATTCTATAATCAACGGCTTTAAGGTAATAGGTCCCATGCAACTTATTACCAGCGGCGGAAGCAAAACGCAGTCTTCGGTGCTGTACGTTTACTATCTTGCCTTCGAGCGCTCCAAAATGGGCGTGGCGAGCGCTTATGCCATGGTATTGTTTTTAGTAGTCATGATATTTTCTGTCATACAGATGAAGCTCAACAATAAGGAGGTTTCGTATGAATAATACCGAATTGAAACCTCTTGTAAGTAAGAGAAAAAAGGTCGTTAACGCGCTTGTCGTTACTTTTTGCGTCTTATTTATGGCGTTTATGGGCTTTTTGCTGGTTTTTCCGTATTGGTTGCAGTTGGCGTCGTCGCTGACTTCGCTCGATTTTATAGGAAAACCCGGAAAGATTTATTGGTGGCCGCAAGGCGGCATTCATTTTTCCAACTACGCGGAAGCTTTCAGAGTAGGCGATTTATGGCAAGGCTTTTTCAACAGTATAGTTGTAGTTGTCGTAAGTCTCGTCGTAAGTCTGGTGTTTGCGTTTGTTCTCGGCTATTGCTTCGGCAAACTGAGATTTAAAGGAAGGGACGTCTGGTTCTGGCTTATATTGGCTTCGATGATGGTCCCGGGCGAAGTATTGCTCATTCCGATTTATATCATCGTTGACGGCTTGGGCGTTACCGAGACATTGACGGGCGTATTTCTTCCCGGATTTATCAACGTATTCGGCGTGTTTATGTTCCGTCAGTTTATGCATCAGATACCGGACGCGTGCCTCGAAGCCGCAGATATAGACGGCGCGGGCGAGTTGAGAAAAATTTTCCAGATTGCTTTTCCCATGTGCCGTTCGGTCATACTTACGTTTTGCATTATGACCTTTACCGCTAAATGGAACGAGTATCTTTGGCCGTTGATTGTTACGCACGACCCGTCCAAATTTGTAATTCAGTTGAAACTTATGAGCTTTTATCCTCAGTTCGAGGGCAGCGGAGACTCTTATCTTCGCGCGGCGGCTCTTATATCCATTACGGTTCCCGTGGTCGCTACGTATTTTGTATGCCAGAAATATTTCCTGGCGTCCATGAGTATTTCCGGAATTAAATAAAAAAGATAAGGTGTAGATTTATATGAAAAAGATGAAGAAGTTTTTTACATTTTTTCTTGCGATAATGCTTGTTTTTGCGTGTTTTGCAGGTTGCGGACAAAATAACGGAGATCAATCGGACAAACCGTCCGACGACTCATCTTCGGGTGAAACTCCGACAACCGTAGAGTACGATTATTACAAAAATTTTAAAATGAACGGCGATAATAAATTGCTCGTGTGGAAGGGGGAGGACGACAATTTTGCTCAGGCGTTTACCGCTATCGCCATACAGGGATTGTTCAACAGGGACGAGATCACTTATTATAATTTAACTTTTTCCGCAAACGAACTTTGGTTGCAGGATCTGAAAGATACGTACGGGGTTACCACCGAAACCGTTACGTTCGATTCGATGGTTAACGCGTATAAAGAAAAATTCGGCGCGGACGCCAAATACATTTTGTACGATAAAGCTAAGAACCCCGAATCCGTAAACGTGGCGACAAGCCTTGCGGGTATTTTTAACGCAATCCCCGTGGACACTACTCAGGAAAGGCAGTTTTCCAGCAAAAAAGGTTACAACATGGAAAAACTTATGGACGTAACCGAAATGACGGAATCCGACTGTTATTACGATTATAAAGATAAGTTCGCTACGGACGCGCTCTTTCAGCTTTCGCCCGATTTATGGTACCCGCGCGATTATTGGATAGCCGGGAAATATTACGGATTTTATCAGGTAGATACGGATATTTCGACGCTTGCTTTCAGAAACAGAGTGCAGAGCTGGACGGATGACGATTCGCCTATATTCGGTTGGGGACCCACCACCGAAGGTCAGGACGTAACCATCGCGTCGAATAACGCAGAGTTTACCGTCGCTTCGGACACGAGCGCCAACATGACCGTTTTATGTTCGGATGCGTGGGGGACTTCCTTCACGCAGAAAAGCCTACATAAAGAAGTAACTGCGCAAAAAGGCAAACATTACGTTTGCATTATGATGAGCGACGGAGATAACATACAGGCGGTTTCCAATACTTTCCCGTTCAGCGCGGCTTATTATCTTGCAGACAGAGAAAATTTCAAAATGGGTTGGACGCTTAACGTAAGTTGTGTCGATTTGCAGCCGAGCATTATGAATTATCTCTATCGCAATATGGATGAGAATGATTATTTCGTAGCTTCGGTTTCGGGTGCGGGTTATATGTATCCGTCGTCTTACCCGCAGGAAGCGCTCAAGCTGTTCACGGAGCGTCTCGGTAACTATCTTAAGAGGGCGGATTGCCACAGTTTGCAGATTTTGGAAGAAGCCATCGACGTCGACGCTTTCGAATATTATTCAAAAATCGAAGGTCTGTACGGTTGCGCGGTTATGTCCGGTTGGAAATATGCCGCTAAACACGGTTCGGTTTATTGGAAAAACGGAATGCCGTTCGTTACGTGCCGCTTCTCTCTTTGGGAAACGACGGGCGCTAATATCGCCGCGCAGGTAAATGTGTGCGAAAAGGATCCGACTTCCATTAACGGATACAGCGTAATCAACGTGCATCCCTGGTCTACGTCGTACACAGACGTTGTGGAACTCGTTAAAAATCTCGATGAAAATACAATCGTCGTAACTGCGGATAATTTCTTTAAAATGATTCGCGCAAACGTACCTCAGGTAGACGTTGATTGTACGGAGAACTGATTATATGAAAGAAAAGCTTATAAAAATATTTCCCTTTTTGCTGATCCTTTGCTTGCTTTTCGGAATGGTCGCGTGCAAAGAAAACGACTCTTCGGGACCATCCGACTCAACCGAACCTGCCGAGCAGGATCCTTATGAACTTAACCTCGCAGATGACGATTTTACGTATTTCGAAAGTTTTAAAATGAACGAAAACCGTCATTTAAAAGTTTTCGGTTACAACGTGGAAAGAGGTTTGAGCGGCAGCGATATCCTTGCGGGAGCTGCGATTCAGGGGCTTTTTGCTCAGACCGCGGCAGAATATTATTGCTCGGGAAGCTATCATCATTCGATGTGGCTTAACGAAATTTGCAAAGAATACGGCTTAACGACCGAGAACGTAACGATAGCGCAGATGGTAGAGGACTACAAAACGCGTTTCGGCGAAAACGCAGGCTATATTCTATATAACCGTTCGCAAAACGGCGAGTCCAAAAACGTGGCCGTAACAATATGCGGAGTAGAGGGGTGGATCCCTGTAGACGCGTCCGTAGAGCAAAAGTATATAGATTTGGGATTGACGAAAAAACTTGACGTTACCGATAAAAACGACAGATGGTGTTTCGAAAATTATAAGGACAAATTAAACAATTCCGGTCTGTGTCAGCTTGCCGGAGGCGTGGAGATGATGTGCGATTACGCGATCGCCTGCAAATACTACAGTTTTTATCAAAGCAAAGAAACTTTGGAAGCGTTGCAACTCCGCGGCGAAGTGCACGAATGGACGAAGACCGACAGCCCTGTTTTCGGTTGGGGCCCGATAGACGAAACTTCGCACGTAAACGTGAGTTCTATGAACGGCAATTTTACTATCGCCTCCGACTGGAGCGCAAACCTTTCCGTTTTTAGCTGTACCGAGTTTTTCGGCGTAAAACAGTTAAAACAAATGGTTCAATACGAGCGCAAAGAAGTAGAAAACAAGCATTACGTGTGCATCGTATGTTCCGACGGGGATAATATACAGGCGCTTTCCAATACGTTGTCTCCCGATGCAAGTAAAAAATATTTTGCCGCCGAACGCGCGGATTTCCCGATGGGATGGAATATTTCGCCCTCGGCGATAGATATACAGCCCGCTTTACAAAGATATATTTACAACCAGATAGGTTCCGCGGGCGATTACCTCGTGGCTGCCGTTTCCGGTCAAGGTTATATAAATCCTTCGGTGTATCCCGACCTGTCCGATTTTTGCGGCAGACTTGCAACTTATTTGAAACGCGGAGACTTAACGACGCTGCAAATCCTCGATACGTGCGTAACGGAGGACGTTGTCGAATACTATTCGCGTGTTCCCGGATTGCTTGGCGTTCAGTGTATGATAGGCGATTATTATGCAGCGGAAAAAGGTTCCGTCTATTGGTCGGAGAACGGTATGCCGTTCGTAACCTGCAGGCTTTCTTTGTGGGAGCCCGAAACGGGCGCTTCCATTGCGGAAAAAATCAACAATTTCCCCGTTAATCCCCGTTCAATAGAAGGTTACACTCTCGTAAATCTTCATCCGTGGAGCAGAGATTACAGCGACGCCGTGGAAATGTATCAAAATCTGGACGACGACGTAGAGATCGTAACGGCAGAACAGTTTTTCCAACTGATACGCGAAAACGTTCCGCACGTAAACGTTTCTTTAAAAGGCTGATACGTCTGAAAACGTCGGCTAATCAAGTTAATTTTCCTCGAAAGGGAAAAGAAAATATATTTTTTCATAAGGAGAAGAAAAAATGAAGAAAAAATTACTTACTTTATTGATCGCTTTTGCGATGGCAGTAACTGCTCTCTGCGGCGTTACTTCGGTTTCTGCAGATGAGGCGGCAACACCCTCCAAACCCGAAATCGATATGAGAGAAAACGCGTTTTACGTTGTAGACCAGGTAAATATGACCGACGCTTACGAGAATGTAGAAACCGGTTTGACCGATTACGGCGGAGGAAACAGCGAAACGAGATTCGGTCGAAAAAATGGTGAGGACAGTTACATAGTCTGGAAAATTCTTCTTCCCGAAGATACTACGATATTGAAAATATCAAGCTGTTTTAATACCGTTGCTTTATCCGTTTCTACCGACGGCGAAAGCTATTCTAAAAAATGGAGCGTAGATCAGGATTTACAGATAGCGGATACTTCGAACTTGCTCGAAGGCGTTCAGCACACGGGTACCGTGTATATTAAAGTTACCGGTTCGGCGGACAATAAATCTTTCAAACTGCGCGATTACGTTAACTTTGCACACAACGGAACTATTCTTACTGCAGGGGAAACCTTCCCGAGTTACTATACGACGGATACCGTCGGATTCAGCGTGGATAGCGAAAACAGCAATTTCGATTCAGAATTTTTTGTAAGCAATATGTCCGTCGGCGGACAGCTCGAGAGCGGCGTTCGTTATGCGGACGGCGGCTTCCCCATCGACGCTTCGCGCAGCGGTAAGGTACACGGCGGCGTTCTGACCTATAAATTCGACGGCGTTAATACGTTGGATATGGAAAATGGTTTCGCAGGCGCTAAATTAAAGCTTGTTTTCGCGTGCGACGCAGCCGTTGCTATTTATACCGGTGAAGGCACCCCGGATCCTTTCGGAGTTGAAAACTGGCAGTTCGTTTTGTGCCCGTTTACCGCGGCAGTAACCGAATACACGATTGACGTAACCGACTATCTGAACGAAAACGGCGGTTTATATGTAAGATTTTCCGACGCAACGGGCGTTTCCGGCGGCGGTGCTCAGGTAATAGGCATGTCTTTGACGGGATATTACGAAGAAGAAGATCCCACAATCACCGCTGTATCTTTAAGCGCGGATAATACTACCGTTACCGTAGGTACGGCTGTTACCGTTACAGCGGCTCACACCCCCGCAACCACAACTCCCGCTACCGTTGTATGGTACGTAAACGATACCGTAGTGGAAGATTATACGGCATTAACGTATACTTTAGGCACCGATACCGCAGCCGGAACTTACAAAATTAAAGTTGTAATCGACGGCGTTGCAAGTGAAGAACTCACTATTACCGTAGAAGAAGAGACACCTGCTCCCGGTCCCGACGACAGCAGTTCCGGTAACAGCGGAGATAATACCGGCGATACTGGCAGCGGCACTGAACCCTCCGGCAATGAAGAAGACGGCGGTTGCGGAAGCAGTATCATGTCCGTAAACATTATGGCTGCTTTGATGGTTTTAGGTTTTTCGGCTACGTTGCTCCGTAAAAAATCTCGTTAAGTTTACGAGGGCAAATATCATTAGTTTTAAGGAGCTGTTTTAATGATTAAGTCATTAAAAAAAATAATTTTAAGTTTACTTACCGCGGTGTTGTTCGCCGCGGTAACGGGAACTGCTTTTTCTCTTTTCGGAAATACAATCGCGGCGGCTGAAATTAAAACGGGCACCGTTATAGATATGACCGTTAAAAGTTTTTACGACTGTCAGATTTATGAAGGGGCGGACTTCTATGACGAACTCGGTTCTTCCATTATGTCGAACCCCACGTTTAAAATTCGTTTGGTAGGCGGACAGACCGGGAACGTAGAAAATTATATAGACTACGCCGTGGATATCCCGAAAGACACAAAACATTTTTATATAGACGGCGTTTTCAGCGGCGACGGCGTAATGTTAATTTCCACGACCGACGATTTTGAGAATTATAAAGTTTTCGATCCGATGGCGGGCGTTAAACACATTTATACGACCATCGACGTCTTTGCCGAGGAGTATCTGAACGGGAAACCCGAAACGGACAGGCTGTTTTTCAGAATGAGAAGCAACCCGAAGATAGGCGGTTCGTTGCAGGTTGTAGACCGTCTTAGGTTCTTCCACGACGGTTCTGTAGCGGAAAGCGAATTTTTCCCTGAAGTTTATACTGAAAAAGAAACGGGTTTTGCCGCAACCGTCAAAGATTTAAAAGACGACGCTTACCGTATTTACGGCGAAAAAACTACCGACACTTATAAGGGCGTTATGTATAACACCTACATAAGCAACGGCGAAGTGGGCAACAATTTGTCGCACTGCTCTTACGCTTTGATAGATGCACCCTACGGAGTATACAAATTCAGCGTCCCCGAAGAAGATACCGATAACTACGTTTTTTCTAATTTGTTGTTGAAAGCAGACGTCTGGGGAACTTTCAGATTGTCCGTTTCTACCGGCAACAAGATTACAAGCGAAGAACCTGCCGCGTACACTTCTTTGGCGTTGTGGACGGATATACTTTGCGGTTCGAGGTCTGCGGATAAACAAATATATACTTTAGATGTTACAAAGTTTTTGGACTCTTCAAAAGTGATATATGTTCGTATTACCGATGCCAGCGACAACGATAAGGCGGACGGCGGCGCGTACCTTTCCGGGCTTAAAGTTTCTTCCGTCTATAAATATCAAGGCGAACCCGTGGTTACGGTACCCGACACGCTGAATAGCGGCGTAGTGGGATTCCCTGTGGATTTATCCGTAGTAACGGCTAAATCGGGAGCGGTCGGATACGGCGCGGATTTATCGTATACCGTTAAAAAACAAGACGGTTCGGACGTATCGCTTAACGAATCGGGTATTTCTTTTACCCCCGACAGCACTGGTACTTATAATGTTACGGTAACAGCCACGGACGGTAATCTTAATAAAAAAGACGTCCCCGTCGCTATCACCGTACGCGAAGCCGCTCAGGTGAGCAAGGTTTCCGTTTCCGATATGCCCGCTGCGGAAAAGTTTTTGTATAATAAAAAATTGGATCTCAGCGGCGGAAGATTAAAAGTTGAATTTGCCGACAACTCTCTGACGTACGTTTCGATGAGCGATTGCGTTACTTCGCTCGAAAAGCTTTCGCAAATAGGTAAGAATACGGTTGAGTTATCCTTTGGGGCGAACGGCAACACATACACGTGTGATGTGGATTTGGAGTGTTCCGATTATATAAGAGCGATCGAGGTAATCGAAACTGCCGATAAAAAGTATTACACGGGCTATGAAAGCCTGGATTTAAGCGGTAGCAAGCTTAAAGCCTGGTTTGAGGCGGGCACGGCAAAAGGTAACAGCGTAGATTTCGTTATAGTGGATTTGGGAGACGAGTCCGTAAGTTACGAGGGCTATTACAGTACCGACGCAGGAGAACAAACCCTGAAGATAAAATACGAAGGTTGCGAATGCGATTTTACGATCAACGTATTGCAGGACGTTCTGCTTGCCATCGAAATTAAAGACAGCCCTAAAACAGAATACAACGTGGGCGAAATTATCGACTTGAGAGACGGTTCTTTAAAACTGACTTTCCAGAGCGGCAGAATAGGCGAAATTTCGTTGGCTCATAACGACGTGTATTTCAGCGGGTTCGATAATACTGCTTCGGGTACGTGCACGGTTAAGTTCGAATACGGCGGTTTCGATTGCAGTGTCGAAATGAATATCGTGGGCGGCGGAAACAGCACTGGTGATAAACCTTCGGAATCTTCTTCGGGTTGTTCGGGCAGTATTGCAATCGCTCAGTCTTTTGTATGTCTGGTATTCCTGGGCTTTGCCGTTTACGGTTTTAAAAAGTCAAGAAAATTCAAATAAAAAGCTTTAAACGATATAATAATTCGTTTTTCACAGAAAGCGCTTGATGCGTTTTTTATAAAAGCAGTCACATTGAATGTGGCTGCTTTTGTTGTTATAATGAGCTAAAAATCCGAAGCTGTACAGGCTTGAATTCAAAATTTTTAAACTTTTTTTATTTTTTTGATAAAAACAGTTGACAAACCGTCAACTATTGAATAATATATAGTAGTAAACAAAATAAAAAAGGTGGCGATAGAGTGAATATTCAATATAAAAAAGGCGTTATCGAACTGTGTATTCTGGCAATACTCAGTAAAAAGGATATGTACGGATACGAACTTTCCGAATATATTTCAAATCAGATAGATATATCGGACGGCACGGTGTACCCGATTTTAAGAAAATTAAAAGCCGACGGGCTTGTTAAAACGTATTTATCCGAGGACAGCGGCGGACCGCCGAGAAAATATTATTCGTTAACGCAACTCGGGAAAGAAGAATTCGAAAACGACTCGGCAGAGTGGCTGAGTTTTACGGCAATCGTAAATAAAATAATACAAGGAGAAAAATAATATGACAAAGCAAGAATATCTTGACGAATTAAGAAAAGAGCTTAAGTTAAACAATGTTGACGAAATAGACGATATTATTTCGGAATTCGAAGGTCATTTTGAATTTAAACTCGAGGAGGGGTTGACGGAAGAAGAAATTGTAAAGAAACTTTCTTCGCCGAAGGAAATAGCAAAAGAATATTTGCCGAAAGCCGAACCCGAAAATAAATTAAAGAAAGGCGTTAAAGTTACCGGTCTGGTGTTTTTGTCTGTTCCCGCTGCGATGGTGTATGTGTTGATATGGGCGTCGGTTATTGCGCTCGGCGGTTTTTCAGTCGCGTGTCTCGTTACCGGCGGCTGCCTGATTACAACCGTTAATATCGCAGAGCTTATTCCGTATATCCCGTATTTCCCTGCGTTACTTTTAGGTATTGCCTGCATCGGTCTTTCGGTGCTTTCCGCAATCGGAACGTTTTACTTGTTTATGTACGCAAAACAGTGGGGAAAGGTCTATGTAAGATGGTGTAAAAATACGGCAAACGACAGAGCTTATCCGTCGATTTCCATGCACCCCGCGATTTCCAAAAAGACTGCATTCAAATTGAAATTAGTTGCGATTATAGGGCTTGTTTGCTTCTTAGCCGCATTTATAATCGGGTATGCTTCCATGTGTATTGCTGCAGGCTCTTTTGAACCCTGGCACGTGTGGAACTGGTTTATGTAAGAAGTAAAGCAAGTTTGCAAAACATACGAAATTACTTCAATATATTATATAAAACCGAATTTTTGCTTTGATATTTAAAAATATGTTGCCTGAGGGCGATATATTTTTTTAACAGACTACTATATAATATTTAATAGTCTATAAGACATAATAGTTTTTTTTGACAAAGGAGAGAAAAAATGTTCAATTTAGTAAGCGCTTGCAGTTTTGCAGTTATGTTTTTATTAAGTCATTTTCTCGAAAAAACGAAGAGAAACGAACTTATTTTAAGGATTTTAAGCATAGTGGTGTTTGTGTACAAACTTGTTTATTACGTTATGCAGAACGTAAGGGGGTATTTAGCTATCCCCGTAGAAATAAGCTCCGTAACATACTTTTTGATGTGCGTTATTTTGGTCTTTAAAATAAAATCTCTTTACGGCGTAGGCGCGTTTTACGGAATAATGGCAGGCTTGGGTTATTTTACGTTTTATTCTTTATTCGGATTCACGGTCGCAAACAGTTTTACCTTAAAAGAGGTTTTAATCAGCTGTTTTAGTCACGGGTTTCTGTTTGTTGCGGGAATTCATTTATTCAGAACGAACGCATTAAACAAAACAGACAGGCTAAAAATATGGGTAACGATTTTTGCCATGCTGAGTTGGGCTTTGGTGTTCTACGATATGGAAATGCGCGGTATAACATTTATATACTACATAATCAAACCGGAGTTTTTGTTTTTATTCCGAAATATGTCACTGAACGCAATTTTAATTGCCGTATATTACGCGTTGCTTGTAACCGCGTTCCGCTTTGCTGTGAGGTTGTTTATAAAGTTAAACAACAAATATCACGGATGTTATGAGGCTGTTGAAGCCCGAAACACGCGAAAAGCCATGTGATTTCCGATAGGGCGCGCTACATTATTTCGTAAATGCGACGGGGAAATGAAGAGAGGACAAGCAAAAAAGGAGAAATAAAAAAAGACAGGGATAAAAACCTGTCTGTTTTTATTTGGACAAAAAAGCGAAGTCCTCGAAAATTGGTGTACCCGTCGGGGCTCGAACCCGAACTCGATGGCGTCGGAGGCCATAATGTTATCCAGTTACACTACGGGTACATAAAACAAGCCGTTTTTGTGCGATTTAGCGCACTTTTATAAAAACGACCCGTAAAATCAATTAAAAAATCATCTGAAATTTTAATTAAAAAATTGCCTTTTCTATAACGCCTCCGCCGATGCATTTTTCGCCATCGTAGAATACCGCGAATTGACCTTCGGTTATGGCGCGTTGCTTTTCGTCAAACTCTACAAGAATGCTTCTCTTTGTGCCGTTTTCGCCGCGTATGTGAACCGTACAGCCCTGTTCCGGCTGGCGGTAGCGGAACTTTGCGGTGCAATGAAAATCTTTCTTTTCGGGCGGAAAGGGAATCCAGTTGCAGGCGTCCATTTCCAGGGCGGAAGAATACAGCTTTTCCTCGCAGCCGTGCGCAACGTAAAGAATATTGTTTTTTAAGTCCTTTTCTATAACGAACCAACGTCCTTCGTCGCCCTTTTGCCCGCCTATGTCAAGCCCTTTTCTCTGACCTATCGTGTAGTACATAAGCCCGTAGTGTTTGCCGAGAACCCTGCCGTCGTAAGTTCTTATTTCGCCCTCCTGCGCGGGGAGATAGTTCATTAAAAACTTTCTGAAGTTTCTTTCGCCTATAAAACAGATGCCCGTCGAATCCTTTTTCGCGGCGGTGGCAAGCCCGTTTTCTTCTGCTATTTTTCTTACTTCGGTCTTATCGAGATCTGCAAGAGGGAAGAGTACTTTTTCAAGCTGACTTTGCGAAAGCTGGTTTAAAAAGTACGTCTGGTCCTTGTTCTGATCCTTTGCTTTCAAAAGGTAATTTATGCCGTTTTCGTGCGAAATACCGCAGTAATGCCCTGTGGCTATGTAGTCTGCGCCAAGCTCTTCCGCATACTTTAAGAACGGACCGAACTTAATTTCACGATTGCAGAGGACGTCCGGATTAGGCGTTCTGCCGGCGGAATATTCTTTTAAAAAGTACGAGAAAACTCTGTCGTAATATTCCTTTGCGAAATTTACGGTGTAGTAGGGAATGCCTATAAGGTTAGCCACCCTGCGTACGTCCGAATAATCATCGTCCGCCGTGCAGCAACCGTTCTCGTCGGTTTCTTCCCAGTTGACCATAAAAAGTCCTATTACGTTGTAACCTTGGTTTTTAAGAAGAAGGGCGGCGACGGAGCTGTCTACTCCTCCGCTCATGCCGACGACTACGGTTTTTTTCATTATGGTTTCCTTAAACGGGTGTTGAATTTTTTACTCTATGCCGTCCGAAAGCTCGTCGAGCGCCGTTTCTTCAAACAGTTCGATAAGCCCCTTGTCGCAAAGAGAGGTGAGCGCGGGGTTTACGGGAAGCTCCGCCGTCAGTTTTATATTGTGTTCTTCGGCGACTTTTTTAACGTCGCCCTTGCCGTAAATATAGTGTTTTTTGCCGCATTGATCGCACTTGAAGTACGCCATATTTTCAACAATGCCGAGGACGGGGATGTTCATAAGTTCCGCCATTTTAACGGCTTTTTCCACTATCATCGAAACAAGCTCCTGCGGGGTGGTTACGATGATTATTCCGTCAACGGGCAGGGACTGGAATACCGTCAGCGGAACGTCGCCCGTTCCCGGGGGCATATCCACGAACATATAATCCACTTTGTCCCAGATGACGTCCGTCCAGAATTGCTTTACGCAACCGGCAATGACCGGACCGCGCCAGACAACCGGGTCTGTGTCGTTTTCGAGAAGAAGGTTTAAAGACATGGTTTTGATGCCCGTCTTGGTTCTTACGGGGAAAATTCCCGTTTCGGAGCCTTCCGCCTTTTCCGTAAGCCCGAACATTTTAGGAATGGAAGGACCTGTGATGTCCGCGTCGAGCACAGCCGTTTCAAAGCCTTTTCTTCTTGCGAGTACGGCAAGCATAGCCGTTATAGAAGATTTACCTACTCCGCCTTTGCCGCTTACTACCGCAATTACTTTTTTTACGGAAGAAAGCTCGTTCAGTTTTTCCTTCGGAATAGCGTTCGCTTCCGAACAATTTTCGCTGCAGGTAGAGCAATCGTGTGTGCAGTTTTCGCTCATGTTTTTACTCCTGAATATTTATAAAATACGCCGTTTATGTTTGATATAGGGCGTTTTTATGTTTTAAAAATCTGATTTTATTCCGGATAAATCGCTTGTATCCATACCGAGGAAAAGAAGGATTTTTTCAAGAAGTCTGCTTTTCTCTTCTTCCGGATTTTCATTTTCTATGCGCTTCATTCCTACGGCTATAACGTTGCCGTTTGAAGAAACCACTTCGGCTTTAACGGAAATATCGTCGCGGGTGACGGTCGCAAAGTATTTTTCTACGTCGGAAAGAATAACTTCCGCATTGCCGCTCAACGTGAATCTTCCGTAGCCTGCGGGGACGAAGAACGTATCGCCCGCGCTTGCCGTTCTGCCTTCTATATCGCAATTGCCCGCAACCACCGTTACGGCGAAAAAGCTTTGAGCGGTTGCATCGAACGTTGCGTTACCGTTCACTTCGGCATACCTTACGGTGAAATATTTGCTGCAACCGATAAGGCGGCAACCGGGTTCTTCTATATCTACGGAGACGGGTTTCTTGCCGTGGAGATCTGCTACTAATTTTGCCTTTTCCACGTGAAGCTCTCTGGGGTTGCCGTTTTTATCACGTCTGTCGTAGTCGTAAACGCGGTATGTCAGGTTGCTGTTTTGCTGTATTTCGCATATCGTGCAGCCCTTGCCTATGGCGTGAATGGTTCCGGACTTGATAAAGTAATGGTCGCCTTTTTTCACTTTGACGAAGTTTAAAAGGGAAAGCACTGTGTTGTTTTCTATGGAAGCGGCAAATTCTTCTTTCGTCACGTCCTTTTTTAAGCCGAGGTAAAGCCCCGCGCCCTCGTCCGCCTCTACAACGTACCACATTTCGGTTTTGCCGAACTGTCCTTCGTTTTTAAGGGCGTATTCGTCGGACGGGTGAACCTGCACCGAAAGATTGTCCTTGGCGTCTATCAGCTTAATGAGCATAGGGAAGAAGGGAAAATCCTTAACGTTTTCGCCGAGATCCGCAGCGGTTACCGCGTCGCGCAAGGGAGTGCCGTCCTCGCACAGACACAGGCCGTCTTTATGAAAAGAAAGTTCCCAAGTTTCGGCGATATTAGTATCCGCCGTTTTGCCGTACTTTTTAAGCTTTTCTCCACCCCAGACGTAATCTTTTATCGCCGGGGTCAGTTTTATGATTTTATCCATAAGATTCTCTTTTATTCCGAAAAGATATTTTATATCTTAAATTCTTGCACGGTTAATTTTACTACTATCGGCATAAATAGTCAAGTAAAAAACAAAAGACTTGAGATAAAGGCTCATTTGCTTGACAAAAAACTATGCAGTGATAAAATAAAAGCGTAAAATTTAAAGTTTTGTTATTACGGCCGCTTTAAAGGAATATATTGATTTTGTAACGAAGCGGTTACGATTAAAAAAAGCCTCATTTAAATTCCTAGGTGGTTTATTTTCCGCTCGGCTAAGTAACTTAAACGTTTTTGAGCCTTAGAGGAAGGATGCCGCCTTTCGGAATAAAAAGAAAAATACGCCGTTTTTGCGCGATAAACGCCGCTTTTTGTTTTAAAGTTATTCTTGAAGAATAAACAGTGCGGAGTAAGACGATAAATATTTGTAGATAAAACCGACGGAGAAAGTTATGGAAAAAGAAAAAACCAACGCCGAAAAAGTAACCGAGGGAGAGCTTTCGCTCGGATATCGGAGTAAATCCGATGTTTTTAAGGGCGGGATTCTCGGCTTTTTTATAGGACTTGCCATAATAGTGCCGGGCGTCAGCGGCGCGGCGGTTTCTATTATTTTCGGCTTGTACGAAAAGCTTCTTTTCGCCATGGGCAACCTTTTTAAAAAATTTAAAAAATGCTTTTTGTTTTTGTTGCCCGTGATAATAGGCGGGGTTATCGGAATAGCCGGCGGATTTTTCGGCGTAAGGAAACTTATGAATGTAATTCCGTTTGCGGTTGTAGCTCTGTTTGCGGGGCTTATGATTGGCGCACTGCCCGTAATAACGGACAAAATAAAGGAAAAAGAGAGAACGCCGTTGCGCTTTGTTCTGCTTGCGGCGGGCGTGATTTTACCTATAGGAATTTCGGTATTCTCTGTATTTTTCGATTCTTACGAACGTTCTCTCGAAAACCTTAGCGCGTATCATTATTTATTGTTTATAATTCTCGGGTACGCCGTTGCGATAACGCAGATAGTGCCCGGGCTCAGCGCGACGGCTCTGCTTATGGCGCTCGGGCTGTTTACCCCGCTTATGAATTCGGTAAGCTTCGGGCTTTTGAGTAATTTACCGTTGCTTATGGTATTCGTGTGCCTTGTAGTCGGGTTTGTTATCGGGCTTTTGACCTTTTCTTCGGTTATGACAAGCCTTTTGAAGAACTATGAGGGCGGGGCGTATTTCTTTATAACCGGGCTTTCGGTAGGCGCGGCGTTGACTATGTTTTTCAACCCCGAAATATACGAAGTGTATCTTTCCTGGGGGGCGGGCTCCGCTTCGTGGTGGGAGATTATCCTCGGCGCAGTTCTGTTTGTTTTGGGCGTGATTGCTTCGAAAAAGCTTGTGGAGTTTGAAAGAAATAATCCGAAAAATATGTGATAATGTGCGAAAAAGGCGGGTAACGGATTTTTTTAGTATATACGGCGTGCGGGAATTGTGAAAAACTTTTCTCACACGCTGTTTTTATATAACGGAATTTCAATTCTTCGACTAAAAAAATTCTATCTAAAAAGTTGCTAAACGCAAAAAAATGTGTTAATATATTTGAGTATATAATTTAGTATATTAGTATATAGTACAGCGGACAAAGGTGTATAAATATGGATTACAAAAAACACATAGCAACTAAACTTAAGGTAGAAGGCTTTACAAGCGAGGAAATTTGCTCATTTATATGCCTACCTCCGAATACCGAGCTTGGCGATTACGCCCTGCCGTGCTTCCGTTTTGCCAAGGCGATGCATATGTCGCCCGTGGCGATTACCGAAAAACTTAAAGGGGAATTTGCGCCCGACGAGTTTATAGAGGAAGTAAACGTGGCTTCGGGTTACCTTAATTTCAGGGTAAACAGAAAAACGTTTGTAAGGGACGTGCTTTCAAACGTTTTGTCCGCGGGTGAAAAATACGGCTCGTCCGACGAGGGTAAGGGGAAAACTATTTGTATAGACTATTCGTCCGTAAACATAGCCAAGCCCTTTCATATCGGGCACCTTTCGACCACGGTTATAGGCGCAGCACTTTACAGAACGTATAAATTCCTCGGCTACAATGCCGTGGGTATAAATCACCTCGGCGATTACGGCACTCAGTTCGGCAAACTGATAGTTGCATTCAACACCTGGGGTGACAGAAAGACCGTAGAGCAAGGCGGCGTAAGGGAGCTTATGCGTCTTTACGTTCGTTTCCACGAGGAAGCGGAGAAGAACCCTGCGCTTGACGAAGCCGCTCGCCATGAATTCAAAAAAATAGAACAGGGAGATAAAGAAGCCAACGAGCTTTTCGAGTTCTTTAAGGCGCTTACGCTTAAAGAGGTCGGAAAGATTTACGACAGACTTAACGTCAGCTTTGATTCTTACGCGGGCGAAAGTTTCTATAACGACAAAATGCAACCCGTCGTTGACGAGCTGAGAGAAAAAGGTCTTTTAAAGAAGAGCGAGGGTGCGGAAATCGTGGACCTCAGTGAATACAATATGCCCCCGTGTATTATATTGCGTTCGGACGGGGCGTCGCTTTATGCCACGCGCGATCTCGCAGCCGCTATTTACAGAAAGAATACGTATGACTTCGCCAAGAGTTTGTATGTTGTAGCTTACCAGCAGAATTTGCATTTCAAGCAATTTTTCAAGGTGCTCGAACTTATGGGCAAGGAATGGGCAAAGGATTGCGTTCACGTAGCGTTCGGCATGGTTTCTATGGAGGACGGCGCTATGAGTACCCGCCACGGCAAGGTTGTGTTCCTTGAGGACGTCCTTAACAGAGCCGTTGAAAAATGCCTTGCCATCATAACGGAAAAGAATCCCGAGTTGCCCGGAAAGGAAAAAATTGCCGAGCAGGTAGGTACGGGCGCGGTAGTGTTCGGCGCGCTTTCGAGCGGAAGAATTAAGGACACCGTTTTCAGCTACGACAAGGTGCTTAACTTCGACGGCGAAACGGGTCCGTACGTTCAGTACACCGCCGCAAGATGTTTCAGCGTTCTTGCAAAGGGCGGAGAAATCGGCAACTACGAAATTAAAGATATGAATAAATGCGAGTACGATTTAGCTTCGCATATCTCCAAGCTGAACGAAACGCTTTCGTCCTCGCTTGAAAAGTACGAGCCGTCTTTTATAACACGCTATGCCGTGGATTTGGCTCAGCTGTACAATAAATTCTATTTCGATTGCAAAATTCTCGGCGAGGAAGAAAACGTAAAGAACTTCCGCCTGGCGTTGACCAAGGCTACACATATCACTCTTTCGGTATGCTTAAAGCTCCTCGGCATAGGCGTTCCGGAGAGAATGTAATAATAGCATAGTTCGGTATTTAATAAAAACAGCCGATAATGCGCGATAAACGGGCTTTTTGTATTAGTGTTTCCGATATGGCAGACGGAAAAAGGAGAGGACTATGAAAATATTCTTTTATGAGGTAAAGGATTACGAAGTCAAGTACATAGAGCAGTACGCTTCGGAATACGGTTATGCTCTCGTCGGTTACACTCAGGAACTTTTATCTCTTGAAAACGTGGGGCTTTCCACCGGGTGCGACGCCGTTTCCACGCTGGGTTTCAGCCGTGCGGACGGGGAGATAATGAAAGCGCTCAAAAGGAACGGTGTAAGGTATTTTTGTACCCGTACGGTCGGTTTCGAGCATATTGATTTGAAAGCCGCGAATGAGGCGGGGATTACCGTTGCTCACGCCTGCTATAATTCCACGAACGTGGCGGATTACACAGTAATGCTCATTCTTATGCTTTTAAGAAGCGTAAAAGTCACTGTGATACGCGCCCTCGTAAACAATTTTTCGCTTGACGAGTTGGAGGGCAGGGATTTATCTTCTTTAACGGTCGGGGTTATCGGCACGGGAAAAATCGGGCAGAAGGTTATGAAAAATCTTTCGGGCTTCGGTTGTAAAATTATCTGTTACGATTTATTTGAAAACGAAAATGCAAAGAAGTACGGCGAGTACGTTTCTTTGGAAGAAATTTATAAAAGGGCGGACGTTATAACTCTGCATCTTCCCATGACGGATGAAAGCTACCATATGATTGACGGCGATGCCATCGCAAAAATGAAGGAAGGGGTTATTCTTATAAACACCGCGAGGGGCAGGCTTATAGATACGGAAGCGCTCATTCACGCGCTCGAAAGCGGAAAAGTCGGCGGCGCGGGGCTCGATACCATCGAAGGGGAGGAAGGCATCTGTCACGTCGATATGAAAACGAGAATCGTGCAGAAGAAAAATCTCTTTTACATCAAGCAATTCCCCAACGTAATTTATACGCCGCACATAGCGTTTTTTACAGAACAGGCTGTCTCTCAGATGGTGGAGAGCGTGTTCCTCGGAATAGAAAGTAAAGAAAAAGGAGAGCGTTCGCCGTTTGAAGTGAAGGCGGATTAGTCTTGGTTGTATGAAATTTAAGGCTCAGATATTGGACGAATTGTCCGTAAAACGCGCAATGACGAGAATTTCGTTTGAAATTGTGGAACGTGTTGATTTGCAAAATGCCTTGCTTGTCGGCATTAAAACGCGCGGCGTTCCGCTTGCTAAGAGGATAAGGGAAAACATTCTGGCTTCTTCCGGTTACGATTTGAAAGTTTACGAACTCGATATAACCCACTTTCGCGATGACGTTTCAAGCGAGGTGCGGGTGAATCACACGGGCGAAGTGCTTCCCGTCGAAAACAAGGACGTTATTCTTGTGGACGATGTTCTGTTTACAGGCAGAACGACGAGGGCGGCTATAGAGGCGGTTATGGCTTCGGGCAGGGCAAAAAGCATAAGGCTTGCCGTTCTTGTGGACAGAGGGCACAGAGAACTGCCTATCAGGGCGGACTTCGTGGGAAAGAACGTACCCACTTCCATGAAAGAGGAAATCATAGTGCGTTTATGCGAAACGGACGGGGATAACTCCGTTTGCATTTACGAAAAAGACTGACATTTTTTGTGTCCGCGTAAAGCTACGGCGCAGAAGTAAAAAAGCGCGATAATGTGAGAAATAGGGCGTTTGTTATAAATTAAAAGGACTATTTGCCAATGGGAAAGAAAAATAAAAAGAAAAAAGAAAAGATAATTTATTACGATGACAATTCTACCATAAGCGATATGTCCGGCGTAAAGCCCACGGTTATAAACAAGATAACCAAAAGCGCGATGAAGAAAAGCAATTCTACCACCAAGGAAAAGATGACTACGTTCTGGGCGGCTTTCAAAATGATGCTTTTCCCTACGGCGGTTGTTTTGTCCGTAATAATAGTTTTGTATTTTGTAATGATGCTTTTAACGGGAAACTGCGCGGGTTAATTCTGCGCGGTTTTTTCAAATGATTAGAAGCCCCGCCGTCGGGCAACAATTATATAAGAGAGGTTTTTGTTTTGGTTTTCCTGATTATTTTGCTTTGCGTTCTGGGGGCTGCGTTGCTCGTTCTCGTCGCTTCTTTTATAACATATTATCTTGCGTTCTACTCGCCGCATAAAGGGCAGAACGATATAGAAAATTTGCCCCAGGGGGAGCAGTTCGAAGAAAACAGAGAGTTGATGATTGCCGCAATCAAAAAGCTTGACGCCGTTCCGTTTGAAAGGGTAGAGGTAACTTCTTTTGACGGTTTGAAGCTTGTTGCAAGAATGTACCGCGGCGAGGAAGGCGCACCCGTCGATATTTGCCTTAACGGGTACAGAGGAAACGGAATCAAGGACTTTTCCATGGGCGGCGCCGCTCTTATAGAGCTTAAGCATAACGTAATAATCGTTGACCAGCGCGCCACCGGGGAAAGCGAGGGGCATACGATAACCTTCGGAATAAAGGAGAGAAAGGACGCTCGCACCTGGTGCGAAAAAGCCGTAGAGATTTTCGGGAAGGACTGCGACATAGTGCTTTTCGGCGTATCTATGGGCGCGACCACCGCGTTGATGGCTTTGGGCGACAATCTGCCCGAAAACGTAATTTGCGCTATTGCGGATTGCCCGTTCGACAGCCCGTCGGACATCATTAAAACGGTTTGCAGAATACGCAAATACCCCGTTTGGCTGTGCTATCCGTTGTTAAAACTCGGCGCGCTTGTTTTCGGAAAGTTTAAGTTGGAACAGACTTCCGCGTCGGAAGAGGTGAGAAAAGCTACCCGCCCCGCGCTGATAATACACGGGGAGTGCGATAAATTCGTCTATCCCGAAAAGAGCGAGAGAATAAGGGTTGCGAACCCGGATAAAGTTACAAGAATTACTTTCCCCGAAGCGGGGCACGGGCTAAGCTTTTTATACGGGAAAGAAAGATATTTAACCGAAGCGGAAAACTTTATTGAAGCGAACAGAAGGCATAGAAAATCAATAGATAACACGTGAAAAAGGCGGGTAATTGCTTTGAGATACAAAAGCGCAAGCGACAGATACAAAGAGCTTTTCGGTGAGAAAACCTATAAACTCGCTCTCGAGGGCGGGGTAACCTGCCCGAACCGCGACGGCACAAAAGGCGTAGGCGGTTGTATTTTTTGCGGAGAAGAAGGCAGCGGAGATTTTGCCGAAAAGAGAGAAAATTTTGCTTGCAAAAGCGATTCCGAAGTGTTTTCCGCGCAGATAGAGCGCGCGATACAAAGGCTGGACGGCAAAACAAAATGCAAAAAATTTATAGCGTATTTTCAAAGTTTTACCTCCACGTATATGCCCGCAAAAGAGTTTGAAAGAATGCTTGCTCCCGCCGCTTGCGACGAAAGAATTGTTGCCGTTTCGGTGGCTACACGCCCGGATTGCATTCCGGATGACGTGCTTAAAATCCTTTCCGATTTCAATAAAAAGAAAAAAGTTTTTGTGGAACTCGGGCTTCAGACGAGTAACGACGACACTGCAAAGCTTATCAACAGGGGATACGCCCTTTCGGAATATACGGACGCGGCAATGCGCCTTCGCAGGGAAAATATAGAAACCGTTACGCATATAATAATCGGTTTACCCGGTGAAAATTTAACCGATTACATAAAAACCGTCAGGTGCGCGTGCGAAAATACCGACGGCGTAAAGTTGCAGCTTCTGCACGTTTTAAGGGGAACAAAACTAGCGTTAATGTTTGAAAAAAGGGACTTCTCCGTTCTTTCGCTTGAAGAATACGCGGATGTTTTGTGCGAGCTTCTGCCTGTTATCCCGAAAGAAAAGACGATTTTCAGGCTCACCGGCGACCCGCCAAAGAGAAGCGTGATTGCCCCTCTTTGGACGGTGGACAAAAAGCGCGTACTTAATTATATAAATGCGGAATTTGAAAAAAGAAATATAATTCAAGGCTCGAAAGCTTAGAACAGCGGGGAGATAAAAAAGAAGAACGCCCTTTTGATTTTCATAAAAAATACGGACGTTTTGCTTTTGTTGCCCGCGTCCGGCGAAAATACCGACGACGATTTTTCTATCATGGAAAAGTCGTTTTTTATTTTGTCGCTTAAAGTTTTTTCGTCCGTAAAAACAAAGACTTCTCTTTGAAAAAACGCACTGCGGTAATCATAATTCGCGCTTCCTGCGGCGGCGACGTTTTCCGTCAGAAAGAGTTTTGAATGAAGAAACCCCGGCGTAAATAAATAGATTTTCAACCCGTAGCGCAAAAGAATTTCGGCATTGGCAAGCGAAACGGAGAAAGCCGTTTTTTTATCGGGAACGGCAGGTAAAAATATTTTTACTTCCGCGCCGTTTTTAGCGGCGTACTTTATCGCAGAAAGTTCTCCCTCGGTCGGCGCAAGATAGGGTGTGGCGATAAGCACTTGCTTTGCTTTGTAAATTTCCGCGATAATTCTTTCCGTTATCGCATTATTCGTAAGCGGGGTGTTGAACAGCACGTCGCACTTGTTTTTGGTGCTTTGAACTGTGACTGCTTTAAATTCTGCCGAAAAATATTCGGCGAAGCGGGCGGCTGTTTCCCCTTTTAATTTAACGGCGGCGTCCTTGAAATAAGCGAATGATTGCCCCTCGTTTATATATTCGTCCGCAAGGTTTATTCCGCCCAAATACACCTCGTCATCGATAACCGCAATTTTTCTGTGAGTTCTGAAAGTAAAGCCGAGGTCGGGCAGCGGCAAAAGTCTGTTGTATAAAAAACACTCGATATTGTGAGATTTGAGCCACTTTTGTAAGTTTTGCGGCATTTTTGCGGAGCCGAAATTATCAAGTATAATAATTATTTTGACGCCCGAGCGGCTCTTTTTCTCCAACACGTTTTTTATGCTTTCCCAAACTTTGCCGGGTTTGACTATATAGTATTCGAGTAAAATCAGTTCCTTCGCGTTCTCAAGACCGAGCATAAGGCTTTTGAAAAATTCCTCGCCCGTGGGGTAGTATTCCGTCGCGGTAAAAGAAGAGGAAAAGTTCTCGTTTGTTTTTCCGTTTGCCCTTAATTTTCTTTTTGTCTTTTTCCCGAACGACAGCGCCGATGCGCAGAATAAAAGAGAAGAGACGGGAAAGAACAGCGATAAAATGCAAAAAAGAGAGGTCAGGCGCACGTCTTTAAAAAGCCTTGCCGTTATAAAAACAGTGAATGCAAGGCAGAAAATTTCAACTATATAAAAAACGTCCGTGGCGATGAACCGAACGGTAAGCGCGATGAACAGCACGGATAACGCCACCGAGGCGAAAAACAAAACGAGATACTTTTTTCCGACAAGGCGGCGCCTTTCTTTCAATTGTTTACCTCCGCTCGGCGCACCCGTTTTGCTATTACGCCTTTTATTCCTCTGTACTTATCAGTCCCGAGGGTGACGAAAAACTTTTTGTTTTTATCTTTTTTGCTTTTATATAGCAGTTTGCCGATGCTCGTAATTTCGTATTTGGGAGAAATAAGAACTTTTTCGGTCAGATCGCCGCACAGGCTTCCCGAAAAATCCTCAACGATTTCGTATCCCGGGCTTTCCTTTTTGTACACCTCGGAAACGCGTTTGATTTCGTATTCGTTTTCGATCCCAAAAATAGTGAAAGTCAGGTTGTTGCCGTCCGCTTCGCTTTTAACGTACAGCCTGCCGCCGGACGTATTTTTAAGTTTTAAATCGTACCACCCGTATGAAACCGCCGCGTCGAACGACGGGGAAACATAGCCTACCGCGACAGAGTGTGCGTGCCTTTCGGTCACTTCGACCGCGGAGAGCAGCGCGGCGTTGTAGAATGTGGTGGAAACCTGGCACACGCCACCGCCTACGCCGTCTATAAATTTTCCGTCTTTTATTATCTTTGCGTCAAGGTAGCCGTTCTCTTTTGTCCTGTCGCCGACCATTTCGTTAAAAGAAAACACCTCGCCGTTTTCTAAAATCAGCCCGTTTATTTTGTCGGCTGCAAGCTCTATGTTTTTCTTTCGCTCGCGCGAAGAAGTGCCGTAAAACGTGCAAAAATGCCCTCGTTCTTTGGTTGAAGCATAGGCTTTTTCAAGAGTAAAATCTGGCTTTAACGTGACAGACTCCGCCGTTACGAAAGGGTATCTTTCATTTAACGCAAGGGTAATGTCTTTTTTCAACTTTTCTCTGTCGGGGGCACGCCCGTACTTTTCCGCTTTATAGGTAAAAATGTTTTCCGCGTCGGGCGTAAACAAAACCTCGGCGTCAACGGGAGGAATTACGTTGTCAAGAAAAATTCTGTCTACAACACCGTCTATGTCGTTTAATTTCAGTTCTCCGAAAGACGGAAAAATATCAGGATAGCCGAGCACGTAAACGCTGTCGCCCGCGTAAATCGTAAGCGTAAAATCCGTTTTGGGCAGCGAGAAAGCGCTCAGTAAAAATCCCGCAACGGAAACGAATGCGACGAATAATATTTTAAAAGCCGTCGGCTTATTTTGCCATAGTTGTTTTTTCATACTACAAGTATGCGGAAATTGCGTTTTTTTAAAGCTGCTTTTTATAATATATAAGGGATTTGCTTTGAACGGCGGTTTTTTATGATTTTTCGGGAAAATAAAAAAGGCAGGCTTTCATATAAGAAGCTTGCCTTTTAACATACTAAGGTCTTATGCGTTCGGTTGTTCCGCCTGCTCGCAGTCGCAGGGTTGAGTATCTTCTGCCTTTTTGCGTTCGATTAGCTTTTCCGCAACTACAAGCGCAAATATGATGTAAATGTGACAGTAGGAGTTGAAGTAGACCGTATCGAACAGCGAAATCAACGCGTAGACGAGAATGGTGGCGCACAAGAACAGTTTGCCTTCGAACTTGTTCTTTATAAGTCTTATGGCAGTGCTTACGCAGAGGAACAGCGTGGAGATAATTCCGAGCAGCCCCGCGCCGCCGACTATCTCCATAACGAAATTATGCGCAAGCCACATGTAAATGGAGTGCCCTTGGTTGATTTTGCCCGTATCGTGGAATTCCCTTGCGAAACCAACACCGAAGAAGGGTTTTTCAAGGAAGTAATTCCAACGTTTTGCCCATATAACGTCGCGGCTGCTCCACGCGAATTTATCGTCTTTTTTGAAAGCCGTTTTGAAATATTTGAATATGGTGTTGAAGTCGGTGCACAAGCAGACTATAAGCAACGCTAAAGCCAGAACGCCGAAGAATATGCCCACCGTTAAGGCTATTTTCTTTCTTTCGGGATTTTTAACAAGAGTATACACCCCGAGTGCAAAAATCATCGGGAAGCCGAAAAGCATCGCCGCACGACAGAACGTAAAGAACACCATCATCGTACAGAATACTATCATTGCCGACCAGACGATTATATGATCGCCCTGCTGAAGCTTTCTGAACATAAACGGGATAAGGAATATAATCATTTCCCCGGCAAGGTTGTTTACTCCCCAGCCGATTATAAGGTTGCCTTTCCAGTTGTCAAGCATTTTGTCGAACGTTCCTTGTATTATGCGATAGACGGGAACGGTGAGTATCTGCACGGCTATAAGCACGGCAAGTATAGAGAAAAGAGAAGTGATATAATCGAGTATGCAGTCAAAGCAATCGAACGCTCCGCTGAAAAGGAAGTACAGCCCTACGCCGCTCACGGTGAGTAGAGCCGCAAGGGTAACGCTGTCTTTATAGAATTCCTGACCCACGCCGGCAAGTAAAAGCGAAACGGCGAGGAGCGCGAACGGAACATACAGCTTACCCGTTCTAAGGTTGCTTCTGTAACGTACGGTTCTGAACGCAAGCCCCGCAAGAACGAAGAACACCGCAACGCCCGCAAGAGCAAGAACCGTCGGGGTGGTATAATAATTGTTGCCGTTCGTGTATCCGGGGCTGTTTTGCATGGATACTATAAATATAGCGGAAGCCATAAACGTGAACGACGGGCGGAAGTCTTTAAGAAGAACGAAACCCACCCCCGCAAGCACGCCGTAGAGAAGTATCCCTACGATGTCTGCCGCGACGACGTGAAGTACATAAGTCAGAAAAGCGACTATCAAAATAAACATTTCGGTAGAGCAGAACTTTTCGATTTTCTTTAAAAAAGTCATGGTAGCTCCTTGCCCTGAACGCGCGTTAATGCGCGAAAAACGGGACTTTTCTTTTGTCAATCATTAAACTCGGGATTATTGTGGAAATATTCCGGGCGTTTTACTATATAGCAGAGTTGTTTATAAATTTCTTTCGGTTCTGCGGTTTCCGCCTGAATAACGAACTTATCGCCTGCGTGAATTTTGCGTTCGCCGTCCTTATCCATGCGGTAGATTATGTTGCCCTGGTCGTCCGTTTCTTTCACCTTTATAACGAGCGCGCTTGCCGGCCAGAGAATATCGCGCACGCTTCTGCCCACGGCAAAAGAATTTTCTTCTATTTCTATTTCATAAACTACAAGCTTGCGCTTTTTGCCCGCGTTGCGCTTGCCGAGAATGTTGCCGAGAAGTTTATCGTAAACCGGCTCTACGTTGAATAATTCTATGATGAAATAAGCGAGCAGAATTACAAAACAGGTTGCCCAAAGATCCGCCGTAAGCGTATCGGTCATTTCTATTATAAGCACCACCGCGGTTATGGGTGAGCGCATAACTCCGCCCAAAAACGCGCACATGCTTATAAGCACTATCATATTATAGTATTTATCGCTCATTCCCATAAGGATAAACAGCTTTGCGGTCAGCCCGCCGAATATCGCGCCTATCGCAAGAATGGGGAAGAACAAGCCGCCCGTCACACCGCCGTTTGAACAGAATGTTACTAGCACGAGCTTTATAGCGAGTATGAGTAGAAGCAACTTCCACTCCGTTTTCATAAGGGCTATTTTTCTTATCAGGTTGCCGCCGGAGCCTATGGAATCCGCAACGAGCAAGCCAGCTACGCCGGTAAGCAGAAACGCCGAAATAATTTTTACTATTACTGGCACTTTTATTTTATTCATTCCGCTCGCGACCGCGTTGTAAAGCAGGCTGAAGAAAACGGAAAACAAGCCCATCATCACGCCGAGGAGGGCGAGGAATGGTAATTCCCTTAATGTTGGTTCGGCAAGCATTTCGAACTCAGTGAAGATAACTTCGCTTATGCCGTGCCCCGTAAGCGCGGTAAGCCCGTTAGCCGTTATCGAGGCGACTATTACCGAAGCCGAAGCGGGCAAAAGTATCATCGGGGAAAAACGTTTGTGTATTTCTTCGAGCGCGAAGATTATGCCTGCGAGGGGAGCGTTGAACGCCACCGCGAAAGCCGCGGAAGCGCCGCCCGTTATGGACTGTCTTTTCCAGGCAAGACGGGGTTTGTTTCCGTTGATGGTTACGTCGTTGGAACCCGCGCCGATGCATGAACCGATGAGTACGCTCGGCCCTTCGCTGCCGAGAGGAATGCCCGCGATAAACGAAATAAAGCTGTTGATTATCATGGCGGGGAGAACTATCACCCATCTCAAGGGCAAAAGTCCGCGCATAACGCCTTCCGAATACGGAACGCCGCTGCCCGTTACTTCCGGCACGAACTTTATTACAAAGTAAGAAACAAGCGCAAGCGCCAGAAGCCCCAGAAAAAGCAAGGGGATAAACGACGGATTTGCCCTGAAAAACGCATAGATGTTTGCGCTCTGTTCGCCTATGAATTCCGCGGCGAGGGAGTAGCCCCATATTATCGTTCCCGTGGCAAGACCTATGGCTATACCGTAAACTGCTATCGGGAATAACGTATATCTTATGTATGAGAAAAACTGTTTTGCGTTCATGTTATTTCGTCACCTTAAAAGCATAATGAGCATATAGATACCCTCAAGCAGAAGAAGGTGGACGGGGTAAAACAAATAGAAAAAATATTTAAGGTTAAGTTTTCCTCGTTCGCCGTTGTAAAGCGCTACTATCGGCACGGCAAGAAATGCAAAATAAGGTATCTGCGTGGCGTAAGGATACGTGAATACCGACCAGGCTATGCCCGCAGTGAAGAGAATAAGGCGAAGCCATCTGTTTTTGAATATATAGCACAAAAGGGGTAGCATGATCCCGGGCATTCTGTAATCGAATACCCCGTCGTATCTTTCGCACAAATCCAATAAAAACAGGCATAACGCTATTATCAGAAGAAACTTTACCGCCGCATATGCCGCGCCGGTAATTTTTTTAAAAGTTTTTTCTTCGGATTTAATCTGATTTAAAAACTCGTCGTATGTATAAATCAAAAGCACGGAAAGGGAAAAGGTTGTCAGTATGCAGAAGTAAACCGATTGCATTGCGATGTAAAACGCCGCGTCGCATACCGCGCCGAGCAGAAACATAAAAAGAAAATACTTTTTTCTGTCGCGAGTATAGCGGCAACCTTCGGAAATCAAAAATGCGAAAATCGGCATGGAAAGGCGCCCGATGCAACGGAGCACCACCCAGCATTCGTCACTTATCAAAGAGGGGCCGAAAACCGCACCGATATGATCCGCCAACATAAAAACGGCGGCGGCTATTTTCAGCATATTGCCGTTTAAAAATCCTTTATACTGTTCCTTCATAATCTATAATATCGCGGTTAACGTGCGATAAACGCCCCTTTTTAGTTCTTGTCGGCTTTTTTGCTTTCGCCGTTTTTGTTTGCAGCAGGCTCTTTCTTCGGGCGTTTTAAAAACAGCCACAGTATCGTGAGCACCTGTAAGGGTATACAAATTATGAATATCAGCCAGATGTTCGTTTTCGGAAAAGTAAGAAAGAACGAAAGGGCAAGAGTCCATATAAGCGCGGAAACCAAAAGAATAGAACCGACTCTTTTGCCCCAGATTGCGTTAAAAACTATTTCCACTATTGCCGTAGCGGGGATAGCGTAAATAAAGCAAAGCCAATTTTTAAAATCTACCCCGCACCACTCTAAAATAACGAAACAAAGCGTGGCGACAACCCATACGAGGACGCCGGAAAGCAAAGCTATTATAGTCTTGTTGAAGAAGAATACGGGCTTTTGTTTTTGTTCCGGCAGATGCGGCTCGGAAGAAATAAGCTCGTCCACGGTAGTGCCGAAGATTTTTGCGAGTTCGGACAAAATGTAAATATCGGGAACGGCTTCCGCCCTTTCCCATTTGGATACGGCTTTATCCGAATAATTCAATTTTTCAGCCAGTTGCGCCTGCGTAAGATTTAGTCTCTTTCTGCATTCGGCGATATTCACGGCTATATTATTCTTGATATCATCCATAACTGTCTTTCCTGTAATTAAAAATCTATACTTAAATATTATAGCACATTATAATGCCGATTACAAGCGTTTTAAAGGCCTTTCTACCGTGAGTAGAGATGGTTTTGTCGATCGTAGAGTTGTGTTTTCGGTCGGTAGAGACGAAATTTTAACGAGTAGAGGGGCTTGCCGCAATGGTAGAGGAAAAACAGGTATTCTTAGGTTGATTTTTTCGTAACCTTTGGTGTATAGTGTTTTCACCGACGGGGAAATCGGCAATAATTTACGTTGAAACCCATCGGAATAACAGGCGGCAAACCGCTCGAAGGAGGAATAATTTATGGCAAGCAAAGTTGCTATTTTCGGTGATTCAATATCTAAAGGCATAATTTACGAAAACAAAAAATTACTCAAATTGAAAGACAGTATGGTCAATATCGTTGCCGAGGAATACGTGCTTGATGTTGTGAATTATTCTAAATACGGTCAGACGCTTAAAAAACTTACGGAAAGAAACGCAGTAAAAAAGTTTTTGGAAGAAGGCGGCAAAAAGGGTGACTACGCCGTATTCTGTATAGGCGGCAACGACGCCGATTACGATTGGGCTGCAGTTGCGAAAACCCCGCTCGAGGAGCATTTGCCTTTCACTCCGATAGACGAGTTCGAAGCGCTTCTGTCCGAAAACATTACAATATTACAAAACGCGGGCGTGCACGTTATTATAACGACAATTCCGCCCGTCGATTCTCAAAGATATTTCAGAGAAGTTATTTCTAAAGTGACCGACGGCGAAAAGGTTCTGGAGTTTTTCGACGGTGACGTTACGAATATTTCTCGCTCTCAGGAGTGCTACAATCTTGTACTCGTAAAGTGCGCGGCGAAATACGATTGCCCGATTATCGACCTCAGGTCGGGATTCTTGCTCGACAGAAAATACTTGAGAAACTATTGCGAGGACGGCATTCATCCGAACGAACAAGGTCATCGCTTTATGGCGGAGGAAGTAATAAACTCGCTCACAAAGCAAGGGCTTGTTCTTAAAAAGTAGCGTAAAACATGTAAAATACGCGGTAATTAAAAAGGGAATACATAAAAGGTGCCGGGGGATTATTTTATTAGGAGACATCATGAATAAGATTATAATTACTACAGACAGCACGGCGGACATACCCGCGTCGCTTGCGAAGAAAAGAGACATAAGAGTTTCTCCGCTGCACGTTATTTTAGGCGATAAAGAATATACCGACGGAGTCGACGTGACTTTAAAGGATTTATTCGATTATTATAAGCAAACGGGTAATCTTCCTAAAACGAGCGCTTGCTCTCAGGAAGAATACAGATGTTTTTTTGAAAAAAATCTCTCGGACGGAGATAAATTGATACACTTCAGCATATCTTCCGAGTGTTCGTGTTCGCATTTCAATGCGAACACCGCGGCGGAAGAGTTCTGCGGCAGGGTTAAAGTTATCGACAGCAGATATCTTTCCTCAGGGCAGGGACTTATTGTCCTGAAAGCCTGCGACTATCGCGACGAAGGCAGAACGTTCGACGAAATAGCCGAGGCGTCGGTTGCCCTGACGGACAGAGTGCAGACTTCTACGCTGGTGGATTCTGCGGAGTTCCTTCATAAGGGTGGCAGATGTACCGCCGCGGCTGCGCTGATAAGCAAAATATTGAAAATTCACCCTTCTGTTTATATGAAGGACGGTAAGCTTTCCTTAATGAAAAAATACGCAGGCAGTCTTACCCGCTGCATCGGTTCGTACGTGGAGGACGTTGCCGAAAAAGTACCCTGTTACGACGATAAACGGGCGTTTATCACTCACAGCGGGTGTTCGGAAGAAATCGTCTCCGCGGTCGTCAAAAAGGTTAAGGAACTGTTTAAATTCAAAGAGATAATCGTTACCGAAGCGGGCGCGACGGTTGCCGTACACGCAGGTCCGAACGCAATAGGTTTTCTGTATATCGAGGGCGAAACCAAGGTAGAAAAAGAGGCTCAGCCCGTAAACGATAAAAAAGATCGCCATTCCATATTCAAAAAGATTATGACGAAAAACGTCTGAAAATTTTTTCGGATATAAACACAAAGTAAATATCATCTTTAAATCATTCTTTTGCGCATCGAAAGGCTGCAATCTTTTTTGCTAAACGGTGCGCGGAAGAATAGTTTTAGGGTGTAAAAAATTAAATAACGTGAGAAAAAGGAGACTTTTTAAATGAAAAACGTAGTTATTACCGTGGACAGCACAGCCGATTTGTCCAAAGGACTGATCGAAAAAAACGATATAAGAGTATCGCCGCTTCACGTTTTGCTCGGTGACAACGAATACCGCGACGGTGTGGACGCAACCCCGCAGGATATTTTCGAGTACGTGAAAAAGACCAACATTCTGCCTAAGACAAGCGCGTGCGCGGTGGAAGAGTATAAATCGTTTTTCAGCCGTCAGCTGGAAGACGCAGAAACGGTAATCCATTTCAACATATCGGCGGAATGCTCGTCGTCGAATGCTAACGCCGTTGAAGCGGCAAAAGACTTCGACGGAAGAGTTCTCGTCGTAGATACCCGTCAGCTTTCCACGGGGCAAGGGCTTCTCGCATTAAAAGCGTGCGACCTTCTTGCTGAGGGCAGAAACGCGGAATATATTTACAACACCGTTTTATCTCTCACCGACAAGGTACAGACGTCTTTCGTCGTAGACACCGTAGACTATCTTTATAAAGGCGGCAGATGTACCGCCGCAGCCGCAGTAGTTTCTAAAATTCTGAAGATTCACCCTTCGATTTTTATGGCTGACGGAAAGCTTGCCGTAAGGAAAAAGTATATGGGCAATCTCAAGCGTTGCATCGGCTCGTACGTTGACGACCTTGCCGTAGATTACCCCGATTACGACGATACGAGGGTTTTCATCACTCACTCGCATTGCTCGGACGATATTGTGGAGCTTATCAAGGAAAAGGTAAAAGAAAAGTTTTCGTTTAATGACATAGAAGTTACCACGGCAGGCTGCGTTGTAACCAGCCACTGCGGACAGGGCACGCTCGGTGTACTGTATATTAAAAAATAAAACTCGGCGGCAAAGAGTTAATATACTCCGCGCCGCTTTTTTATTGTAAAAAATCTCGTGCAAATGTTTGAAAAAATTTTTTCTTTGTGCTACAATTAAGCCGATAGAGGTTCTTACAATCTTTATTAATATAATATAAAGTTAACATTTACTTAAAGCGAAAGTATTAGAATAAAATCAATACACAGTTTGGAGCGGCGTATGATAAACGAGCTTGTATCTTCAATATTGGAAGCCGAACAGAGGGCTTCGGAAATAACTGCGGAAGCGTCCGTTCGCGCTCAGAGCATATCGGACGAGGCGCGCGTAAAGGCGGGCGAACAGCTTAAAGCCGCAGACGTTAAGCTGAGAGAGGATCTCTCAATCGAAACGGAAAAAACAAAAGCCCTTGCGGAAGAAATCTATAACGAGATTCTTCTCGAAGGTAAAAAAGAGGCGCAGAACCTTAAGTACGAAAGCGTGAAAAGCGTAGAAAAATTCGCCGAAGAAATTGCGAGAGGTGTTTTAAGTGGCAATTGCTGAAATGTCCCGTCTTAAACTTGCGGGACTTACAAAGGAAAGAGACGTTATTCTTAACGCGCTCGCTTCCACCGGACTTGCCGAGGTGAAAGGGACGGAGCTTCTGCCCGATACCGAACTTATCCGCGAGCCCGAAAGGAAAGAGGCTCTGGAAAAGAAACTTTCCGAGCTGAACGAGTGCATAGAGTTTGTTTCTTCATATGCGGAAAGGTACCTTAAGGAGCACAAGGGCAAGGAAAAGGTAGGCGGCGAGGTAGAAGTGGAGTTTAAACGCTTTACTTCCGCAGGCGAGGACGAGCAGATGGTGCTTGACCTTGTCGGTCGGGTTAAGGGGGTAAACGATAAGATTTTTGCCTGCAAAAATTCTATAACGCAGGCGGAAACCACTATTAAGCAACTTGAACCTTACATGAACGTAAAGGAGAAGTTCTGCCAGTTTACCGATACGAAACTTGCAAAAGTGTACTTCGGCGCAATACCGACCGACAGATTAAACGAGTTCAAGGCGTTTATCGACGGGGAGGAAGCTACCGACTACGAGGAATGGGAGAGTCTCTCGGATTTTACCGCCGTGGTGGTTGCCGCGCACAGGGATAATGCGGAGAACGTTCTGCCTTTTCTCAATTCCATAGGCTTCCAGCGTTGCCCGTTTGCGGGCGAAGATACCGCCGAAAAACTTAAAGCGTACAATCAAAAGGAAATTTCCGTTTTAACGAAAGAGATAGCCGAGGCGGAGAAAGAACTTGTTTCGTTTAAGGACGAGCTTAGTTCTATGAAAATCCTCGCAGATTACTACGCGTTTGAAATAGAAAAGATAAACGCTATGGAGATGGCGCCCGGCACCGCCACGAGTTTCGTTCTGGAAGCTTATGTTCCTAAGGACGGACAGAAAAAGGTTGCCGACGCGCTTAATAATTGTACGGAGTACGTTTGTTACGAGTTCTTCGACGTGGATAAGGACGAAATGCCCCCCACGCTTATGAAGAACAATAAAGTGGTAAAGAACTTCGAGTTCGTTACGAATATGTACTCCGCACCCAACTATCGCGAACAGGACCCGAATCCCGTAATGAGTATATTCTTCAGCATATTCTTAGGGTTTATTATGGGCGACGCGGGCTACGGCTTGCTTATGGCGTTGGGCGGATTTATTTACGCTTCCACAATAAAGCGCGATACGGGCATGAAACGCCTTGCCAACGTAATAGGCATAGGCGGTTTGTTCACGATATTGTTCGGCGTGCTGTTCGGTTCGTACTTTGGTTTTTCTTCGTCGCCGACAGACAGCAATCAATTTGCCGTTTCGTTCCTGCCGAAGGCTATTTTGCCGGACGCGACTAAGGATTTCGCTTCTCTTGCAGGCATAACCGTTCCGTCGGTACTTCTTATAGCTCTCGGAATGGGCGTGGTACAGTTAATGGCTTCCAACGCGTTCAGGGCGTACAGCGAATTTAAAAAGGGCAGGATTGCGGACGGAATATTTTTCGGGCTTATCTGGGTTGTATTCCTCGGCGGAATGGCTGTTATGGTGTTGGGGCTTATAGAACAGCTGAACATGCCGTACCTTGCAATGCCCGGCGGAATAGTTGCCGTAGTTGCGCTGTTTATAGCGGCGGTAACGGCAGGCATGCACGAAAAAGGCTTAGGCAAGTTCACCAAGGGCTTCGGCGCGGTGTACGGCGTAATCAATTACCTTTCGGATATCTTAAGCTACGCAAGGCTTTACGGGCTTATGCTTTCCGGCGCGGTAATCGCTCAGATAGTTTCGGGGCAGGGAATGTTGCTTATAAACGGCGGCAATCCCGTGCTTGCTGCTTTAGGCGTTCTCATTATAATTATAGGTCACGTTTTCAATCTTGCAATGAACATTCTCGGGGCGTACATCCACGACGCAAGGTTGCAGTATATAGAATACTTCTCAAGGTTTTACACGGGTGACGGAGAACTTTTCGCTCCCCTCGGCAGCAACCGCAAGTACGTTTATTTAAAGTAAAACCGTTCCCGATTTTCGGGATTTATAAAAGTAAAAAGCCCGTATATCGCGCATTAACTGCGTAAATGCAGGCGATAGACGGCAAAAAAATCATAAACAAAAGCCTTATAATAAGGCAAACGGAGGAAATAAACAATATGGAAAAAGCAATCGGATTTTTCGGACTGGCACTGTGTATGATTCTGTGCGGACTCGGCTCGTCCATCGGCCTTTACAAAGCGGGCACCGCGGCGGCGGGCGTACTTTCCGAAGACCCCAAAAAGTTCAGTAAGGTAATGATACTCGTAGTTCTCCCCGCAACGCAGGGTATTTACGGCTTCGTTATCTCCATTTTAGGCGTATCGGCAGGGTTAACCGGTTGGGAGCTTTTCGCAAAAGTAATGCCTATGGCAGTTACGGGCTTGGTTTCCGCTATATTCCAGGGCATAACCGCAGCTAACTGTATTTACGCGGTTGCAAAGCAGGAAACTCTCTCGGGTAAACTTTTGCTGTTCCCCGCTATGATTGAAACCTACGCGATACTCTCACTCGTTGTTTCCATTCTTATACAGTAATGAAAGAGAATCCCATAATCGAAAAAATTATTGCTGACGCGGAGGCTAAGGCTAACCTTACGGTTGCGGACGCCGAACGCGCGGCTGCGGACACGCTGAAAAATGCGGAGATACAAGCCGAAAATACACGGAAAGAGCAGTTCGAGCTTCTTGAAAAGAAAAACAGCGACTACGTGGAAAAGAGAAAAATCAACGCAAGGCTTGATTGCAATAAGCTCATTCTCGGCGCGAAACGCGATATTCTGGACGAAGTTTTCGCTTTAGCTCTCGATAAGCTTACGAAGCTTCCGGAGAAGGATTACGTCGAACTGTGCAGCCGATTGATTGAAAAGTACGCGGAGGAAGGCGACGAGCTTATTCTGTCCGCTTCCTGTCGCTACCGCGAAAAAATTAACGCTTTACCTGCGATAAAGGCACTTTCTTTAAAAACGGGAAAGATTGCTTCGTTTGCCGGCGGGGTGATTCTCGCCAATGAAAAGACGGATAAGAACCTTACTTTCGAGGCTCTTATCGCTTTGGAAAAAGAAAAAAAGCAAGCGGAAATCGCCGGAAAGCTTTTCGGCTGAGTATATGCCGCGCCTGAAAACAGCGGCGGCAAAAGCAATATGAGGTAAACGATGCGTTATGACGTTGCGTTCACAAACGGTGTGATAAAATCGCGCGAGAGGGATTTGCTCGGCGGTAAAATTGAAAAAATGGCTGAAAGCACGCCTGTCGAAGCGTTGAATATTCTGAAGGAAAGCGGCTTCGGCGGTGGCGCGGACTGCGATAATCCTTCGCTCAGCGAGGGGCTTTTCCGTACGGAGGAAGAGCGCGTAAACGATTTTGTCCGCGAGTATTCCACCGACGAAAAAACGGAAAGATTTCTGCTTGCCGATTATGATTTTCACAATGCGGAGGCTTTCTTAAAAAGCAAATACTTCGGCGCGGACGAGTGGCGCATTGCAAGCGCGGACGGGTTTATCCCCAAGGTTACGCTTAAAGAATGCGTCGAAAAAGAGGATTATTCCAAGCTTCCCGCGGCTCTTTCGGCAGCGATAATCGAATGCGCCGAACTTTATAAAAAGGGCGAAGCCGACGGCTTCAAGGTAGATTGCGCGTTTAAAAGGCAGTTGTTCGTCTATCTTAATCAGAATGCAAAAAGCCTTGAATTAAAACGGATTTTGCAGGACAGAGCCGACAGCGCAAATCTTTCTTCCGCATTAAGATGTGCGGATGATAACGCGCTTAAACAGGCGTTCGTCACGGGCGGGAGAGTTCCGCTAGAAGAGTTTATAAGACTCAGAACGCTCGGCGAGGAAGAAATTTTAAGCGGCGGAACTTTCAATAAAAAGATCAAGCAGATAAGCAACAGCCTGCCCTCGTTTGACGAAAGGGTCGTTTCGGCTGTCAGGGAAAAGAACAACGGGCAACCGCTGAGGACTTTTGAAAAGCAGGCGGACGATTATCCCGTTGAGCTGCTCGGGCTGACGCGTTACGATATGAAAGGCGCGCAGCCGTTTATCGGTTACGTTTACACCCGCCGTGCGGAAATAAAAAACGCGCGTATAGTAATGGTGTGCCTGAATGCCGGGCTTGACGCAAAACAAATAAAAGATAGGCTCAGAAAAACAAAATAGCCGTTTATAAAACGGTGTTTCCGGAGAGAACATTATGAACAAAATGGCGGTAGTCGGCGATAACGACAGCGTTCTCGTTTTTAAAGCGGCGGGGGTTGACGCTTTCGGCGCGGAGGACGAAAAGAAAGCTAAAGAAATTTTAAGGCAGATAGCCAAGGAGTACTCGGTTATATTTCTGACCGAGGAGCTTGCCGAGGCTCTCGGCGATTTTTTAAAGCGCTTTAACGAAACGCCTTACCCTGCTATACTGAGCATACCCTCCAAAAAAGGAAGCACAGGCTTCGGTATGGAGGAGCTGAGGAAAGCTTCGGAGAAAGCCCTCGGCATAGATATTCTATTTAAAGACAAAAAGTAAAATGTTTTTCGGGTTAGATAAAAACCACGTAAAACGCGCATAAACAATATATTTCAAACAGAAAAAGACCTTCATCGGGAGGACGTAAATGCAAGGAAAAGTAGTAAAGGTATCCGGCCCGCTTATCGTGGCGGAAAATATGGCGGATTGCAAGATGAACGACGTCGTGAGGATTTCGGACAAGAAGCTCATAGGCGAAGTTATAGAGCTGAGGGGCGATAAAGCTTCCATTCAGGTTTACGAGGAAACGAGCGGTCTGGGGCCCGGCGAAGTCGTGGAAAGCACGGGCGAACCTCTTTCCGTAGAACTTGCCCCCGGACTTATCGAGGGGATATTCGACGGAATACAACGCCCGCTCGTAACGCTTGTTCAGAAGTACGGCGACAGAATTTCGAGGGGTATTTCGGTAAACAATCTGGACCACGAAAAGAAGTGGCAGTTCGTAGCCACCTGTAAGGTCGGCGAGGAGCTTGTCGCGGGCGACGTACTCGGTTTCGTTCAGGAAACCAAGGCGGTAAAACATTATATAACCGTGCCGTTCGGAATAAAGGGAAAAGTGCTTTCCTGCCACGACGGCGAATTTACCATAGTTGACACCGTAGCTACTCTTTCCACAGACAGCGGAGAAAAGAAAATTTCGATGCTCAGGAAGTGGCCGGTAAGAAAGGCAAGACCTTATGCCGAAAAACTTACCCCGTCGATGCCTATGGTTACGGGTCAAAGGGTTATAGATACGCTCTTCCCCGTGGCGAAGGGCGGCGTTGCGGCGGTACCAGGTCCTTTCGGAAGCGGCAAAACGGTAGTTCAGCACCAACTTGCAAAGTGGGCGGACGCGGAAATTATAGTTTACGTCGGCTGCGGCGAGCGCGGTAACGAAATGACCGACGTTTTAAACGAGTTCCCCGAACTTAAAGACCCGAAAACAGGCGAACCGCTTATGAAGCGTACCGTTCTTATAGCGAATACTTCGGATATGCCCGTTGCCGCGAGAGAGGCTTCCATTTACACGGGTATAACGATTGCGGAGTACTTCCGCGATATGGGCTACAACGTGGCTATCATGGCGGACTCCACTTCCAGATGGGCGGAAGCTTTGAGGGAAATGTCCGGTCGTCTTGAAGAAATGCCCGGCGACGAAGGCTACCCCGCTTATCTTTCGGGCAGACTTGCGGAGTTTTACGAGAGAGCGGGTATCGTCAAAGTGCTCGGCAAAGAGGGTAAGACCGGTTCGATAACCGCGATAGGCGCGGTATCTCCTCCGGGCGGCGACCTTTCAGAGCCTGTCGCTCAGGCAACCTTGCGTATAGTAAAGGTGTTCTGGGGGCTTTCGGCTTCGCTCGCATACAAAAGACACTTCCCCGCAATCGACTGGATGATAAGTTATTCTCTCTATGCGGACAGGCTTGCCGATTGGTATGACGAAAACGTGGCTTCCGATTACTTTACGCTGCGCGCTTTCATTATGAAGATACTTCAGGAAGAAGCCGAACTTGACGAAATAGTTCGTCTTGTAGGTATAGACGCGCTCTCTTCGAGAGACCGTATCACTATGGAAACTGCTAAGATTGTAAGGGAGGACTTCCTGCATCAGAACGCCTTCCACGAAACGGATACTTACGCTTCGCTTAAAAAGCAGTATCTTATGCTTAAAATTATATACGAATTCAATCGCCTTGCGGGCGAGGCTGTGGATAACTACGCCGACCTCGACGATATTCTCAATTCCGTCTCCAAGGAAAAGATAGGCAGGGCAAAATATATACCTGAGGACGACCTCGGTCAGTTTGACGAAATTCTTTCGCTTTTAAACAGCGAGATGACTGCGCTTAAAGAAGGAGGCTCGGACAATGTATAAAGAATACAAGACCATTAAAGAAGTCGTAGGACCGCTTATGCTCGTCGAAGGCGTGGACGGCGTTAAATATAACGAGCTTGTAGAAATAGAAACCGTTGACGGAATCCGTCGCGGCAAGGTGCTGGAAGTAAACGGAGATAAAGCCGTCGTTCAGCTTTTCGAATCCTCCCACGGGCTTCAGATTTCCACCGCAAAAGCGAGATTTTTAGGTCACAGCATAGAGCTTTCCGTTTCGGAAGATATGCTTGGCAGAGTTTTCGACGGTATGGGCAACCCGCGTGACGGCGGCGCGCCGGTTATCCCGAAAATGAAACTTGACATAAACGGCGAGCCGATTAACCCCGCCGCAAGGGATTACCCCAACGAGTTCATTCAGACGGGTATTTCCGCGATAGACGGGCTTAATACTCTCGTAAGAGGACAGAAATTACCCGTGTTCAGTATGAGCGGACTTCCCCATGCGGAACTTGCCGCTCAGATTGCAAGACAGGCTAAGGTAAGAAACAGCGACAGTAAGTTCGCGGTAGTTTTCGCCGCGGTAGGTATAACATTTGAGGAAGCCGAATATTTTATCAACGACTTCAGAAAGACGGGCGCTATAGAAAGAACGGTTCTGTTTACGAACCTTGCAAACGACCCCGCCGTAGAACGTATAGCAACCCCGCGTATGGCGCTTACCTGCGCGGAATACCTCGCTTTCGAGTGCGGTATGCACGTTCTCGTAATTATAACCGATATAACCAACTATGCGGAAGCGCTCAGAGAAGTTTCCGCCGCAAGAAAGGAAGTACCCGGCAGAAGGGGCTACCCCGGCTATCTTTATACCGACCTCGCTTCGCTTTACGAGCGTGCCGGCAGAATAAGAGGAAAAGATGGTTCTATTACGCAAATCCCCATTCTCACGATGCCTGAGGACGATAAAACCCACCCCATTCCCGACCTTACGGGTTACATTACCGAAGGCCAGATTATTCTTTCGAGGGAGCTTTTCAAAAAAGGCGTTGTTCCGCCTATCGACGTTCTGCCGTCCCTTTCGAGACTTAAGGATAAAGGTATAGGTGCGGGAAAGACGAGGGAGGACCATGCGGACACTATGAACCAGTTGTTCTCCGCTTACGCCCGCGGTAAGGAATGCAAAGAGCTTGCCGCCATTCTCGGCGATACTGCGCTTTCTTCCGTGGATAAACTCTATGCAAAGTTTGCGGAAGAGTTTGAAAAGGAATACGTTTCGCAGGGCTTCGACGCCAACCGCTCGATAGAAGAAACGCTCGACATAGGCTGGAAGCTTCTGAAGATACTTCCGAAGTCGGAACTTAAGAGAATTAAGATTCAGTTCATAGAAAAATACATGAAAGATTAAACGAAACGGCGCGGGATTTATTCAAAAAGCCCCCTGTTTCGCGCGTTATTCCACTAAAAAGGAGAAAACTTCTTTGACAAGACTGAATGTTAACCCCACCCGTATGGAGCTTAAAAAGCTTAAAGCAAGGCTAAAAACCGCGGTGAGGGGGCATAAACTTTTAAAGGATAAATCGGATGAAATGATTCGCCGCTTTTCCGTAATAATCAGAAAGGACAAGGCTTTGAGAGAGGCTGTGGAAGCCGATATGGGCGGAGTGCTCGGTCAGTTTGCGCTGGCGCGCTCGCTCTCTTCGGGTGAAGTTGTGGAACAAGCCTTCTCGATGCCCGTTTCACCTGTTGCGATCGACTGCGGAACGGACACCGTAATGGGGGTGGAAGTCCCCAAAATTCAAGTTGCCGCAAGCGAAAGTACGGGTCGGTTGCCTTATTCGTTTGCAGGGCTTACAAGCGAGGCGGATGCTTCGGTGGAAATGCTCGTAAAGGTTTTGCCTAAGATGGTGGAACTTGCGGAAACAGAAAAAACCGTAAGAATGCTCGCCGCGGAAATAGAGAGGAACAAGCGTAGGGTAAACGCACTCGAATACGTTATGATACCTCAGCTTGAAGAGACGATCAAGTATATTTCTATTAAGCTTGACGAAAACGAGCGCGGCGCTCAGACGAGACTTATGAAGGTAAAAGATATGTTAAAAGAGGGTGCCGAATAAGGCGCTCCTTATATTAAAAAGCGCCGATAATATTTGAAAAACGGCACTTTTTGTTTGTAAAGAATTTTTAATAAGGAATAAAAAATGGAAAAAAGAATACTTACTATACAGGATATTTCATGCGTGGGGCAATGTTCTCTTACCGTGGCGTTGCCCATTCTTTCGGCGTTCGGCATAGAAACAGCAGTACTGCCTACTGCAATACTTTCCACCCATACGGGCGGGTTTGACGGCTGGACGTTTCTTGACGCCACCGAGGAAATGCCCAAAATTTACGATAAGTGGGAGCACAATAAAATTGCTTTTGACTGCATTTACACGGGCTACCTTGGCAGCGCTAAACAAATAGAATACGTCGGCGAGTGCAAGGACAGGTTTTTGAATGACGGCGGCGAACTTATAGTCGACCCAGTTATGGCGGACAACGGTTTGCTTTACCCCGGGTTTGACGCTGCCTTTGTGGAAAAAATGAAGGCGCTTGTAAAAAAAGCCGATATAATTCTGCCGAATATCACCGAGGCGTGCTTCCTTACCGGCGTGGAGTACAAGGACGGTTGCCACGACAAAGAATATTTTGAAAAACTTATAGAAGAACTCCGCAAGCTATGTGCGGGTAAAATAGTGCTTACGGGCGTGTCTTTCTCGGATGACAAGCTCGGCGTGGCTGTCTGGGACGGAGAAAAAATCGAATATCATTTCGAAGATTTCGTAGACAGAAGATCTCACGGAACGGGCGATATTTACGCTTCGGCATTTACCGGCGCGTACGAAAAAGGTGAAAGTTTACTTTCCGCCGCGGCGTTTGCTGCAAAGTTTGTAGTGAAATGTATAACCGAAACGAAGGACTTTTCCACACACTTCTACGGAGTTCGCTTTGAAAAGGCTTTAAAAACCATTACGGATAAATTTCTTAAATAATTTCGGATTTTATTCGTAATAAGCGTCACATATTCGTCTTTTTTTAAGTCTTATATATGTAAACCCGTAACAGGAGGGACTGTATGAAGAGGAATTTAATCGTAATTTTGGTTATGCTGTTGGTTATGGCTACGCTTTCCGGCAGCGGATGCGTGCTTTTCGACGCGTGCTTTTACGAGTTTGACGACGACGAGTATTCGACTAAGGTGCTTTATACCGATGATGAAAAAATAGTATTCAACTTTGAATACTATGAAAGAAGAAGTCTCGATTCTCACATTATTTTCGGCGGGCAGAGGGTTTCTGTAGAGGTACAAGGTTATTATGGAAGAAGTTGCTGGATGTACATTGCAAGAGAAGTAGAAGCCACCGGTGTTGTCGTAAAGGATGAATGCTTTACCGCCGACAGGTCGGAGAAAAACGGCAAAATCGTATTTAAGCTGAGAGAGACCGCGGACTTTTTTACGAAAGAATTCGGATATAAGAAGGGCGACGTAATTACATTTAACGTCGCGGAATTCGACGATTGGTTCGCTACCCACCCTGAAGACGAAGTTAAAGACTTTTCGTTAGAGCAGTACAAGGATATGGTACTTTATACGGCAGACGGAAGCTTTGCGTTTTCTCTTACGGAGAATGTCGGCGAATATAACAGCTTTTTCGTCTACCACGGCGAGAAAATTTTCGGCAAAATGGAAAAAACTGCGGAGAACAGCGCGTATCAGAAGTATGAATTTACTTGTCACGTCGTTTTTGAAAACCCGCATATGGAAAGGGATATTTGCTATATAAAGGCAAATATATCGGAAATGAACGGCAAGCTTTATCTTAAAAATATAACGGATTACGAGAATTTAGGCATATTCGGCGATAAAAAAGAAGTGGAACTTCTGGCCGGAGATTATTCAAAATGGAACGATATGATTCTTTAATTAAAAAAAAGTTTAAGTTTTTAATTGAGGAATCCCTGTAAAACAAAATATAAACACAAAAAAACGGGTTTTTTAAGAAATTACCCGTTTTTTGTTGACAAAAAATGAAGTATGTGATAAAATTGTGACAAGGTATAATAGATGAAAGTATTGGAAAGAGTAGGCCTTTATATTATTGCGATAATTTCGTGCGTGAGTTTTACGTCATGCCTGTTCGCTCCCGTAGAGGCTAAAAAAATTGAAGAAGTTCAAGGTACATATAAATTGACAGAGTACGTTGTAACGGAAGGAGATTCGACAAAAACGCATATAGACGATTTTGAGTACTTCTATTTTGTAATGAAGGACGACAGTTCCAACGGAATCAGCTTTATTTATAAGGAACCCGAAGAGGACTTGAAAAAGGACGATACGTCGTACATAGTAAAATATAAATCGGGCAGCACGAAGTACGTTGAAGAAATAAAGATAATTAAGTTTCTTATGCCGTGCGAGGATCAGGAGTGTATGATTAACTATTTTACCGTATCTCTCGACAGTCAGCTTATTTGTCAGAAGTTTATCTACGGTAAGGCGGACAGCAACGGCGCAACCAAGGCGGAAAGAATTATCAAAATAGTCTTTACCAAGATTTCAAGCGATTGCAGTTTCGGTTTTGTTGAGCAGATGCTGGGCTTAAGCCTGCAATAGAAAAAGTTTTTTAATAAAAATTATAACACCTCGTCAGTTCTCCTGACGAGGTGTTTTTGTTTTATATAAGCGTAGGAAATGAAATTTTCCTGGCTTTTTATTTTACGAAACGCACTTTTAAAAGTGACGAGACGTACTCGTTTAAAGCCGTTTTTCGTGGAAGAATTTTCCAAAAAGAAAACAGTTTTTGTGCGAAAAATGGGATTATTGATTATCTTTCTGCGCAAGCGGCAGAACGACGAGAAATTCCGTACCTTCGCCCTTGGCGCTCTTGACGTAAATTTCGCCGCCAGATATGTCTATAATCTTTTTGACGAGCGAAAGCCCCAGCCCGTTGCCTTCTTTGGAGTGGGAATTGTCCCCCTGATAGAATTTATCGAAAATTCTTCTTTTCGTCGTTTCGTCCATACCGCAACCGTGGTCCTTTACCGAAAACAGAAATTTCCCGTTCCTTGTCATGGTGTTAATACGAATGGGGGAGCCGTAGCTTGAAAACTTTATTGCGTTACCTATAATATTCAGCCAGACCTGCATTAAGAGTTCTTCGTTCGCAAATATTTCCGCATTGGTAATGTTTATGTCGAGGTCGATGTTTTTCTCCGTCCACTGCGTTTCCAAAAACAGAATAGCCTGGCGGATTTGTTCCGCGCAGTCGTACTTTTTTTTCTCGAAGCTCTCCGCGTTGTTTTCTATTTTGGAAAGTTTTAATATATTGGTCGTAAGGCTCGAAAGCTGTTTTGTCGCGATTATTATATATTTTGTATAGGTTTTTCTCTCCTCTGCCGAAAGAGTTTCGTCCTGCAGCAGCGTGGAATAACCTTGTATCGTGGCAAGCGGGGTTTTGAATTCGTGCGAAACGTTTGCAACGAAATCCTGCTTAAGCGTTTCTATATTGGCAAGGTTTTTAACCATTCGGTTGAAGTTCTCTATAAGCTCGCTCATTTCGTCGCTCGATTTGCTCGGCTCTATCTGCACGTTGAAGTCTCCTCTCGCGACCCTTTTTGTTGCCTGAGAAAGCGCGTTTATAGGCTTTAAAAACTTGCGCGCCGCAAACAGCGTGATTACAAAACCTAAAATCAGTGACCCGAGCATGAGCACTATAATAAGCACGGCGGGGCTCCATTGCCAGGTGTTGCTCAGCTGAATAGTTCCCGTTGCGCTTAAAATTATAAGCGCGACCATAAACACAAGATAGGTTGCAAGAATGCTTACGAATACAAGCATCACAAGCTTTATATACAGCTTTCTGTGTTTGTCCTCTTTAAGAATAAGCTCTAACCCGAGCGACTTTTTATTGTCCCGTTTTTTCTGCTTTTCACTCATCGCAATCTTCTCCCGAATAAAGCAAAAGCCGCGTAAAACGCAGCTTAACTTTAATTTTAAACATTCTTCACGGCTTTATAGCCAAGGCCTCTTACTGTTATTATTTCAAAATCTTTATTGTTTTTGAACCTGTCGCGCAGCCTTGTAATGTGAACGTCTACCGTTCTTTCAAGCGACTCGCTGTACGGTCCCCAGAACTCGTCCATAAGCTGCGTTCTCGTAAAAATCTTGTTCGGGAAAGAGAGTAGCTTAAACAAAATGTTGAATTCCTTTTGCGGAATAACAAACTCCTTTCCGTCCGAAAGCACGGTCATCGTGTCGTAATCGAGAACGGTGGTGCCCACGACAAGTTTTCTTTCTGTGGCAATCTGCGCTCTTCTTAAAAGCGCGGCGACCCTGAGAAGAAGTTCGTCAATGTCTATGGGCTTTACCATGTAATCGTCTATGCCTATCTGGAAGCCTTTCTGCTTATCCTCATACTTATCCTTGGCGGAAACGAAAAGGATAGGGGTGGTGGAGTTTCTTTCACGCACGTTATTTGCGAACTCATAACCGTCCATTCCGGGCATCATTATGTCGGAAACCACAATGTCGATGTGGTTTTCGTCGAAAATTTTCAAACCGTTGGCGCCGTTGGAAGCAGAAAAAACGTTATAACCGTTCTTGATGAGAGTGGTTCTTATAAGTTGATTGAGCATCTGGTCGTCTTCGGCAATAAGTACGTTAAACATAAAACTGTCCCCTTTTGTAGCTGTTTCTACGTATACTTACATATCATAACATACTTATGTTAATTTTATATGAATATAAAATCCGCTTTTGTTGAAATTCCGAAAGACTATTTGGTTTTAAGTGTTCTCATTGCGTTCAGTATAGCTAAAACCGCAACGCCTACGTCCGCAAATACCGCGTACCACATTACCCCGGGAATGTTAATAACCGCAAGGGCAAGTACCGCAAGCTTAACCGTAAGAGCAAAAACTATGTTTTGTTTTACTATGCGCAGCGTCTTTGTCGAAATTTCTTTTGCCTTGGCAATTTTGGAAATATCGTCGTGCATAAGCACCACGTCCGAAGCTTCTATAGCGGCGTCGCTGCCTATTCCGCCCATGGAAATTCCTACGTCCGCAATCGAAAGTACGGGGGCGTCGTTTATGCCGTCGCCGACGAAGCACAGCGTATCGTCCGCTTTCTTTTCCTTTAACAGTTTTTCTACGGCTGCAACTTTGCCTTGGGGAAGAAGCTCTGCCTGATATTCGTCAATGCCCGTCATTTCGGCAACTTTGCCGGCAATGGCGCTTCCGTCACCGGTAAGCATAACCGTTCTCGCGCCCTGCGCTTTGAGGCTTGCTATAGCGTCTTTTGCGTTTTCTTTAATCGTGTCGGAAACTATTATTACGCCCTGATAAACCCCGTTTTTCGCGAGATATACGGCACTTCCTATGCTGTCGGTCTTTTCAAACGAAACGTTGTTGTCGGATAAAAGTCCTGCGTTTCCGCAAAGGATAACTTCTCCGTCTTTTTCTGCTTTTATGCCTTTACCTGCAATTTCAGTAAGGGAGTAACCTTCTGCCGAAACCTTCGGTGCGTACGCCGTTATGGAGCGGGCTATCGGGTGGAGAGACCCGCTTTCGCAAATAGCCGCAAGGCGAAGGATTTCGTCATTGTTTTCTTCCGGATAAATTTTGGTAACGCCGAACGTGCCGTGCGTAAGAGTACCCGTTTTATCGAAAACAAAGGTTTTAGCCTTGGCGAGCATTTCCATATAGTTGCCGCCTTTTATAAGAATACCCTGACGCGAAGCGCCGCCGATACCTCCGAAGAAAGAGAGGGGAACGCTGATGACAAGCGCGCACGGGCAGGAAACTACAAGGAAGGTAAGCCCCGTTTCAATCCATCTTGCCCAGTTGCCTGTGAAAAGCGGGGGTAAAACAGCAAGAACAACCGCGCAGATAACGACGGAGGGTGTATAATATTTTGCGAATTTGGTAATAAAGTTTTCCGCTTTCGCTTTCTTGGACGATGCGTTTTCGACAAGGTCGAGAATTTTGGAAACGGTACAATCTACAAATTCCTTTTCGGCGCGAACCTTTACTACGCCGCTTAAGTTAATACAACCGCTCAGGACTTCGTCGCCCTCTTTAAAGGAACGAGGAACGGATTCGCCCGTGAGCGAAGAGGTATCCATGCTTCCGCTGCCTTCGACTACAACGCCGTCAAGCGGGAATTTTTCGCCCGCGCGGACAATAATTATTTCGCCTATCTGCACCTCGTCGGGCATAACGGTCTGTTCTTCGCCGTCGCGCAGAACGCACGCCGTTTCGGGGCAGATGTTCATAAGCTCGGTAATGGATTTTCTGGACTTGCCCACAGCGTAGCTCTGGAAAAGTTCGCCCACCTGGTAGAACAGCATAACGGCAATGGCTTCTGGGTAATCCGATATGAAAAACGCACCCACGGTAGCTATCGTCATAAGGAAGTTTTCATCGAGGAAGCCGGAAGAAAAAACGTTCTTCACGCCCTTTATAACTACGTCGTAACCGATAACGGCATATACCGCGATGAAGCTTAAAAGATATACCCAGAAGCGGTAATCTTTAATTCCTTCCGAAAGAATAAAGCCGTCCTTTTCAACGATGGCGAAGTCCTTCAAAGGGGTAAGCCTGAACAGAATAAGCAGAATTGCGAACAACCCGCCCGATACTATTACGCGTATGAGATTTTTTTTGTTCTTGCTCATAAAAGTGCCCTGAATCGCTTATAAACCGAGGATTACGCAGTCGGGTTCTATTTTTTTGCAGGTCTTTTTAACCTCTGCCATAACTGCTGCAGCGTCTGCACCGTCTTCGATTTCAACGGTCATTTTCTGCATAATGAAGTTAACGTTGGCGTCCTTAACGCCTGCAAGCTTTTTAATGCCTTCTTCCATTTTAGCGGCGCAGTTAGCGCAATCGAGATTCTGAAGTTTGTAAACCTTTTTCATAATAATATCTCCTTTCATTGTTTTTCGTTTTTAATAGTTTCTTTTTAATAGTTTCAGTCATTCTCGCGTAGGTGCATAAGCGCGGTTTTGAATATTTCGGAAATATGCTCGTCGTCAAGCGAGTAGTAAACTTCTTTGCCGCTCTTTCTGTTCTTGACTATTTTTGTCTGGCGAAGTATCCTTAACTGATGAGATACTGCGGATTTCGTCATAGACAAAAGCGACGCTATATCGCAAACGCAAAGTTCCGCTTCGAATAACGCGGAAATAATCCTTGTCCTCGTCGAATCTCCGAACACTTTGAAAAGTTCCGCAATGTCGCATAAGGTATCGTCGTCCGGCATGGCGGAACGCACCTTTTCCACAACGTTTTCGTGTACGAGATTGCATTCGCATTCTTCGATGAATTTTTCCTTATCTGCCATTTTGCTTCGCCTCCGTAAGTGTATTCGTTTTGTCCGACGCGGATTTTCCGTATTTCCAATCATTCGACAAACGGTTGAATAACTGTTCAACTATTTGTATTATAATCCCGCGAAAATAAAAAGTCAACGGTTTTTATCAAAAAAATAAAAAAATTTTTTAAAATTATTAACAGGGGCGAATTATATAGAGAAAAGAGTAACAAAAAACTGCGGGAAACAGAAAACGTTCGCCGCAGTTTATGTCTGTATTTAATTATATAGCCGAATATATTATGACGGTATTATCGGCTTACTGTTTTTGCTCACGCGCTTTTATTTGATGCGGAGCGAAAGGATTTCGTACGGTTTTACCGTTACTTCCACGCCGTTCTTTGTAGCTTTCAAATCGCGGATTTTTACGCCGTCTATCGTGGTTTCTTCAGCGTGTTTTATGCCGTTTTTGTAGGATATGCGGGCTTTTTCGGGTTTGTCGGAATAACTTCTTACTCTGACCGTAACGCTTCCGTCTTCGGTAAGAATGTCGGAAATCGAGCAATTTTCGGCGTCTAACGACAGGAAGGAATCCGTTAAGGGTTTATCACCTTTGCCTCTGCCGGTTATGGAGCTGAATATTACGGGCGTCATATAATCTCTTTCCAGCTCGTCGATAAGTTTGTAATCGAGTTTTGCTATCGGAGAAATTGCGAACTGAATATTATAATCGCCGTATTCGGGGAACTTGTCGGGGTCGGTAGAACCTCTCAGAAGGTCTATCGAAAGAACGTTCTTGCTCAGTCTGAAGCCGTACTTGTTCCTGCAAACGAGCGTAAATCCGTTGCCGTTTTTGCCGATAACGGTGACGCATCTTGCTGCTGCGAAGTCAAGTTCTCTGTCCTCGACGGGCTTTAAGCTTTCGTTGAAGTCTTTAATTACGATAGCGCCGTCCTCGAGCGGCATGTTGAACGCAAGTTCGGGCACGCATTTACCGGGTACGCCGAGTTCTTTCCATTCGCACTTCAATTCGTACTTAAGTAGTTTATCTTCCGCGCTTACGTGTACGTGCATGGAGGACGATGCAAAGTCTACGTCATATATAAAGCTCTTTCTGAGGTTGCCGTTAATCTGCATATAAACGGAATTCGGGTAAAGTTTGGTCGTTTCCGAATGTCTGCCTACGATCCACGCGGTCATGCCCTGGTTTTCTTCTTTTATAAACGAGAAGTAACCGAAGTTTTCTGCGGGAATGCTCGCCCCGGTCTCTTTATCGGTCATTCTCTTTACCGAAACGTCGGAAGTGTTGAATTCCACCTTGATTTTGTCGTTCTCAAAATCGTAATTTTTGGGGAGCTGAGTTCTTTCGGGGTCCCTTGCGTAGCTGAGTCCGAACGTTTTAAGTTCCGCTTCTTTCTTCTTGATTAAAACGGTGGTGTAGCCGAGAGAGGGGAGTTTTACGTTTACGAGTACTCTTACGTATCTGTGCAGCCAGAAGTCCTGCGGGGTGCCGTCGAGCACCTGAATGCCTAGAGCTTTTCCGTCGGGCGTTATAGCTTCTATGTTTTCAAAGTCCGCGTCCCAATCGAACACGGGGATTTCCACGTTTACTTCTCTTTCAAACGGCAAAGAGTTGAACAGCACAAACGCCCTTGCTTTGCCGTCGCTTCTCGAAACGTCGTACGTGCCGTGGTTGTTTGTAATGTAACCGCCGCCCGCGCCTTCGGAAGTGAGGTTGCCGTCCTCGTCGACCGTAAGGTAGTTTGCCCATGCGGAATAATCCACTTTTTCGGAAATATTTCTTAATGCAAGAGTTCTGAGGCTGTCCGCCCTGGCGTTCGCTTCTTCCATTATACCGAGGCCGTAAACCCTCGAATCTTCTACGCAGCTGCCAGGAATGATGTCGTGGAAGGTGTTGAACATAACTTTTTGCCAAGCTTCTTCCATGCCCTGAGATCTGTCTTTTCCGCTGTCCGCCAAGCCCATTGCGAGAAGCGCGTCTGCGGAAAGAAGGTTGTTTTCCGTTCTTGCGTAAAGGTGTTTGATTTTTGCCTGAGAAGTGTAACACCCGTCGAACACTGCGTTAAGCTCGCCCGTCTTGGTTACGAAGTTGTCTTTAACCGTTTCAAGGTATTCGAAATATTCTCTGTACGTTCCGTATCTTACCGTGGGGTAGAGAGGATAGGTTTTCATTTCTTCGACTATTTCGAGTTCCTTTCTCGTAGCTCCGCCGCCGTGGTCGCCTACGCCGAATACCTGCAAGCATTTGGAAACGTTGTATTCTTTTGCAAAGGACGGAGCGAAACGTATCTGTTCTCTTAAATCGCTTACGATGATGCCGGAGTTGTACCAGCAAGGCTCTCTGTAAGTGAGCACTTCCGCGCCCGACTGAGCCTTCCATTTATATATGAATTCTTCCTTGTCGCCGCGGCAGTGGTAAAGCCATTTAATGCCGCCTTTCGCATAAATTTCGGGCATTAAGCCGTTGTGACCGAACGTGTCGGGAAGGAAGGATAACTGCAAATCTTCGGGCTTTAAATCGAAAAGCCTGCAAAGATATTTTTTAGCGTAAAGTATCTGTCTTATATGCGTTTCGGGAAGGGGCATATTCATATCCGATTCTACCCAGGCGGAAGCGGTTATCTCCCATCTGCCTTCCTTTACGCGCTGCTTTATTTCTTCGAGCATTTCGGGGTCGTAGTCCTCGACTATTTTATAGCACGAAGCCTGGGACTGACCGAAAGTGAAGTCGTACTGCTTCATAAGGTCGAGAGTCGTTCTGAACGTGGAAAGGGTAATTGCAACCGTTTCGTCAAAGCCCCACATCCAGTTCATATCCAGGTGCGCGTGGGAGATGTATAAAACTTCTTTAACCTTGTCCTCTTTCTTTATGGGGAGAAGAATGGCTTCGAGTTTTTCTATATCGTCCTTTCCTACGCCGTTTTTGTCTATGTATTCGATTACGGTGTCGAATTCTTTATCGAAGTTTTTACCCGCCAATTCCGCAACGTCGTGAAGGTAGGTGATTTCGTAGTATAAACGTCTGAACTCGTAACTGCCGAATCGTGTTTTTTTGTTCTTTTCAAGTAAATCGAATTTCATAATATTTCTCCGATGTTTAATATACTTTTATGATATTTGAGCTGTCCTCGCCGGGCGAAGAAAAAACTTTGTTCTTCCCGATTAAAATACCTATAAGTTCAAACCCGTTGCAGGCAAGTTTGCAGCTTCTTTTATTATATCATAAATGCCGTTAAAAGCAAACGTTTTAACAAAAATAAAAACATATTCTGTCTGCGGTGGGTAAATATTTGCGATTTTTCGGGGTTTGTGGTAGAATTACCGTATCACATTACGGAGAAAATTATTATGGCTCTTACGCTTATAGGGCTTGGAATGACCAAGGACGACGTTACGCTTAAAGCCGCACAGGCTGTTAAAAACGCAGAGGTCGTTATTTTAAAGACAAATCTTACGGAAAGTTTTTCTTTTTTTGCGGAGAACGATATTAAGACGGTTTCTCTCGATTATCTTTACAAAAAAAGCAGAAACTTCGACACGCTTACGCAGAATATCGTAAAGGAGATAAAGCTTCTCGGCAAGGGCAAGCAAGCCGTTTACTGTGTGGAGGGAAGTGTTTTCGAGGACAACGCCTGCAGACAGATTCTCGCTAAGAATCCCGAAACCGAAGTTATTTCCGGTGTGTCAAAGGTTACGTCCGCACTTGAAAAATTGGGCGTTAACGGCGGATATACGGCACTTTCAGCTTATGAAATAGATTCGCTGACGTTTTTCGGCGGCGCGGTTTGCGTTTATGACGTAGACAGCCCTTCCCTCGCGGGAGAAGTAAAACTTAAGCTTATGGAGCTTTACGGCGACGAGTGCCCCGCGGTTATTTTTACGCGAAGCGGATATAAAAAACTTCCCCTTTACGAGATAGACCGTGAGAGCGAGTACGACTACGCGACGAGAATAGTCGTGCTTCCCGAGGAGTTTTTACAAAAAGAAACTTACGGTTTTTACGACCTTGTGAAAATTGTAAAACTGCTTCGCGGCGAAAACGGTTGCCCGTGGGACAGAGCGCAAACGCACGAGAGCATCCGCGCGAACGCGATAGAGGAAACTTACGAGCTTATAGACGCCATAGATAAAAAAGACGACGAAAGAATGCGCGAAGAACTCGGCGACGTTATTCTGCAAGCCGTTTTCCATATAGTTATGGCGGAAGAACGCGGAGCGATGAACGATACCGACGTTCTGACCGCTATCTGCAAAAAGCTTATTTCAAGGCACACGCACATCTTTTTTGGCGACAAAGCCGAGAATGCGAGCGAGGCGCTCGACGTGTGGGAAAAGAATAAAATGAAAGAACACAAACATACTCCCGCGGCGGCGGTTCAGGACGTTGCGGACAGCTTCCCCGCACTTATGAAATGCCAGAAGATTCAGAAGAGGGCGGAAAAAGCGGGTTGTGTTTTCTTTGAAGCAAAACAGGAAGCTAAGGAACTTGCCGACATTCTTTTACAGTTAAGTAAAGATGAAAATGCACTGAAAACGTTTGATAAAGGCGACTTATTGTTTAAAACGGTTAACCTCGTTCGCAAGGCGGGCGGCGACTGCGAAATGGAACTTACGGATAAAACCGCACGGTTCAAGCATAAATTCTTGCAAGAAAACGGTTTAGAAGAATGAAGATTTCACCCGTAAAAATAGGCACCGTTACGACGGACGGAAACGTATTTTTAGCACCTCTTGCGGGGTATACAGATTTTGCCTTTCGTGAAATTTGTTATACGCTTGGGGCTTCTTTGTGCTTTACCGAGATGGTCAGCTGCAAGGGGCTTATGTATAAAAACGAAAATACCGCAGTGCTTCTGCACGTAGGAAAGGGCGAAAAACTGAAGGCTGCGCAGGTATTCGGCTGTGATCCGGACATAATGCGTGCGGCTTGCGAGAGCGAGGAGCTTGCCCCGTTTGACGTTATAGACATAAATATGGGGTGCCCCGTTCCCAAGCTTTTTAAAAACGGCGAGGGGAGTGCTCTTCTCGAAAATCTTCCGCTTGCCGAAAAAATTATTTCGGAATGCAAAAAAAGCGGTAAAAATATTACCGTTAAGTTCAGAACGGGCGTGACAGAGGAAAAGAAAATTACGCGGGACTTTGCCGTTATGTGCGAGAACGCCGGCGCGGATATGATTACCGTTCACGGCAGGACGCGCTCCGCCTATTATTCGGGAGAAGTGGATTTCGATGAAATTGCTTCGGCGAAGAACTCGGTTAAAATTCCCGTTATAGCAAACGGCGGAGTTTTTTCCGCAGAGGACGCGGACAGGCTTATGGAGAATACCGGTGCGGACGGAATCGCTTTGGCGAGGGGCGCGTTGTATAATCCGTTTTTGTTTTCGGAAATAACGGGAACTAAAACGACTTCGGACGTGTACGACCTTATTTGCACGCATATAGACCGACTGAAAGAGGTCTATCCCGATAAGTGGATCGCGCGCAATATGAGAAAGCAACTCGCGTGCTACCTTAAAGGCGTTCGCGGGGGCAAACAGGCAAAGGCGAAACTTTTAACCTCGGACAAAACGGACGAGCTTAAGGAAATAGCAAGGGAAGTATTCCGCCCGTAGAAAAATTTCGGTGGAAATGTAACAATAAATAATTTTCATAAGTACTATATAGGGGTTAATAAGCCTTTGGAGTGAGAGATGAAAGTTGCTTTTGTTACCGAGTGCGACTACCGCGCCATATCCGAAACCGGTGTTTACGACTTGATAGTTTTTCCTTTTTACATAGGAAAGCCTGTGAATTATTTTACCGAAATTAAGGGTGAAACTAATTTTTTCAGAACGCTTGCAAATCTGTCTAAGTCCCTTAAATCAACGATTATCGCGGGTGTTGATACGGATTCTTACGGAAAAATCCGTCACAGCGTTGCTGTTATGGCAGGTGGTAAACTACTTAATATCTGCGATATGAATTCCACGCGCGCGGGCGACGGATACACGGCAGGGGCGGAGCTGTCCGTATGCCGCGACGGTAAGAGAAAAATAGGCATAATAGTGGGCAACGATATTTATTCCGGGGAGTGCGTAAAAACGCTCGCTCTTTCCGGAGCGGAGATAATCGTAAACGTTGCCGATCCCGTAACTTCCGCTCTTCGCGGGGTTTTCGCAAGGGCGAGGGCGTACGAATACGGTGTGCCCGTAGCCGTTTGCGCTCACAAGCAGGCGCTCGTCGCGGGGGTGGACGGAAAAATCGCTTTTTCTTCTCCGTCTAAAATTTCTACGGTAGAAATTCCCTCCGTATATAATTACAGGGCGGTAACCGTAAGACGGCGGGGGTATATCCCCGATATTTAAAAAACAGGGGGCTTTTTGCTTTCCGGATAAAGCCATAATCCGCAGGCGGGTTTATATTAAAAATGGAAGATAATGCGCGAAAAAGGGCGCTTTTACATAGGAGATAATAAAAAAATGAAATTTAATATAGTTCTTGTTGAACCCGAAATTCCCCAAAACACGGGGAACATAGTAAGAACGTGTGCCGCTACGGGCAGCGTTTTGCACCTCGTGCGGCCGCTCGGTTTCGAAGTGACGGACAAGCATTTAAAACGCGCCGGGCTTGATTATTGGTACCTGACAGACATCCGCTACTATGACAGCATAGAAGAGGTTATGGATAAATATTACGACGGAAGCAACTTCTATTTTCTTTCCACAAAGGCAAAAAGAATATATTCCGAGGCGAATTTCAAAGACGGAGATTTTCTTGTTTTCGGAAAGGAAACAAAAGGTTTGCCGGAGACCCTTCTCGCAAAATATTACGACCACAGCCTGAGAATACCTATGATTAACGACGCTCGCTCGTTGAACCTCGGCAATTCCGTGGCGCTCACTTTGTACGAAGCTATCCGCCAGAACGGCTTTGAAAATTTGCTTACCGAGGGTGAATTAAGGGACCCCTCTCTTTTAAAATAACTTTGGCTAAAATATCGCTTCTTTCGAGATAAAGGCGGCTAATCGTTATAAAAATCGGCTCTTTTAACTACAAGGCGAAGTTTTTCTATCGCCTTTTTTTCTATCCTTGAAACGTACGAGCGGGAGATTTTCAACTTTTTCGCTACCTCCCTTTGCGGAAGAACGGGGTAACCGTTCAGCCCGTAGCGCAGGCAAATCACCATAAATTCTTTATCGTCCAGACTGCGCCTTATGGTTTCTGTCAGCCCTTTGCTTTGAATGTTTCTGTCTACCTGGTGGAATACGTTGTCGTCGCCGACGGAAATCAAGTCCATAAATGTAAGCTCGTTGCCGTCCTTGTCCGTGCCGAATGTATCCGAAAGGGAAACTACGTTCCTGTGCTTCTTGTTCGCGCGGAGCAGCATAAGAATTTCGTTCTCAATGCACCTTGCCGTATAAGTCGCAAGTTGCGTGCCCTTATCCGGGGAGTAGGAGTTTATCGCCTTGATAAGCCCTATGCTGCCTGCGGAAATCAAATCATCCTGATTTTCGGAACCTTGGTACTTTTTTACGATGTGCGCTACAAGCCTGAGGTTGTGGCTTATTAAAATTTCCTTTGCGTTTTCATCCCCCTGCCGCATTTTTTCAAGGTAGAGGGCTTCGTCTTTCGGGGAGAGGGGGCGGGGAAAGGTGTTGCCTTCTACCGCCGAGGAGAAAAACAATATTTTACCGAGAAGCTTTATAAGATTTTCCAGGAACATACTTTTAAAGTCCTTTGCTATTTTTCCCGACCGGACTAAGGAAGGGTTTATACAGTATATTAAAAAATTTTTTTAAATATGTTCAGGGGGTGTTTTGCTATTGCTTCGATTTAAGAAATGTGCTATAATTTTTATATGAGCGGTTACACCTTTATTACGGGCGCAACGGGCGGCCTCGGCGAGGAATTTTGCCTGCAATGCGCGGAGAAAAAAGAAAACTTATTTTTAACGGGCAGAAGCGAACATAAGCTTCTCGCTTTAAAGGAAAAACTTTTAAGCAAATTCCCGGATATCAAAATAGAATTTTGCCCTTGCATGCTTACGAGCGAGGAGGACAGGGCAAAGCTTATGGAATACGCGGACGAAAAAGGTATTACGTTTTCTCGTTTCGTAAACGTTGCGGGCGTAGATACTCAGCTTGCCTTTGAAAAGTATACTCAGGAAAAAATCGTTTTTCAGACGAGGGTTAATTTCGAAGCGGCTGTTTCTCTTACTCGGTACGTCCTCGACAGGAGAGAAAAGGAACTTTCGATTCTTATCGTATCGAGTATGTCCGGCGCTTGCCCTATGCCGTACTTTGCGATCTATAGCGCTACGAAGCAAGCCCTCGTGTACTTCTTTTCCGCACTTAGAAAGGAAATGCAGGGCACGGGCGTAAAAGTTTCCGTGCTTATGCCGGGCGGCATACCCACAAGACCGGATATAATAAACGACATAAAAATTCAGGGGCTTAAGGGAAAGCTTTCGTCCAAGCCGAAGGACTTCGTGGTGAGAAAAGCTCTCTCCGGCGCGGATAAAAATAAGCGCATAATTATTCCCGGGGCGTTTAATAAATTCACCTACGCCGTTACAAGGATTACTCCCGCGGCGGTTTCTATGGCTTTTGTGGCTAAGAATTGGAAGGGTAAAGAGAAGGACGCTTTTAAAAACTAAAGCCCGTATTTTCGCTTCGCATTTTGCGGAGAGGAAAAACAAATTAAATTATAAAAACGCCGTAAAACGCGCGTTAAACACTATTTTTAAGGAGAAAACAAAATGAGTTACGCCGATAAAGTTTTTATTTCCAACTGCAAGGACATCATCGAAAACGGCACATGGGATACGGATTTGCAGGTTCGCCCTCACTGGCTTGACGGCACGCCCGCACACACGGTTAAAAAGTTCTGCATATTGAACAGATACGATCTTCAGAAGGAATTCCCTATTTTAACCATTCGTAAAACCGCTTTCAAATCGGCTATAGACGAAATACTTTGGATCTGGCAGAAAAAGTCAAACAACGTCCACGATTTAAACAGCCATATATGGGACTCCTGGGCGGACGAAACGGGTTCTATCGGCAAGGCGTACGGATACCAGCTTTCGGTTAAAAACAAATATGCGGAGGGTGAATTCGACCAGGTTGACAGGGTTCTTTTCGATTTGAAGAACAACCCGAATTCGAGAAGAATTCTGACCAACATTTACAACTTTGCCGACCTTAACGAAATGCACCTTTACCCGTGCGCGTACTCTATGACGTTCAACGTTTCCGGCAACGTTTTAAACGGTATACTTAACCAACGCTCCAACGATATGGTGGTTGCGAACAACTGGAACGTAGTTCAATACGCCATTCTTCTTATGATGATGGCGCAGGTTTCCGGGCTTAAGGCGGGCGAACTTGTTCACGTTATTGCGGACGCGCACATTTACGACAGGCATATCCCCGTCCTTAATAAAATGTTTGAAAACCCCGTTTTCGAAGCGCCTAAACTTATAATGAATCCTGACGTGAAAAACTTCTACGACTTCACTGTTGACGATTTCCGTCTTGAAGAATATCAGGCAACCCCGCTCAAAGAAAAATTAGAGGTAGCTATTTAATGATTGCAATCGTTGCCGTTGACGAAAAGTGGGGCATAGGCAGGAACAATTATCTGCTGTTTTCCGTTCCTGAAGATATGAAGTTTTTCCGCCAGACCACCACGGGCAAGACAATTATCGTGGGTAGAAAAACGCTTGAATCTTTTCCGTCATCCAAGCCGCTTAAAAACAGGGTGAACATTGTGCTTTCTTCCTCTATGAGCTTTGAGGGCGCGGTCTGCGTGAAAAATTTGACCGAGCTTTTTGAAGAAATAAAAAAGTACAATAGGGACGAGGTGTTCGTTTGCGGGGGAGCTTCCGTTTACAAAATGCTTCTGCCGTACTGCGATAAGGCGTTCGTTACAAAAATACACGCGGACGGGAATGCCGATACGTTCTTCCCGAATTTAGATGCCGACAGTAACTGGTCGTTGGCGAAAGTAAGAAAAGAAAAAAGCGGCGAGTTGAATGTAGATTTTTGTACGTACGAAAACAGGAATGTTGAAACGCTTGGCTGACGGCAAGCAACTGC
>CAKQLR010000002.1 GCA_934254725.1 uncultured Clostridia bacterium | reverse complement strand
GATATTTTTTACAACATTTAATACAATTATGGCTGACGTTTGAAGGCTGTCCGCATATAATACACGTTAATTCGTCCGGATCTTCTTTCTGAGTAATTGTAGCAACACCTTTTTTACATTTGCATTCTTCATCAGAGGAATGCCACTTTCCACAATCGGGGCATTGCTCTATTAAACCTTTTTTCAAGTCTTGCCCGTGTTTTTGACATAAATGATCTTTCCTTGGGTTCCCGAAATAAATAAACGTAGGTTCGCCGCAGATAGGACATTTTAATTCTTTTCCCATGATAATAAACCCCTTTCTTTATTGGTAATTATTGTAAACTAAATTTAATGTTTTGTCAAGCGTGTCTTACTCTGTAAATGTTTCAGGGTGTGGCTACGGGGCTAAGGGCAAAAAAATTAGCGGGAGAAAATCTCCCGCCGTGTTTTAAATTGATATAGTCATATTTCCTTTGTGCTTTACTTTTACAGTGTATTCTGTAATGTCAAAATTTTTGTATTTTAGTTTGTTGTTTTCATCCCGATAAAGAATTTCTAATAAGTGTCTCTCTTTTCCGTTAAGGATATTAACTTTTATTGAAAAAGTAAGCTGTATTACTTTATCGTATATTGTTTCTTTATATTCGCTAAGATCTCTTTCAAGATTAAAGCGGTAGTTGACTGTTATTATCCCGTAATCGAATTTGAAATCTTCTTCCATTTCTCATAGCTCCTTTAATCTATTTCTAATACTGTGTACATTATTGGTTTTTCTTTGTAGTTACTTACTACTGCGTTATAAAATGAATTTCTTAAAAGTCTTGTGGCATCCTCAAGGGTTATTCCCATAAGCTCGCCGTCAAAATCCGCTTCGCCCGCAATAATCAGATTGCCGAATAAAGCGGGTTTTTGTTTTTCGTCTACGGCGGAAATTATCGGGTTCTTTTTAAGTAATCCGCAATCATCGCAAATAATATTATAATATCTGCCGTTTATACGTCTGTATACGATATCTATCGTATCGCATTTAATCAACTTGTAGAACGTGTCTAATTCATCGACAAATTCGATAATTTCGGGGCTTTTTCTGTCTTTTACGTTTAAATAAATTGCGTACATTTTTTATTCTCCTTTTTTTTCGGGGTCAACGCCCGGGGCTAAATTTTTATCTTTAAGAGGCGGTAAAAGGTTATATTTCCTTAATAAAGAATCGACTAAATAAAATACGTAATCTTCAACTTCGGCTTCTTCCAACGCTTTCACTTTAAGCTTGAATGCAAATTCTATGATTGCTTCGGCTTTGATTTTCTCTTTATCGAGCTTTACTGCCACTTCACGATAAAAAACGTTTTCATTGGCGTGAATCAAGTCTTGTTTAAGTTCTGAAATTTTCTTATTAAGACGTGAAATTTCAGCTTTGAGTTCCTCTTGTTGTGTGTTGTTCTCTTTCATTTCCATAGTTTCTCCTTTAGGGGCTATGCCCTTTCTTTTATTCCTGGGTCAGTGCCCGGGGCTAAATTTTTATCTTTAAGAGGTGGTCAGACCGCCTCCGCAAGTTTCTTTTCTTCTTCCTGTTCTTTGATTATTTTCGAACCGTGAATTCTTCTTATTTCGTCCAACGTTAAGCGGTGCTTGCTCTTGGTCGGGTTGTCCGTCCACGCCCACGCCTTTTTTGCCGAACAATAGAAGAAGCCGAGGTCTTTAAGCTCTTTTTTGTAGTTGTAAGCGTTAAATGCCCACAGCCAGGAGCCGCACAACTCAATTTTTATATTGAAGTTGATTATTGCGTTGATAATATCGCGGAACTCATCGGGCGCGGTATATTTTTCTTCGCTTGCCTTGTATGTTTTGCCGTCTTTGTTTCGGTGAATGTTTGCAACTTTCTTTTTGAGTTCGTCAAACTCGGCGTTTATCTGTTGCATATCTTCGGTTTTTCCGCCCTTGTCTGGGTGGTGATTGAAACATAATTTTTTGTATTGTTCCTTCAGTTCTTCTATACAGTCAACGTTTTTGAAAAATTTAAATGTCATAGCTATGTCCCCTTTTGACAAATTTTTTTGTTTAAAACAGCTTAAATGCTTGTTTTTTCAGCTTCCCTTTGATATAATAAAAACGAGTTAAGCGAAGGGCGGGCAGGTAAACGCCCCCGCGCTTGGTTTTGCCGTTCGGGGTTTTTCAAGTAAGCCGAGCGGCAGGGTTTAAATTTACGTCGTTAAGCTTAGCGAGTTATGAACTCAATAAGTTTAACGATTTTTTCATCCGTCCAACCTTGCGCACGCAAGTATTGAATTAAGCGGAAAAGTTCCGAGCCTGTCAAATCGTGCATATCCTTTTACCTACCTTTTAAAAATTTAACGGCATAAAGCCGACCGACTAAAATAATTAAGGATGTTTGATGCGTGTCATCAAACATCTTATCTACCGAAAGCCATAACGATAACTAACTGTCAAGAGAAAAAATCGCTTGCGATTTTAAGTGAAAATTTTTGCGGTAAGCCACCGCATTAAGGAGCAAAAATTTTCACGTGCTCTTTACAGGACGGTAGCGTTATGGTAAAGCATTCAAAAAAATAACAAAGGAAAAGGATAGAGACGGGCAAAGGTCAAGCGGCATAGCGACCTTGCCCGTCCCTTTCCTTTTCTAAACCGCAAGAAAGGAGTAGGAAAGTGAGGAAACAAGGAAGTAAAAATTTAACGTACAACGAGCGACTACAAATAGAAGCTCTGTTAAACGCAAAAACAGATGTAAAAGTAATAGCCGAAACAATAGGTAAATCCTGCTCAACGATTTATCTTGAAAAACATCGCGGCGAATACGACCACAAAATAAAAGAACAAGGCTACGTAGATTATACATATAAGTTCGAAAAACGCTATAGCGCGTATATTGCTCAACAAAAATACGAAATAGCGTGCACGGCAAGAGGCGCAAAAGAAAAAATCGGCAAAGATTACGAGTTCGTTAACTATGTCGAAAAAAGAATTGTACAAGACGGACTTTCCGCCTGCGCTGTTCTGGGTGAAATAAAACGCAAGAATATCGAGTTTAAAACCCAAATAAGCAAACAAACATTGTACAGATATATAGAAAAAGGTTACTTCGAAAATGTCGTTTTAAATAGGAAAAAGAGGACTTATAAATCTGTAAAGGTCGCAAAAACAGCTTTTCGGGGAAAGAGTATAGAACAACGCCCTAAGGAAGTTTTCAAACGCCAGACTTTCGGACATTGGGAAATGGACTGCGTTTGCGGTCCTACAAAACCAAGCTTGCTCGTATTGTGTGAGCGTTTGTCCCGAAAGCTTATAATATTTAGAATAGAAAGTCAAAAGGCATTGTGCGTTGTAAAAAGCCTAAATAAACTCGAAAGGTTTTACGGCGCAAAGTTTAAAAGGATTTTTAAAAGTATAACGGTAGATAACGGTTGCGAGTTTACGGATATTGACGGAATGGAACGCTCAATATTCGGTAAAGGGAAAAACAAACGTACCGAAGTTTTCCATTGTCACCCTTATTGTTCTTCGGAACGTGGCTCAAACGAACGCCTTAACCGCGAGATACGAAGAAAGCTACCAAAAGGAACAAACTTTATGCATATTTCTCAAGAAGAAGTTTCGGCTGTCGAAAAATGGGTGAACGCTTATCCCCGGCAAGTTTTAGCTTTTGCTTCTTCTGAAGAAATTTTTAATGCTGAATTAAAAAAGATAGCGTAAATTTATTGTTTTATAAGCAAAAAAGCAGACTTTATTTTAAGCCTGCTTTTTGTCGTACAATAAGTTTTTAGTTTTTTAAGATTTATTCCTATTTCTAACGGTTTTTCAAGCCGTTAGAAATAAATAAGGAAATTTTTCAGTGAAATACTCCTTAATTTTAGCACAAAATCGCCCTTGCAAAAATTTTTTTAACTTTTTTCCTAAAAAAATCTTGACAATTCAATTTTTTTCAAAATACAATGTTCTTTGCCCGAAATAATCGATTTTTAATTGTTTAAATACATAAATAGCAAAATCAGACCGATAGCCGCGGCTAAACCGACGACCGAAGCAATGGCAACCTTCCAGGGGGAAACAGGAGTTTTTCCTGCGAATTTACCCGAATTTCCGTTGCAGTAAATGGTGTAATTTTTCTTTTTATAAGTATAATTTATAACGTACACGGGAACGAGAACGTATTTGAAGGTAACGTTTTCATGGCGTGTGGAAACGTTAAGATAATCTATATAATCGCAGTTATTCCGTTCGAGAATAAGTTGACGCAACTGTTTATCCATATAATCGCGCGCTTCCTTCCAGCAGGCGGCGATATCTTTATCGTAGTGGTGTGCGTAAAAGCCGTTCAGATAGGCGTTGTCGTAAACGCGCGAAGAAGAGTAGTCGAACGGCATAAGATTGTAAATCTGCTTTGAGTCAAGCCTGTCACCCGCGTTTATATATATATCGTCGAAGAAATGCGAAATGCTTCCGCTGACGCGCCGCCACTCTGTGTAAGTTTCCGTGGTGGTTCCGTTTTTTGTGCGAACAGTTCTCGTTTTGCGCTTGCCGAGCCGCCCTTCGTAAACGGAAGCGGTGTTGCTGTCAAACGTGAAAAAGGGCATATAAACCCCTTTGATTTTATCCGTAGAGGCGCTTTTTCTGAATTTATTGGGGGCGAAGATTTTTTTCCTTGCCCAGGTTTTGAAATTCTTCGCAACGTTCTCAGTGGTAAGTTTGAAAGGCAGAACGACGTTAGGTTTTATCCCTTCGAGGTCGTCCTCTTTTATAACGTGGGAGGTTCCGCAGAAGGGGCAGAGGGTTGCCGTAATGCTTTTTTCCGTATGTATTTTTGCCCCGCAGTTAGCGCACCTGAAAGAAGAAGTGTCTCTTTTCCAGCTCTCGTTTTTGTTTAAAACGTCCTGCAAATCGCGTTCTTCCACCTGCTCGTTTGTGGTGAACGCCTCCGTATATCCGCAATAGGGACACTTGAGTTTTTGCGTGGAGGGATCAAAAACCATGTTGCCGCCGCAACCTTTGCATTTAATAGAGTCCGTGCTTACCTCGGGCGCATCGTAAATATTTTTTTGTACGTTTTCTTCCATATAGATAAACTCCGATAAAAAAGCGAGCGGGTAAATAACCCCCGTTCGCCCCTTTTTTTGCGTGTCGTTATCAGAAGTTGTTAAGTTCCTCAAGCATAGCTTCGACGTCTGCCCCGTGAACTTCTGCCGCCTGACCTACGGTTTCGCCGTGCGCAATAGCGCAGCCTAAGCAGTGCATCCCGTAGCTCATAAGGATTTCGCCCGCGTTGGGGTTGATTTTTATAACGTCTGCAATAATGGTGTCCTTGGTGATTTTCTGTTCCATAATAGTGTATCTCCAAAAAAAATTATCTGAATTATTATGTGCTTTATGCAAAAAATTTATTTGCAAAAAATAAAGATAATGCGTGATTTAAGCGACTTTTTCGTTTTTTGCCGAAACAAGCCCGTCGGCTTTTCGGTTCTGCTTGTTATAATTGCTTACCGCATTCGGGGCAGAACTTCGCGCTGCTTGAAACTTCGGCTCCGCATTCGGGGCAGAAACGTTTCGCGTTTCTCTTTTCCCCGCATTCGGGACAGAATTTTGCGGTAGAGGGGATTAAAGCGCCGCATTTAGCGCAGGTTGTCATATTTGAGGCAACGCCCGCGGCAGCTGCCGCAGGTGCAGCAGTGTTTGCTGGTTGTTGAGTTTGCTGAGAGGGTTTCATGGCTTCCGCCATCATCTGACCGATGCCCGCGCCTGCGCCTACGCCTACGCCCACGCCCATAAACGCGCCGCCCATGCCGGGGTTATTTGCCGCGCCTTTCATGGCTTCGGCAGCGGCAACCTTCATCATAACGTCCGACTTGTCTCCGAGAATGCCGTACTTCGTGCGTTCGTCGAAAGCCTTTTCGACTTCTTCTGGAACGGACATATTCTCTATGTTGAGCTTGGTGAGTTCGAGACCTATTTCGTTGAAAGCTTCCTGAACGGTTTCGGTGACCTTTTGCTGGAATTCAAGTGTGTTGCCCGCAAGGTCGAGAGCGGAAATCTTGCTTTCGCCTATCGCGTCCGTAATGTTGGAAATAAGTATGGATTTGAGGTGGTCTACTATGTCGCTCGTCTTAAAAGAGGAGTTCGTGCCGAAAAGTTCGCGAAGGAACTGACCGCAATCCTTTACTTTGAACGCGTAGGAACCGAACCCGCGTACTCTTATGGGACCGAATTCGGGATCGCGTACGAGAATGGGGTTTTGCGTTCCCCATTTGTTATTTGTGAACTGCTTGGTGTTGATGAAGTATACTTCCATAACGATGGGGTTCTGGAAGCCGTACGTCCAAGCGGCAAGTTTCGTAAGAATGGGATATATGTTGGTATCGAGTTTATAGAACCCCGGCCCGAAAATATCCGCCACCTGTCCTTTATAAACGAATACCGCCATCTGCGATTCGCGAACGGTAAGCGTGCTTCGGTCGTTTACTTCTCTTCCGCTGTTTTTAAAAGGATATTTGTAAACCAAAGTGTCGGAAGAACTGTCTGTCCATTCTATATTAATTCTGAATAGTGCCATTGTTTATCTCCTGTGAATGAATAAATTTTCCCTACTATTATATGTAATTTTTTTTGCATATTAAACGGTGGACATAAAGCTTATAGCAATCCCGAACGGTTAATATGAAAGATAGCCGTTTTTATTAAAGCGTTATCTGAACGGTTACGGCGGGGCGAACGCCTACATACTCGCTTTTCTTCGAGTCCGAAGCGTTGTTTACGTAGGAGTAGTACTTGCCTACCGTGCCGTTATAACGGCAGATGCCTGCGTAATAAATGTCATGACCTACGGTGCGGAGCCAATAATCGCCGTTGCGGTTCAGCACAATGTCGCGTTCGTAGTCGGTGTAACCCGGTTTGGCGTTGGTTTCAAAAATTCTGCAGCCTCTGGCAAGAGCGTAATCCGTAGGTTCCGCCATGCGCAGGCAGTCGTATTTTTCGCCGTCCTCGGTAAAGCCGTAAGCGGTGTTTGTAAGTTCTTTATAGCTGGGCGCGAAAACCTTATCGTTGGTAACGGGTATCTGCGAGCTATGCGCTTTGAAGTAAGATTCGGGATAAGCGGAAGAAACTCTCGTCAGAACAACGCCGCCCTTAGCTTCAACCTCGTCAAAAAGAGCGTTGAACATCGTGCCGTTCATGAATTCGCGAAGCTTGGAGATTGCCCAGTCGTTGGGGTAATCCTTGCCGGTGTAATAGAAACCGAAGCCGCAACCTTCCATTTCGGTCTTGTCGGAAAAGAGGGAAACATCCAAAATCTTTTCCGCGAAAAGAAGAGTTTTGCCGTTTTCCGTATTTAACGCGTACCAGGTAACGGGCGCAACTTCAAAGAAGTATTCCTTGCCCGTTTCTATTTTTACTCCGTTAGAAAAGGTTAAACCCGTTCTGTACGGCGTAGCTGTGATTTTTTCGTAGCGACCGTCGCCGAGGGTGATTCTTCCGTCTGCGTCGACGTTTGCAGATTGTAAAGACGCGAGCAGCGTTTCGTCCGTAACGAGGTTCTGCGCATAGCGACCGAACGTTTTGATTTCAACGCCGTGGTTTGTATTTTCAAGCGGTTTACCGACGTTCGACTGACAACCGAACGAAGCGGCGGTAAGCATAAATACTACCGCAAGCGTTACTATGATTTTCCAAGTTCTTTTCATATTCCACCTCTCCTTAGCGGAAAACAATTCTTAGTATAATAATATATACTATTTATATATTAAAGGTTAGAAAGCGTTTTGTCAATTATTTTCCTGAAGTTTTCTTCTTTTTTACCGTATTTTCACTTTTTAAACTATCAAAAAACAAAGAAACGTAAAAGGAAAAATCATTTCCTAAGCGGTATAATAACGGGCTTGCTTCGCAAAAAAAGCTGAAAAATATTGTATAATTACTCCGCGCCTGAAATAAAAACACGGTGATTTTGTAGCCGGGTACTGCCGAAAAAAGTAGAAAAGCCCCCTTTTTCGCACAAAAAGCGGCAAAAAGGTGTAATATGAATTTTTCGGAAACAGCATACTTTCTGTCAAGCCTCGGCTTGGCGGAAGTTACGTATGCACTTATAGCGCTCGCTCTTGCGGTGGGTGTAAAATTTTTGGTAAAAAACAAATACAAAAGGCTCTCGTCGCTGGCGCCGATAATTTCCGGCGTGGCGGTAAGTTTTGTTTCCTCCCTTATTTTTAAAAGGGAAGTTACTTTTAAGGACGTCATGTCCGAAGGTATGCGGACAGGCAGCGTCGCCACAGTTTTATACGTTATTATATGCGGCTTTTTTAAGGACGATTACGTTTCAATTCCGTTTGAAAACCTTGTTATAGAAAGCATGCTTTCGGGTTACGTTGGCGAGGAAGAGCTCGAAAAGGTTGCAGGTCGTTGTGCGGAAATATTATGCGAGTGTTTAAACGGAGGGAAGAATTCCGCAGGAAAGAAAATTCTCCGTCGCGGCTCCCTCTCGAAAGAGGAATACGAAGAAGCGCTTATTAAAGCAGAAAAGGCGCTTGCCGATTACCTCGAAGGTGCTATAACCGTCGGCGGAAGAGTCGATGCGGAGTTGATTTCCAAAACCGTTATAAACGTTTTTAGGGCGACAAGATAGTAAAGAAGTGCCATTTTTCTCACATTAACCGAGGAAAACGGCACTTTATTTTTGCATAAACGAGCTTTGCCAAACATACTTCGTAAAGTTGTAATGTCTTAAGGGGAACATTTTAGGAGGCTATCCGTTTTTGCTTATAGACTTAAACGGGTTGTCCGGCGGCAGTTCGTCTCTTAACCCGAAGAAGAAAACCGCGAGCGATAAAATTATAAATATTCCGCCCGTTACGGAGTAGTAAACGGGGTAAAAGGACAGCGCCCCGAAAAGTTCCAGCAATATGCCGTAAAGAAGGAACCTGCCGGCGTTCTTTCTCGAAAACAAATTGGCAAGGACAATTTTCGGCTTCTTTTTTTGCGCGGAAAAGTTTTTGTTTTCGGGAGGGAAAAAATCAAACCTTTTCATAACAGAGTAGAGTGCGCCGCCGTCCGCAAGCAGAATTCTTCCGCAAAACCTTTTTGCGAGAGCGACGGTCTCTTCGGAAAAACTTTTGGCGCACACGAGAACGTTTCTGCCCTTGCCCGTTTTTTTGTATTCTTCTATAATTTCGTTTTCGGTTACAGGTGAAAAGGAAAAACAATATCTCAGCTCCGTTTGCGTTTCCGAAAGGACTATTACGCCTTTGTCGTCGAAATGCTCAACGCTCATTTTATCCAGAAAAGCGGAGAAGAAATCATTCAATTCCTCTCTTTTGGATACGCCGAGAGTAAACAGCACGTTTTCGGCTTTTTCTCTGTCTTTTGTTTTCATAATGTATTTTTTTGTTTTTTTCTTGCGGAGCAGAAAGAAAATTGTTTCGGTTAACAGCGCGAAGCAAAGCGCCAGAATTATAGAGGCCGTCAGCCCGAAGTAAAAGCGAAGAACTACGAAGCCGAACGCCGCTCCTCCTAAAAAGACGAATATGCAATCGAAAACGAAAGGTAAAATTTTATTATTCATAATTTCTCCGACGGGAAACGCCACGGGTATTTTGCTTTAGGGCTTCCATTCTTCATCACTAATTATTTTTGCGGGAATAAATCGTTTTTTGCTTTGTAAAACTCCCTTATAGTGCGTCCGGCACAATTTCGGTCGTTTGCCTTGCAAAAACCAAGCCGATAAACGGCGATTTCTTATCCGCAAAAAAGCATAGTGCCGCAAAGTGCTAAAAAATGCCTTTTCGGTAGTTAGCGATAATGAGTGGAAGCTCTACCGATTTTCCCGGCACACAGCGTCTTGGCTGCTGCGGAAAAGATCCGAAAAAGCCGCCGTTTCGGTAAATAGCGATGAGGAACGGAATCCCTAAATTTATTATTTACTCATAACGCTTTAATTAAACTTGTCAACGGCAAAATAATATGTTAAAATGTATTCTATGAAAATATTACTATTCGGCGGAACGTTCGACCCCGTGCATAACGAGCACGTAAAGCTCGTTAAGGGAGGAATAAAGGAACTTTCGCCAGACAAAATCGTGGTGATACCCTCGTTTATTCCGCCGCACAAGTCCGAAGCTTCCGCTTCGCCCGAGGACAGATTGAATATGGCAAGGCTTGCCTTTTCCTTCGATGAGCGTATAGAGATCGACGACCTCGAAATAAAACGTGGCGGGCAAAGCTATACCTATCTTACCGTGACTTATTTCAGAGAGAAATATCCCGACGCGGAAATTTTCTTTTTAATAGGCGGCGATTCGTTTTTCGATTTCGATAAGTGGGTGCACCCGGAAATTATAACCGATAAATGCAAGATAGTCGTGGTTTCCCGCGGGGAATTTACCGAAAAGCTTATTACAAGAAACGCGGAGTTTGAAAAAACTTACGGCTATAAGGCTAAAATTCTATCATTTAACGGAGACATTACTTCATCTACATATATAAGATATTGCCTTATGCTCGGCGTCGGTGCGGAAAATATTCCCGAAAGCGTCGGTGAGTATATAGAGGAAAAGGGGCTTTACAAGGGCGACGGATACTTTGAATATCTGCGCGCGCATTTAAAAGAAAAGAGGCTTTATCATACCGCGGGCGTTATAGAGTACGGGCTGCTTATAAACAAACAGCTTAAGCTGGACAGTGCAAAGGTCGTGCTTGCGTGCGCCCTGCATGACGTTGCCAAGTACCTGAAAGAAGAGGACTTCAAAGGATTTCACCGTCCCGAAAATATGCCCGACAGCGTAGTCCACGCGTTCCTCGGCGAATACGTCGCAAAGAACGTTTTGGGTGTAAACGACGGAGAAGTACTTTCTGCAATACGCTATCACACCACGGGCAGGGCGAATATGTCGCCGCTCGAAAAGCTTGTTTACACGGCGGACCTGCTTGAAAGAAACCGTTCCTATCCGGGAGTCACAAAGCTCAGAAAGTGTGTGGAAGAGGATTTCGAAAAGGGCTTTGTGGAGTGTATCTGCCAGGGCTATAAGCATCTTAAGCAGTCGATGATTTCTTCGGAAGTATATTATTTAACAAAGGAATCTTACGATTATTATAAATCAGAAAGAGATAAATAACAGAAAAAGTGCCGTAAAACGCGCATTATTTACGTGTTTTTACGGAGAAACGGAGTAAAAATGGAAACAGAAAAATTAGTTAAACTTATTTGTGACGTACTCGTAAACAAAAAAGCTCAGGATGTAGTTAAAATAAACGTAACGGAAAAAACTTCTATTGCGGATTACTTTATCGTCGCAAGCGGCAGGTCGGCTTCGCAGGTGAAAAGCCTTGCGGAACACGTTGAAGAAGAAACCGAAAAACAGCTCGGCGTATTGGTCAAACGCCGCGAGGGCATGACCGAAGGCAGATGGGTCGTTCTTGACTACGGCGACGTTATTGTACACGTTTTTAACGACGAACAAAGGCTTTTCTATCATCTTGAAAGGCTTTGGGGCGAGGGCGAAAAAGTAGAGGACTAAGGCATAGCGCATAATAAGGAGAAAGTTGTAATCGGATTATCTTTTTCTGACTTCGGCTACAGCCGCGGGTCTCATCTTTTTCGGCGAAGTCTTGATTGCTTTTAACGGGTCTTTGGCGCGACGAACGGATGTACTTCGCGTTTTTGCGACGGTTTCCGTTTGGGGTTGCGTCTTGGCTCGCCTGCGTTTCTGCTCGGACTTTGCGGTGTAAAGCTTCCCGTTGTAACTCACGGTCGTACCCGCGGGCATAAGTGCGCCTTTCAGCGAGATAACGTTTGTTTTACGGGGTTTTCTGCGTTTAGGCGTTACTATTTTGTAAAGGTGCGTAATCGTTTGAGGAGCCTGCTCGTGAGTTTCTTCGGCAGAAACTCTGTCGGATTGTTTCTGTTCGGCGGCGTGTTTACGCTTTGAAAAAAACTTTCCGGAGCAGATCATCAGCGAAAAAAGATAGCACACGGAAAAGAAGCATACGCAGGAAAAAAGACCTGTAAAAAAATTAACCATAAAATCCCCCTAAGCCGAACAGACTCAAATCCCCGTTCGGACAGCCGACCATTGTCGGGGCTTGTCAAATCTCCCCGCCACGGCTATACTCATCGTCAAAACCATTCTAACATATATCGGGCGTAAAAAATTGACTGCGATTGTCGTAAAAAGTCAAAGAAAGTAAAATTAAACGCGAGCGACTTAATTTTCCCCATAAGGTCAATACTAAAATAAAGGCTTGATATGAAAGCCGACGGAGGCTGTATGGGAAACGGAAAAATTCTTTCGATATTTTTCGGAAAAAGAGAAAATAACCCCTTTGAAAAGGGAAATGAAAATACCGCTAAAAAGGAGAAGAACGAAATGGAAAACAGAGAAGATTTATTCGCAATCGACAAAGCGGAAGAAAACGGCGCGGACACTTCCTGCAAAACCACGGAGGAAACGGCTGAAGAGTTTTCTTGTCCGACTCCGGAAGAAACTTCGGATGAAAAAGGGGAAGAAACTTCCTTAGCTTCTTCGGAAGAAGAAACGGAAAGCTGCGAATGTGCGGCGGGCGAAAACACCGCAGAGTCTAACGAAGAAAAACCCTCAGCAGGCACGGGCGCCGAGAACAGCGCGAAAACAGAGAACATTTTTATAAAAATAGAAGAGAGCACGGAGTACAAAAAGCTTGAAAAAGAATACAAGGAGTACAGACAGAAAAAAGTGCTTTCTCATATAGACGCGATGATTTTGCCTAATCTTCCGCAGAGCGAGATTAAGCAGGAACTTCAGGAAACCGTCCGTGCGGAAAAAGGCTCCGTATGCGTTTTCCCGCAGATGCTTAAACAGGCTAAAAAGGAGCTTCCGCAAATAATCAAAGTGTCGGTTCTCATAAACTACCCGTTTGCGGGTTCGGAAAAGGACACCGTTTTGTCCGAAGTAAAGGCGGCAATGCGCGCAAAGGCGAACAGCGCGGTTGTGTGCATAAACCTGTCGTCCTTCCTTTCGGGCAATTCCAAACTTATAGATAAGGAACTGAAAGTTTTAAAGAAGTATTCTTCTAAAATTCAGGTCGTGCCGCTCTTCCCCGCGCAGGGGCTGTCGCTTGAACAGGCTTCCAAACTTGCGGCTCTCGTTAAAGTAAATATGATTGCAAGGGTCGGTATTGCGCTCGACGCGGTAATGCCCAACGTTGATAAAGCGGCGGACGTAATTAAGATTTTCTACAATGTTCTCGGCGAACAGTGCCCTATTGACGTGTACGGATCGATTTGCTCGGCAGAGGCTGCCGAAACGCTTTTCAATGCGGATGCGGACAGAGTAATCACCACCGAGTATCGCGCGCTTTCCCGCCAGAGACTTGACGGCGTAGATGTAAAGTAAATTTCTTTGCGATGCAGAGATAAAAACATAAAACCCCGTATATCGCGCATAAAACGGTGTTTTTTGCGCTTTACTCAAGCGGGTAGGGAGAAAAGATTTTGGAAAACAATAACGATAAGATATTCTATCCGAGCATAGAATACAACAAAAAAAGAAGATTAAAATATTTCGTTTTATCCGCCGTCGGCATAGTGCTTTCGGTCGGTTTTGCCGCCTGGATAGCCACCACCGGCAACCTTATGGGTTTGTTTATGTTGGCGTTCGTGGTGCTTGTAGTGGCGCTGCTTCCAAAGGCGTTAAAAGAAAACCCGGTAAAGCGCATACCTATGCTGACTATAACTCAGAAGGAAGTTGTGGTTGCGGGTAAGAAGATAGTCCGTTCGAGCATAACCGCCGTCAGGGCTATAGTTTATCTCGGCAGTGTAGGCAACTCCTTAGAAAACAGAAAGTTTATCGAAAAGACGGCGGGCGAGCGTCCGCTTGAAAATATGATGGGCTCCATAGAGATCGAGTACACGCTCGAGAACGGCAAAAAGCAAAGCGAGTTCGCCATTATAGAAAACGTTACGGAAGCTCTGCTGTGTTTCGTTAAAGATGGAAAGGCTTCGTACAGGCTCGGATACACGCTCGGCAAAGATTACCGCGTTTCTACATATAACTTAAAAGAGCTTGTCGCGGAGGAAACCGTTAAAAACGAGGCTTCTCAAAAGAATAAAGTAAAGCAGATTATTTAATTTTCGTCGGGTTTCCGTCAGGAGGGTTTTATGGATTTTTCTGCCGTGCAGAAATTGATTGACAAATCCCGCTCCATAGTTTTTTTCGGAGGGGCGGGCGTTTCCACCGAAAGCGGCATCCCGGACTTTCGCTCTACCGACGGGCTGTACTCGTTAAAATACGATTACCCGCCGGAAACCATTCTTTCGCATTCCTTTTTTAAAAGCAATCCGAAAGAGTTTTACAGGTTCTACTTCGATAAAATGATTTACCCCGACGCAAAGCCCAACGCCGCACACTTAAAACTTGCGGAAATGGAGCGCGTGGGCAGGCTTAAAGCCGTGGTAACGCAGAATATAGACGGACTTCATCAGCTTGCCGGGAGTAAAAACGTATACGAACTTCACGGTAGCGTCCACAGATACTATTGCGAGAAATGTGGCATATTTCACACGTTAAACGAGTGTTTTGCCTTGTACAAGGCTTCATCCGACGGTGTGCCGAGGTGTGCCTGCGGCGGAATAATTAAACCGGACGTAGTGCTGTATGAAGAAAGACTTAACGACAAAACGATAGAGGGCGCTGTACGGAGCATAGCTTCCTGCGATTTACTTATCGTGGGCGGAACTTCGCTTTTCGTCCAACCTGCGGCGGGGCTTCTCGGGTACTTCCGCGGGAGTGACGTTATACTTATAAACAAAACGGCTACCCCTCTCGACAACGAGGTTTCGCTTGTCCTGCGGGAGCCGATAGGCGAAGTGCTCGGCAGTATAAAAATTTAAGGCTGAAAGCGATGGCAAACAAAAGAAATTTCGATAAAGAGTTTGAATGCGTACGGGATAGTTTTGCAAATTCGGTGGAGAAGCCCAAATTGCTTCTGCACTGTTGCTGCGCGCCGTGCTCGTCCTATTGCCTTACGCAATTAGACGGGTATTTTGACGTTACCTGCTTTTTTTACAACCCGAATATAACGGAAGAGGAAGAATACTATAAGCGTTTTAACGAGCTGAAAAGGTTTTTAAAAGATGCCGGTTACAGCGGGATAGAAGTTATTGACGGAGGGTATTCTCCAGACGTTTTTTTTGAAGCCGTAAAGGGCAAAGAAAACCTTCCGGAAGGGCAAAGCAGGTGCTTTATCTGTTACAGGCTTCGCCTTGAAAAGACGCTGCTAATGTGCGAAAAAGGCGGTTTTGACTATTTTGCGACCACGCTCACGGTAAGCCCGCACAAACGGGAGGACGTGCTTAACGAGATAGGCGAAGAGATTTCCTCGGACAAAACGGTTAAGTATCTCCCCTCGGATTTCAAAAAGCGTGGCGGATATTTAAAGTCCATAGAACTTTCAAAGGAATACGGGCTTTACAGACAGAATTATTGCGGTTGCGTGTTTTCGGCGGCAAACGCCCGCGCGGAAAAGCGGCAGACCGAAAGCGATATTTAAATACAATTCTTTAAGGTATATAAAATGAAATTTTACACTAAAAGCGAGGCTGAAACCCTACTTTGCGGAAAGGAATACGCAAAAAGCCTGACCCCCGGTGACGTAGTGCTTCTTTTCGGGGAGCTGGGCGCGGGCAAAACGGCTTTCACAAAGGGCGTTGCCGAGGGGCTTAACGTGACCGCCAACGTGACCAGCCCGACCTACGCTTACATGAACGATTACGGCGGAAAGTTGTATCACTACGATTGTTACAGATTGTCTTCCGGGGAGGACGCCGAGGCGCTCGGTCTTACCGACTACTTTTACGGTACGGGTGTTTGCGTTATAGAATGGCCCATGAACATAGAGGACGTTCTGCCCGAAAAATGCAAAAAGGTCTATATAGAAAAAACGGGGCTTACCACGAGGACGATTACCACGGAGGACTGAAAATGAACTACCTTGTGATAGATACGAGCGGCGCTCACCTTACCGTTATTGCGGAAAGGGGCGACGGTAAAGGTCTTTATATATATTTTGACGAAAACTGCGCGCTCAGGCATTCGGTGGAACTTATGACCGCGGTAGACAAAACGCTTTCTCTTGCAAATTTAAAGAAAGAGGAAGTGGACGTTTTCTGTGCGGTAACCGGTCCCGGTTCGTTCACGGGCATAAGGATAGGAATTTCCACGGCGAAGGCGCTCGCGTACGCGTTGAAAAAGAAGGTGCTTGCGGTCACCTCCTTCGATGTGTTGGCATATAATATGATAACCGCAGACACGCTTGCTCTTGTAGACGCAAAGCATTCCCACGCATACACGGCGGGTTACTCGGGCGGAAAGACCGACATCCCACCCGCTTATACCGAGCTGAAAGAAATTCCCGAGCTTCAAAAAGGCAGAAAGATTATATATTCTTCACCTATAGACGGGGTGGAAGGCGAGGTGGTTTCGCTTACCGAAGGGTTAAGAAAGGCTGTAAAGGCAAATTTATCGCAAGCCGTTTCCGATTTGGACGCGCTCTATCCGCTTTATATAAGAAAAAGTCAGGCGGAGGAAGGGCGATGATCGTCAGAGAGTGGCGAGCAGAGGATTTACCCGCTATTGCAAAGCTCGAAGAAATTTGCTTTTCAGACCCATGGAGCGAACAAAGCCTTACGGAAACTTTTCACTCGCCTGCGTTTCGCGGATTCGTCGCGGAGAAGGACGGGCGTGTCGCGGGGTATTCGGGCGCGCTTGTTTGCTATGACGCGGAGATAGCGTTGATTGCCGTTTCCCCCGAATTCAGAAGAAAGGGGATAGGCAGGCTTTTACTGTCCGCCGCTATCGATTATGCGACTTCGGTCGGGGCGGAAAACGTTTTTCTCGAAGTCCGCACGGGTAATATTCCTGCGAAAACTCTTTACGAGAGTTGCGGTTTTATCCCCGTCACGGTCAGGAAAAAGTACTACGACGACGGCGAGGACGCTCTCGTTATGGTAAAGCCGAAAAAGATAGTTTAGCGGCATTGGCGACAGCCCCGAAAAGGGAGAGATTAAATGGAACTTCCGGGCGGCGGCTTAAAAGAAGAACAAATTATAATAAAGGGCAAAGGGTATCCTCTTCTTTTTCTTCACGGATATCTTTCGTGCAAGGAAAGCTTTTACTTTCAGATAAACGAGTTTTCAAAAAAATTCAAGGTGGTTGCCGTGGATTTGCCGGGCTTCGGTAAAGCCGACGAGCCGGGTTACCCGTATGCTCTCGGCGATTACGTGGATTTTGTTCTCGGCGTGATAGACCGCTATTGCGACGGCAGGGCGCTTATCGCGGCGCACTCATTCGGCGGAAGAATCGCAATTAAGCTTGCCTCTTTTTATCCCGAAAAAGTTGAGGGATTGTTGCTCGCCGGTTGTGCGGGAATCCGCCCGAAACGCGCGATAAAGAGGACTTTTTCGATTTACACTTATAAGTTTTTAAAAAAGGCGAACGTACGCCTTGCCGAAAAATGGGCAGAAAAACACTCTTCCAAAGACTATAAAGCGCTTTCGCCGTTGATGCGGGAGAGCTTTAAAAAGATAATAAACGAACACCTTGACAAGGTGGCGAAAAACGTGTCCGCGCCTACGCTGCTGGTGTTCGGAGATAAGGACACGGAAACCCCGCTTTATATGGCGAGGAAGCTTAAAAAGGCAATAAAAACCAGCGAGCTTGTCGTTATGAAAGGCTGCGGGCACTTCTGTTTTTCGGAAAACCCGTTTGTGTTTAATTGCGTTGCGGCTTGCTTTTTAGAACAGATAAAACAGGATTACCGCCGTGAGGCGGAATTCGGAAGCGATAAGGAACGGAATTCGTAGGGAGAACAAACAAAAAGGAGGCTTAAAGATTTTGAACAATCTGTTATCCGTAGGAGTTGTGGAAGCGGGAATGTACGAGGTAATCGCGCTGTCCGTTCTCAATACGGTGTTTATGTATTTTGCTTCTTTTAAATTCGTGCAGACCCTTCAGCAAACGGGGTACGACGGCAGGGGGTATCTTTCCTGGCTGAGAAGGAAGGACAATATATATATGCTAAGGCTTATTATCGTGTCCATACTCAGCATACTCGCTTTTCTTATTTTCAATATAGCGGTAATGATTTTCTGGGAAAGCTACTTTGCCGTGTATTGCGGGTTTATCTTTTACGTTTTGTTTTTCATCGTTTATATCGGTAAGGACAGAAAGGTAAAAAGTAAGGTCCCCCTCGTAAAAACGAGGAGGGTCGTAAGACTGCTTGTAACTTTCGTTTTCGTTACTTTGCTGTTGACGATGTTGCTTCTTACCCTCGTCAATTTTGCGGCGGTGTTTCTCGATGAAGATTCGCTTGTATATAAACTAAGGTACGGGTTATTGTGTTTAACGCCTATGCTGCTTCCGGTGTTTGTGCTCCTCGCGTATCTCGTAAACGAGCCGTTTGAAAGGTACAGCAAACGTCAGTATGTGGAAAAGTGTAAGGCTAAACTTTCCGCCCGTCCCGATTTAATCAAAATAGGCATAACGGGCAGCTATGGAAAAACGAGCGTTAAAGAAATTCTGTCAACTATTCTGTCCGAAAAATACAACGTTTTAGCCACTCCGCTATCCTACAATACCCCTATGGGAATTTGTAAAACTGTAAAGAAACTTTCACCCTCGCACGAGGTGCTTATCGTCGAAATGGGGGCGCGCAACGTGGGAGACATTAAGGAACTTACGGATATAGTCAAGCCGTCCATAGGCATAATAACGGGCGTTACTAACCAGCATATAGAAACGTTCGGTTCGGTTACGAACATCAAAAAAACCAAGTACGAGCTTATAGAAGGACTTGATAATGACGGCTTCGCGGCGTTCTCGGCTGACAACGAAATTGCCGTTGAAATGGGTGAAAAGTGCCCTGTATCTCACGTTATCGCGGGTATTTCTACGGAAAACAATCCGTCCGTTTTTGCGGAAGACATCAACGTGAGCGGCAACGGAACGAGGTTCACGCTTGTAATAGACGGCAGAAAAATAGAATGCGGTACGGTGCTTATAGGCACTCATAACGTTTCCAATATATGCCTTGCCGCGGCGGTTGCGGTAAAGCTCGGTCTATCCGACGGGCAGATTGCTTCCGGCATAAACAGGATTAAACCGATAAAGCACCGCCTCGAAGTGATAGAAGCTTCCAACGGCACGGTAGTTATAGACGATTCTTTCAACGCGAACGTAAACGGCACGGTTGCGGCTATGGAAGTGCTTGATTGCTTCAGCGGCAGAAAAATAGTCGTTACGCCTGGGCTTGTGGAGCTCGGCAGTATGGAAGAATACGAAAACTACAGGCTCGGGGAAAGGCTGGGCAAGCATGCGGATATAGTTATTCTTGTAGGAAAGCGCAGGGTCGATAAGATAAAAGAGGGGCTTATTTCCGTGGACTTCCCGAGCGATAACATTATTACGGTAAAGGATTTGTCGGACGGCAAAAAGGCTCTTGCGGAAATCATTCGGAAGGGCGACGTGATTATTTTCGAAAACGACCTGCCCGATAAATACAATTAAAAACAGGGAGCAAAAGCCCTGAAACAATACAAAAACATTTAGCACTTAAGATGAATTTCTTAGGTGCTTTTTTTGTAGAAAAAGGAGGAAAGCTTATTGAAAAAGACTTTAAAAAACGTGTTGTTCCTGTTCGGAGGAAAATCCTGCGAAAGGGATATTTCCGTGATAACGGGGGTTTTGGCGGCAAACTGTACGGATAAGCAGGAGTACTTTGCCGTGCCCGTTTACATAACCGAGGAGGGTTGGTTTACCGGCGACAAACTTCTGGAGCCTGCCTTTTACAAAAACCGCTCGACCGCGGGGTTGAAGAAAGTCGCCGTTCTGCCTTGCTCTAAGGAGCTGTACGATATTACTTCGGGCAAGCTAAAAAGGATGTTCGAAGTGTACTGCGCGGTGAATTGTTGCCACGGCTTGAACGGAGAGGACGGCACGCTTTCGGGGGTGTTCCGCCTGAGCGAAATTCCGTTTGCTTCGCCGGATGTTATGGCTTCGTCCGTGTTTATGGATAAGGCGGCAGGCAAATACTATCTGATGGGCGCGAATTTACCGGTGTTGCCGTTTTTCTCGTTTTCGGGGGAGAAATATTTCGGGAACAGAGAATTCTGTTCGGTGCTTACCGAAAAGAAAATAGGCTATCCTTGCATAATCAAACCGGCAAACCTCGGTTCGAGTATAGGCATTTCGATAGCTAAAAACCGAAACGAGCTTAAAGACGCAATAGAGCGCGCCCTCAGGTACGACGGCAAAGTTTTAATAGAGCCTGCTCTTAAAAACTTTACGGAAATAAACTGCGCGGCTTATAAGAAGAACGGTAAAATAGTGGTTTCCGAATGCGAAAATCCCAAGTTTAACGGGGAGTTTTTAACGTTCGGCGATAAGTACGCCACAGGGCTGAAAAACACCGTTTACCGAGAATTCCCCGCAGATATAAATGCGGAGCTTTCCGCTAAAATAAGGGAGCTTACCCTGTCCGTTTATAAAAAGGCTTTTCTTACGGGAATAGTAAGGGTGGACTTTTTGGTTTCGGAAACGGGGGAGATTTTCATAAACGAGGTAAACACCGTGCCCGGGTCGCTTGCCCTGTACCTGTTCAGAGATACTCCCGCAAAATACGGAGAGGTGATTTCCGAACTTATAGAGGAGGGCGTAAGGGAGAATAGAGCCTTTTCTAACAGAACTTTTTCGTTCGGATCTGACGTTTTAATTAAAGCAGGCGTAAAAAGCGGTGCAAAACGTTCGACATCCCGTTAAAATAGTGGTATAATACATATCGATTTAAGCGGACTGTGCGGTTGCGGAAGGAAAAACCTGACGAGGAAAGTCCGGGCTTCATAGCGGCAAGGGTGCCGGCTAACTACCGGTGAAGGCGACTTCAAGGAAAGTGCAACAGAAATAAACCGCAGCCTATCGGCTGTAAGGATGGAAAGGCGAGGTAAAAGCTCACCGACTTCGCGGTAACGCTTAGTGCCATGTAAACCCCACCCGAAGCAAGACTGAACCGTAAGATACGCCGCTCTCGGCTTACGGTATAAACATACGTCGCTCGAACAATGCGGAGACGCATTGTCAAGATAGATAACCGCATTAAACGACAGAACCCGGCTTACAGGTCCGCCTTAAATCGAATTTCAAAAAAAGCGCTGCCGCATATAATATTACGGCGGCGTTTTTGTTTGCTTTCGCCTTGGGAAGCGTTTAATGAAAAGTGTTATGCCTTGCAAAAATTTTTTGCACCCGAGGGTTGCGAATGTTTCTTTTTTGCTTGAAAAATGCATGGAAAAGTGATACAATAAATGCTGAAAAAGACGACTTGCGAAAACCGAAAATGCAGCGGGTGAAAAAAGTGATTTTCCACGGAGAAGAATTAAATGGTTGACGGAAAAATTTTAATAGAAAAGCTTATAAAGTATGCCGAAAAATTTCTGTATTTAGAGAAAACGGACGAGGAATATTTCAGAAATCTCCTTTTAAAAGAGCTGAACGAGGAAACGCCGTTTACGGGAGAGGAGGATTTTTCCTGTGTGGAAAAACTGAGCGTCCCCGACGAGCTTGCGGATGAGCTTATTGTTTACGCAAAAGAAAATTCCGTTTGTCCTGAGGGTGAGGAAGAGCTTTTTTCCGCTCATATACTCGGTTTGCTCACCCCGCGTCCGAGTAAAATAAACGAGGAATTTTTTCGTTTAAGGGCGGAAAAAGGCATTTATTCCGCTTGCGAGTATCTGTATTCCGTTTCCGTTATGAACAGGTACGTCCGCAAAACGGATATAGAAAAAAATCTCAAATGGGAATTCGAGGACGGCGACAACGTGCTTGAAATTACCGTAAATCTTTCAAAACCGGAAAAAGACAATAAGGACATAGCAAAATTGTTGTCTTTGAAAAATACCGGCGAAAATTATCCTGCTTGCGCGCTTTGCAAGGAGAACGAAGGTTTCAAGGGCAACCTGAAGAAACCGCCGAGAAGCAATCTGCGCACGGTTACCGTAACCCTCGGCGGAGAGGAATGGTTTGTTCAGTATTCGCCGTACGCGTACTATACCGAGCATTGCATCGCTATAAACAGAAAGCATTCAAATATGTGTATCGGCGATAAAACCTGCGATAAACTCTTTGACTTTGTGGATATTTTTCCGAATTACTTTATAGGGAGCAATGCGGATTTGCCTATTGTCGGAGGCTCTATTTTAAATCACGAGCACTTTCAGGGCGGCGGACACGTTCTCCCTATGAGAAAATCGCCGATAAAGCAGAAGCTTGTATCGGATAAATACCCTCTCGTTTCGGGCGGGGTACTCGATTGGTATAACAGCGCTTTAAGGTTTACGTCTAAAAGCCGCGAAAGTCTTGCCGGATTAGGTGCGGAGTTTATCCGCTTCTGGAAGAACTACACGGACGAGGAAGTGAATATATATGCGTTCAAGGATGGCAAGCCGCACAGTACGCTTTCGCCTATCGCGTCGAAAAACGGCGACGAGTACACGCTGGAACTAATTCTAAGGAACAACATAACCACGGACGAATATCCCGACGGGTTGTTTCACGCTCACCCCGAATATTTCAATATAAAGAAAGAGGGAATAGGGCTTATAGAAGCGATGGGCTTGTTTATTCTTCCCGGCAGGCTTAAAAGGCAGACGAAGGAAATAGAAAAAATCCTTACGGGCGAAAGAGAATATAGCGGAGAAATAGCTTCGGACGACGACCTGTTCGTTCACTCGGATATGATAAAAAGCCTTACGGATAAATTCGGCGTCGGGCTTACCGAAAACGAGGCGCACGATAGGGTTATCGATTACATAAACCAGACGTGTAAGAGTATTCTCGAATGCACGGCGGTATTCAAAAAGGACGAAAAAGGAGAAAAAGCCTTTAAAAAATGCCTTACTTCCTTCGGGTTCAGGTTTGAATAATAACATAGAATGAGCAATATTTTAAAACGTAGAATATAATTATTTCAGGAGATAAAAAATGAAGACTATTTTGGTTACGGGCGGTGCCGGCTATATAGGCAGCCACACCGCGGTTGAACTGTTAAACAACGGATACAACGTTATAATCGTCGATAACCTTTCCAACAGCAAGAGAGAGGCTGTCAGGAGAATTGAGCAGATAACCGGCAAAAAAACCGTTTTCTACAAAGAGGACGTCTGCGACGAAACCGCTCTCGACAGAATTTTTTCCGAAAATAAGATAGACGCGGTTATAAACTTCGCAGGGCTTAAAGCGGTAGGCGAATCGGTGGCGAAACCTCTCGAATACTACCGCAACAATATCGACGGAATGCTTGCCATTCTGAACGTTATGAGAAAGCATAATTGCAAGAATATCGTTTTCTCGTCATCCGCAACCGTTTACGGAAACCCTGCAAGCGTTCCCATAAACGAAAGTTTTCCGCTTTCCGCAACGAACCCTTACGGCAGAACGAAATTGTTTATAGAATATATCTTAAACGACCTTGCGGTAGCTGATAAAAGCTTTAATATCGCCGTTTTAAGATACTTTAACCCCATAGGCGCGCACGAAAGCGGACTTATAGGGGAGGACCCGCACGATATTCCGAATAACCTTTGCCCGTATATCACTAAGGTTATCGTCGGCAAATTGACTTGCCTTAAAGTATTTGGGAACGACTACCCAACCAAGGACGGCACGGGCGTAAGAGATTATATTCACGTTGTGGACCTTGCAAAGGGGCACGTTCTCGCGCTCAAAAAGCTTGAACAGAACCCTGGATTGTTTACCGTGAACCTCGGCACCGGCACGGGCTATTCCGTTCTGGACGTGGTTAACGCTTTCTCCAAGGCGGCGGGCAAACCCGTTCCTTACGTCTTTACCGAAAGACGCCCCGGCGACGTTCCCGAGTGCTATGCGGATCCGTCGCTTGCCGAAAAGTATCTGGGCTTCAAAGCGGAAAAGAACCTCGACGATATGTGCGCGGACTCTTTAAGATGGCAAACCAAAAACCCGGACGGTTACCCCGACGAAGAGTAATTTAAAATATAAAAAGCCTCGTTTATCGTGCATAAACGAGGCTTTTTTTGATGTTGTTTTTATGTTTGTCACCTTTAAATATCGAGGGTTGCAAACTTCTTTTGCGCGGATTTTAACGAGAGAAATGTGGACAGGAAATAGAAGATTATCCCTATAGCGAGCACGGGAATTTGAAGTAACAGATCGCTGCCCGATTGAGATTTCAAAAACACGATAAACGGCAGAAAGCCCAAAGTTTCTTCTACCGCCACCGTTATGAATACTACGATTATGTAAATTATAAACGGCTTTGCGTAGTAGTATGCGGTCTTGAAAAATCCTTTCAGGAATATAATGTTGAAAAGCCCGAAAGAGATAAATGCAAAGCCTAAAAACGTCAGGTTTGCGGGCATAAGCGTGGGCGTCGAGTACGCCGGCAGCGACGAAAGAAGAGTAATTCTTATAGCCGTAAACGCCGCAAAGAAAACCATAGAAATCAGTTGCAGCATACACACAGAAAGGTATCTTGCCTTAACCGCGTCGGTTTTTTTGATGGGGAGAAGAACTGTAAACAGCGTGTCGTGGTGTTCTCTTGCTATCTGGAAAGATACGAAAACGCCCATCATTATAAAGAAAGACGAAACCAACAACGGGTACCCGCCGGGTATAAACGCCATAAGCGTGAATGCAAAAAACAAGTAGTTCAGAGGGGATACGAACGTTTTAAGTTCCTTATAAAGAAGATTTTTCATTTTGCGTTTACCTCTTTTTCAAGGTGAATCATAACTTCTTCGAGAGTGGGTTTTACCGTTTCGAAACCCGTATATTCGCAGGCGTTTGCCGATAGCGTCAACCCGCTTATGTAATCGCGCGTGCGGTTGGTGCCTATGAAAGTTTTCTTTAAATCATCCGTCATTTTTTCGGGCGGAACTTTTACTAAAACGTAGCTGTTTTCAAAGTCCTTGGTGTCGCCGAAAAACTCGATTCTTCCGCGTTTCAGGTAGGCAATTCTGTCCGCGCACTTTTCAAGGTCGCTTGTTATATGCGTGGAAAACAGTATGGAAACGCCTTCGTCTTTAAGTGAAAGAAATACGTCCAGGAGTTCCTCTCGCGAAACGGGGTCCAACCCGCTCGTCGGCTCGTCGAGAATTAAAAGCTTTGCTTTGTGAGAGAGCGCGAGAACAAGGTTGAATTTAACTTTCATTCCGGCGGAAAGCTCCATAGGCTTTTTTTCCTCCGAAAGGGAAAATAAATCCATATATTTTCTGTAATCCGCCTCGCTCCAGTTTTTGTAGAAGCGTTTGGTCACGTCTATTATCTGCTTGATTTTTTTGCGGAAGTAGTAATCGACCTCGCCGAGGGCGTAGCTGACGTTTTCCTTGATCTCGGCTTCGTTCCCCGCAAAGGGCTTGCCGAAAAAGAAAATTTCGCCGCTGTCCGGGTGAACGAGGTTCATAACGGATTTAAGCGTGGTGGACTTGCCCGCGCCGTTTCTCCCGATGAAACCCGTTATAGAGCCTTCCTTTACGCCGAAAGAAACATTGTCGAGCTTAAATTCCGGGTAGGTTTTCGTCAGATTTTTAATTTCAAGAACGTTATTCATTTTGTCACCTGTCTATTGTTTATCCGCGTTATGCGGTTGTTTTTCGTTTTCGTCGACGCCTTTTTCGGAAGCGCCGCGAGCGCAGGGATTGCAGCTCAGAATGGCTTCGGCAAATTCTTTATAGGCTTTATAATCGGTAATGGCTATGCCCTTTTCAATGTCGGCAAGAAGCAGAACGGTGTCGCCCGGTTTTATGCCGAACATATCGCGGACTTCTTTCGGAATGACTATCTGTCCCTTGGATCCGAGTTTCAGCGTCGTCATAAACTTGTCTTGTTTCATGTATATTCCTCCTAAAAGTATGAATAGTTATACTTGTAATACAAATCACCAACAGTATATACTTAAAAAATCTGTTTGTCAAGTATTTTTATAAAATAAAAAGCCTCGGGAAACCCGAAGCTTAAAAAATGATTAAATTTGAAAAACCTCAGCCCAGGAAGTCGTCTAAATAGGCGTTGAGGGCGTCGTAGTTGCCGTTAATAAAGGTGTTTAAGTCAATGTTTTTGGTGTTTATAAGGCAATCCGTTAAAAGGAAGAATTGGATTCCCGCATTAATTGACGGCGGGTCGTCACCGGTGTCGTTGCCTATCATAACGCAATTTTGCGGTTTTGCACCGATTTTAGTAAGTATTTCCTGGTAATATTCCGTTTTCGGCTTGCAGTAGGTGGAATTCTCCGCGGAAGTGATGTAATCGAAATCGTCGGGGTCGACTCCAGCCCAGCGCATTCTCGCCTTTTGACCTTCGTCGGCAAAAATCGGGTTTGAAGCGAGAATAAGTTTTGCACCCGCTGCCTTTACTTTTTTAACCGTTTCGGCGGCGCGCGGGGTAAACCCTACATACTGTTTTACGTCGTTGAATTCGGTGAAGTTAAAATTGTCGAAGTAATCTTTGTCCTGTAAAAAACTTTCGCCGAGGTACTCCGTAATAGCTTCGTAAAAGAGCGTGCCGTTTAACGTTTTGCCGTTATTGTTTTTTTCCGCAGTTATTCCCGCAAGCAATGCTTTTTGAAAAGTCTTGCGCTCGTAACCGCGTTTTTCCATATAATTTGCAAGCGTTTCGAAGAAGCGAACGGTAAAATAATCTTGGTCCATAGGGAGCAGCGTCCCGTCTAAATCAAACAACACGTATTTCATTGAAAATGCCCTTTTTCGCGCGTTAACGCGTTATTTTATTTGTCAAAGTACTTTGGAAAGGAAATCTTTCAGCCTTGCGTTTTGCGGTGAGGAGAAGAACTTGTCGGGCGTGTTTTCCTCTGCGATAACGCCGTCGTCCATGAACACCACGCGGGTTGCAACCTCTCTTGCAAAGCCCATTTCGTGCGTGACCACAACCATCGTCATTCCTTCTTTCGCAAGGTCGGTCATAACGGAAAGAACTTCGCCAACCATTTCGGGGTCGAGCGCGGAAGTCGGCTCGTCAAACAAAATTACCTTGGGGTTCATAGCGAGCGCGCGCACTATTGCAATACGTTGCTTTTGCCCGCCAGAGAGGGTAGAGGGGTAAACGTCCGCCTTGTCTGCAAGACCTATGCGGTTTAAAAGAGAAATTGCTTTTTCCGTTTCTTCCCGCTTGATTGTTTTTGCGTTCGTGGTTATCGGGATAAGTTCTTTTTTGTTTTTTCTGAAAAGATTTGCGAATTTAATAGCGGCGTTTTTGCTTTTCGCTTTTCTTAAATCGCTCTTTCTTAAGTATACAGGGGCAAGGGTTATGTTGTCAATTACTTTTTTGTTGTTGAAGAGGTTGAAGCTTTGAAAGACCATTCCCATTTTTCTGCGGTGCAGGTTTATATCTACGCTCATATCGGCAATGTCCACGCCGTCGAATATTATCGAGCCGGAAGTGGGGTCTTCCATGCAGTTAAGACAGCGCAAAAAGGTCGATTTGCCACAACCGGAAGGACCTATAACAGCTATTACTTCCCCTTTTTTTACATCGAGATTTATGCCTTTAAGCACCTCGTGATCGCCGAAAGATTTCTTTAAATCGCGTACGGAAAGGAGAACTTCGTTGTTTCCGCCGTCATTTAAAAATTGTTGATTTTGTGCGTTTTCGGGGGTATTTATATTTTTGTTCATATTAAGCAGCCCTCCTGTCGCTCTTTGCAAAAGCCTTTTCTATAAGCTTTATCATAAGCGTTATTAAAAGAACCATTGCGATGTATACAACCGCCATAAACAGGTACGGCATTATGGAGTCGTAAGTTTTCCCCGCGATGGCGTGCATGACGGTGTACAGGTCGTAAACGGTAATAAAGCTTACTACGGAAGTTTCCTTGATAAGCGTTATGAACTCGTTGCCGAGGGTTGGAACAATGTTTTTAATTGCCTGCGGAATAACTATTTTAAGCATGGTTACCGGGTAAGAAAGACCTACCGCTCTGCCCGCTTCCATCTGACCTTTGTCTACGGAGTTGAATCCGCCGCGCATTATTTCCGAAACGTACGCGCCGCTGTTCATGCCGAAAACTATAATACCGACAACAATGGCTTCTACGTTTTTTACGCCGAGAAGAGGGAGTATAACGTAATACGAAATAAGCAACTGAACTACCATAGGCGTTCCGCGGAACAACGCGACGTAAACGCTGCAGATTTTATCGAGTACGCGCATTACGCGTTTGTACTTGGGGGAGACCTTTACAATCGCTATAAGCGTGCCAAGAACTATGCCGATTATCAAACCCAGGACGGCTATTTCTATTGTGTTTATAATACCTTTTAAGAGAAGTTGTTTCCAGAAATCGTTTTTTAATACGCTCCAGAAAACCTCCCAACTGTTTTTCAAATTCATAAATCTCTCACTACGCCAAAAATTTCCGTCCTGTTTCGGGCGGAAATTCCGGCAAATCTTTACTTAGGGGGTGGGGTATATCTTTTTTATACGGCAACGTTGTAGCCTACTTTTGTACCTTTGTTCTGGTAATATTTAGCTTCTATTTCGGCATACTTGCCGTTTTCTTTAACTTCTGCAAGAAAAGCGTTGAATTTGTTCAGAAGCTCGGTGTTGCCTTTTTTGATAACGAAAGCGTATTCTTCGTCGGTAAGTTTAACGTCTACAACCTTAACGCCCGAAATAGCTGCAGCGATTGCGTTTGCGGGACCTTCGTCAACAACCACCGCATAGAGGTTACCGTTTTTCATATCGTTAACTGCGGTAACCGCGGTGTCGTAGCCCACGCCTTCGATGTTTTCATAACCGTCATAACCGAAATCTTCGTCGCCGTTTATGTACATACCGCCGGTAGTGCCGGTCTGATATCCTATTGTCTTTCCGGTAAGGGAGCCGAGAATGTTTTCTACCGCCGTAGCGTCGGTTGCTTCGGCAAAGTCGTTATTGCTTTCGAGAACGATAAGTTTCTGCGAAGCTTTGCAGTAGGTTTCGGTGAAGTCGTAAAGTTTTTTGCGGTCTTCGCTTACGGTAATGCCCGCCATGCCTGCGTCCGCATATCCGTTTTTAACCTGTTCGAATATCGCGTCGAAAGCTATGTTTTTGATGACGAGTTCGTAGTCGTATTTTTCAGCGAAGAGACCTGCAAGCTCGATGTCGATGCCGTAAATTTTTCCGTCGTCGCCGAGGTATTCGTACATTCCGAACGGACAGTTGGTTACTACGGTGAATTTGTCTTTACCGGAGTCGGCGGTTTCGCATGCGGTGAAACCGAACAGAGCTGCCATGCAAAGTGCAAGTGACAAAATAGATGCAAAAAGTTTTTTCATAAGTATATCTCCAAAAAAATTTATTACCGTGTTTGTTTTCGATGTTTATATACTATCACTTTTATTGAATAATTGCAAGCGTTTTTAGCATAAAAATTAAAAAATATTCAAAAAATTTTATAAAAATTGCATAAATTGGTAGAATATGTGTATAAATATACAATTATATAAAATTGTATGCGATTTCGGGAAATGCGTTGACTTTTCCCCGGATAGAGGGTATAATAATATATGCTTCGCGCGCGTGCGCGCAACATTATATAAACATATAAAGGGGAAAGAAAAAGGCGCTAACGCCCACAGGGACGCCCCCTGTATAAAACCAATAATATCGGAAGCTATCGGGAGCGGAAGAAAGTAAATATTTCTTGCAAACAAAATCGGATACATGCCCGCAGGGGCAACCCTTGAACGAAACCGATAATACCCGCAACCATCGAAAGCGGAAGAAAGTAATTGTTTCTTGTAGACAAAATCGGATACATGCCCGCAGGGGCAACCCTGCAAAATTTTTTTGAAAAATTATTAAAAAACATTTGACTTACGTTGAAAATTGTAGTAATATATAAAAGCTGTGTTTATATGGGTTGAGACGGAAAGTTACTTAATCCCACGTTTGAATAAGGCTCCGGAACCGAAATTCAAGCCGAAGGAAGATAATTTTCGTTGACAATTGTGAGGGTTAAACCCTTGCGACTAACTTCGAGGTATAAGAGGTATTACGTCATTCGCAGCAAATAACACAGTGCGGATGATTTTTTTATTTCAAAATACTCGACACACACGGCAAGGTTGATAAAGTTAGTATAAAAACGGAGGACAAACAGAATGTCAGGACAGAAAATCAGAATTAAGCTGGCTGCATACGACCACAAGATGGTTGACCAGGCTACGGAAAGAATCGTCGAAACGATGAAGAAAGCCGGTGCGAAGATAAGCGGACCTATACCCCTTCCCACCGAGAAAGAAATAGTTACTATTCTTCGTTGCCCGCACAAATACAAAGACAGCCGCGAGCAGTTCGAAATCAGAACGCATAAGAGACTTATAGACATCTATTCGTCGAACGCAAAAGTATTGGACGGTATACACCTTCCCGCAGGCGTCGACGTAAAGATCAAGCTGTAATCTTTATATAAACAAGTCAATAATTTTTTGTAAATATTTTTGGAGGTGAACTTTATCGATGAATAAAGCAATCATTGGAAGAAAGTTAGGTATGACGCAGATCTTTTCCGCCGACGGAAAAGTAATCCCCGTTACCGTAGTTGAAGCCGGTCCTTGTCCGGTAGTGCAGCTTAAAACCGTTGAAAGAGACGGCTATGCCGCCGTTAAACTCGGTTTTGACGAAGTTTCCGAAAAAGAGCTTAACAAGCCCGAAGTAGGCCAGTTCAAAAAAGCGGGAGTTCCTTGCCAGAAGGTACTTAAAGAATTCCGCCTTGATGACGCAAGCTCCTACTCGGTAGGTCAGACGCTCACGGTGGAAACGTTTAAGGAAGGCGACAAGATCGACGTAGTAGGCACGACCAAGGGTCACGGATACTCCGGCGTAATCAAACGTTGGAATCAGCACAGACTTAAAGAAACGCACGGCGTAGGCCCCGTTCATAGAGAAGTCGGCTCCATGGGCGCAAACAGCTCCCCGTCGAGAGTATTCAAGAACAAGCACATGCCCGGTCAGTACGGTCACGAAAGAGTTACCGTGCAGAACCTTGAAGTCGTTAAGGTAGACGCGGCGAGAAACGCCCTTTTAATCAAAGGCGCAATCCCCGGACCTAAGGGCGGAATCGTAGCTGTTACCGACAGCGTAAAAGCTTAAGGAGTGTGAAAGACAATGCCAAGTTTAAAAGTATATAATATGAACGGTAAAGAAACCGGCGTTATGGAATTGCAGGCAGGTCTGTTCGATATGGAGTTTAAGGAAGACCTTATTCACCAGGCTGTTGTAACCAGACTTGCAAACGAGCGTCAGGGCACGAAAAGCACTCTTACCCGCAGCGAAGTTCGCGGCGGCGGAAAGAAGCCCTGGAGACAGAAGGGAACAGGTAATGCAAGACAGGGTTCCACGAGATCTCCTCAGTGGATCAAGGGCGGCGTAGTATTCGCACCCAAGTCGAGAGATTTCTCCAAGAAGATGAACATTAACGCAAAGAGAGTTGCGTTGTTCAGCGCCCTTTCCCAGAAGATCAGAGACGACGAAGTATTAGTTATAGATACTCTTGCTGTAAAAGAAGGCAAGACCAAAGAGATGGTTGCATTCTTAAAGGCGTTAAACCTTGACAAAACCGTACTTCTCGTTATGGCTGACGGAGATATGTTGGTAAGAAGAGCCGCTTCTAACATCGGCGAAGTTACCACGATGCCCGTAGAGCTTATCAACTGCTACGACGTAGTCAGAAACGTAAAAGTAGTTTTCGCAAAAGAAGCGCTTGAAAGACTCCAGAGCAACTACAGCGAGGACGAAACCGAACAGGAGGTTGCTGAATAATATGAGAGAACACGACATCATTATAAGACCTCTCCTTACAGAGAAAAGCTATGCCGGAACCGCTACCAAGAAATACACTTTCGTAGTTGCGAAAAAGGCTAACAAAACCGAAATCAAACTTGCGGTTGAAAAACTTTTCGACGTTCAGGTTGAAAGCGTAAACACCGCAAACGTTCGCGGCAAGCTCAAGAGAATGGGCAGAAACGAGGGTATGACCCCCGCTTACAAGAAAGCGATTGTTCAGTTGAAGGCTGACAGCAAGCCGATAGCGTTCTTTGAATCGCTGTCCTAATTGAAGGAGGTTACAGATTATGGGTATCAAAAGATATAAACCGACCTCTGCCGGTCGTCGTTTTATGACGGTAAGCTCCTTTGAGGAAATTACCTGCACAAAACCGGAGAGATCGCTTCTCGAAGATCAGAGACACACCGCAGGCAGAAACGCCAACGGTAGAATAACCGTTCGTCATCACGGCGGCGGAAACAAGAGAAAATACCGTATCATAGATTTCAGAAGAAATAAAGACGGTATTCCCGCAACGGTAAAGACGATCGAATACGATCCTAACCGCAGCGCAAACATCGCACTTCTCTTCTACGCAGACGGAGAAAAGAGATACATTCTCGCACCCGTAGGCCTCAACGTAGGCGACGTTCTTATGAGCGGAGCCGACGCGGATATCAAGGCAGGCAACGCGCTTCCCATTGAAAATATCCCCGTAGGTACTATGGTTCACAATATCGAGCTTCAACCCGGTAAGGGCGGTCAGATTGCGAGAGCAGCCGGCATGAGCGCACAGCTTATGGCAAAAGAGGGTAAGTTCGCTCAGATGAGAATGCCCAGCGGCGAAATGAGACTTGTATCCGTTAAATGCAAAGCTACCGTCGGTATGGTAGGCAATGTAGAACACGAGATAATTTCCGTCGGTAAAGCCGGCAAGACGAGACACATGGGCATCAGACCTACCGTTCGCGGTTCGGTCATGAACCCCTGCGATCACCCCCACGGCGGTGGTGAAGGCAAGTCGCCCGTCGGCAGACCCGGTCCTGTTACTCCTTGGGGTAAACCGGCACTCGGTTACAAGACGAGAAAGAAGAAGAACACTACTAACAAGTTCATACTTAAGAGAGTTAACTAATCGGAGGGTTATTTAAGTTATGAGTAGAAGTATTAAAAAAGGACCTTATGTTGAACCGAAGCTTCTCGCAAGAGTTGAAGCGCTCAACGCTGCAAACGAGAAGAAGGTTTTAAAAACTTGGTCGAGATCGTCCACGATATTCCCTCAGATGGTAGGACACACGATTGCTGTACACGACGGCAGAAAGCACGTCCCCGTGTACGTTACCGAAGATATGGTTGGTTGCAAGCTCGGTGAGTTCGCTCCTACCAGAACTTTCAAAGGCCATGCCGGTGCCAAAACAACCGGTGCTAAATAAGGAGGTACTTTGAAATGGCAACAAACATGAAGTTGAAAACCAAAAGAATAGAGGAAACGAAGGACAGAAGACCTAAAGCCGTTGCAAAGTACGTTCGTATCAGCCCCTATAAGGTAAGAGTAGTACTCGACCTTATCAGAGACAAGAGCGTGAACGAAGCGGTAGCAATTCTCGAAAACGTTAATAAAGCGGCAGCGGATCCTATCAGAAAGGTAGTTCTTTCTGCGGCAGCTAATGCGGAACACAACCTCAACATGAATCCCGCAGACCTCAAAGTTGCAGCCTGCTATGCGGATCAGGGCCCCACTCTTAAGAGAGTAAGACCTGCTTCTAAAGGAAGGGCTTACAGAATTTTAAAGCGTACAAGCCACATAACCGTTGTGCTTGATACCAACGCATAAGGAGGCGCGTCATGGGACAGAAAGTTAATCCGCACGGACTTAGAGTAGGCGTAATTAAAGCTTGGGACACCCAGTGGTATGCAGAAAGCAAGACCTTCGGCTCCAACCTTAAAGAAGATTACGATATCAGAAAGTTCATAAAGAAACAGTATTATGCGTCCGCAATCTCCAAAATCGTTATAGAGAGAGCGGCAAACAGAATTTCCATCACAATATATACGGCTCGTCCCGGTGTACTCATCGGCAAACAGGGCAGCGAAATAGAAGTTATGAAGAAAAGCATAGCTAAACTCGCTCCCGGAAAGACCGTAGCCGTAAATATCGTTGAAGTAAAGAAACCCGACAGCGACGCACAACTCGTTGCAGAATCCGTTGCGGCTCAGCTCGAAAAGAGAGCTTCTTTCAGAAGAAGCATGAAGCAGGCAATCGGCAGAGCTATGAGAAGCGGTGTTAAGGGTGTTAAGCTTATGGTAAGCGGCCGTCTTGACGGTGCGGAAATCGCAAGATGCGAGCAGTATCACGAGGGTTCCATTCCTCTTCAGACTCTCCGCGCGGACATAGATTACGGCTTTGCAGAAGCTCACACGACGTTCGGTGTTATCGGCGTAAAATGTTGGATTTACAAAGGTGAAGTACTCGGCGCCAACACCAGAAGAAAAGAAGGAGGCGAAGCGTAATCATGTTAATGCCTAAAAGAGTTAAAAGAAGAAAACAGCATCGCGGCAGAATGACCGGTAAAGCAAACAAGGGTAACGTAATAGCTTACGGCGAATACGGTCTTGTTGCGGAAACCTGCGCGTGGGTTACTTCTAATCAGATAGAAGCCGCACGTATCGCTATGACGAGATTCGTTAAACGTGGCGGACAGGTATGGATTGATATTTTCCCGCATAAGCCTATCACCAAGAAACCTGCCGAAACCCGTATGGGTAGCGGTAAAGGTTCGGTTGAATATTGGGTAGCGGTAGTTAAACCGGGCAGAGTTATGTTTGAAATGGCGGGCGTTCCCGAAGACGTAGCAAGAGAAGCTATGCGTCTTGCAGGACACAAGCTCCCCCTCAAATGTAAATTCGTCAAGAAAGAAAAAGCAGAAGGGAGTGAAGGTTAATTATGAAAGCACAGGATATTCACAACTTGACTAACGAAGAGCTCAACAAGAAGCTCGACGATTTAAAAGAGGAACTGTTCAACCTTCGTTTCCGTCACGCAACCGGTCAGCTTGAAAACCCCAACGTTCTTCATTCCGTGAAGAAAGACATAGCAAGGGTTAAGACGGTTATCCGTGAAAGAGAAATCAAGAAGGCGTAATCGGAGGAACTCGTAATGGAAAGAAATTTAAGAAAAGAAAGAGTTGGCTTCGTTGTTTCCGACAAAATGGATAAGACCGTTGTCGTTGCAGTAGAAGAAAGATATAAACACCCGCTCTACAAAAAAACCATAAAGAAAACCAAAAGATTTAAGGCTCACGACGAAGCTAATACTTGCGGCGTAGGCGATAAGGTTTTGCTTGTCGAAACCCGTAAGCTCAGCAAGGATAAGAATTGGCGCGTTGCCGAAGTAATCGAAAAGGCTAAATAAGGAGGGACCGTACAATGATACAACCGCAGACAAGATTAAAAGCTGCAGATAACTCCGGCGCAAAAGAATTGATGTGCATCAGAGTTCTCGGCGGTTCTTTCAGAAAATCCGGCAACATCGGCGACGTTATAGTTGCCAGCGTTAAAACGGCTACTCCCGGCGGCGCAGTTAAGAAAGGCGACGTTGTAAAAGCCGTTATAGTAAGAAGCAGCAAGGGTCTCAGAAGACCCGACGGCACGCATATCAGATTCGACGATAACGCTGCCGTTATCATAGACAATCAGAAACAGCCGCGCGGAACCCGTATCTTCGGGCCCGTTGCGAGAGAGCTTCGCGACAAGGACTACATGAGAATTATCTCCCTTGCGCCCGAAGTTCTTTAAGGAGGACGGATAATATGAAGGTTAAAAAGAACGACACCGTATATGTAGTAACCGGAAAAGACGCCGGCAAAACAGGTAAGGTTTTATCCGCCGACCCCAAGAGCAACAGAGTAGTAGTTGACGGAGTAAACGTACAGAAAAAGCACTCGAAAGCTCGCCGTCAGGGCGAAGTAAGCGCAATCAAACAGCAGTCCGGACCTATCGATGCTTCCAACGTTATGGTATTCTGCCCCAAGTGCAACAAGGGTGTAAGAGTTCACTATAACACCGAAGGCGAAAAGAAGTTCAGAGCTTGCGCTAAGTGCGGAACAAACCTCGACGCGATTAAACCCGCAACGAAGAAAGCAGAAAAAGCGGCTGCGGCAGAAGAAAAGAAAGCTGCAAAGAAAACGGCTGCAAAAGCTAAAACCGCTACTAAAGCCAAAACCGAAAAGAAAGCCAAGGCTACAGACGCCGAATAATATGGAGGACTAATACAAATGGCTAAAAAAGAGAATCAGGTTGCTAAGGAAGTTGCAACCGATCAGAACGCCCCCAAATACGTAAGCAGAGTTAAGCAACGTTATCTTGAGGAAGTAGTTCCTTATCTCATCAAGCGTTTTAACTACACTAACGTAAATCAGGTTCCCAAGCTCGTCAAGATAACTCTTAACACGGGACTCGGCGACTGCAAGGATAACGCAAAAAGCGTTCAGCTTGTTCAGGAAGAAATGAAACAGATAGCAGGTCAGAAACCCGTTCTTACCAAAGCTAAGAAATCTGTTGCAAACTTCAAGGTAAGACAGGGTATGAACGTAGGTATCAAAGTAACGCTCAGAAACGATCGTATGTATGATTTCTTCGATAAGTTCGTATCTATCGCTCTTCCGAGAGTAAGAGACTTCAAGGGTGTACCCAGCAAGTCCTTCGACGGCAGAGGAAACTACGCAATGGGCGTTAAAGAACAGTTAATTTTCCCTGAAATTTCTTACGATCAGGTTGAAAAGATCAGAGGCTTCGACATTTGCTTTGTAACCACCGCAAACACGGACGAAGAAGCGAGAGAGTTGCTCAAAGCACTCGGAATGCCTTTTAAAGCATAAGGTTTAAGGAGAGTATAATTATGGCTAAGAAAGCGATGATAAATAAACAGCAGAAAACCCCTAAATACTCTACCAGAGCTTATACGAGATGCAGCATTTGCGGACGTCCCCACGCGGTTCTTCGCAAATACGGTATCTGCCGTATCTGCTTCAGAAATCTGGCTTACAAAGGACAGATTCCCGGCGTAAAGAAAGCAAGTTGGTAATAGGAGGTAAAGGCATATGACAGACGTAATTGCAGATATGCTTACGAGAGTGCGCAACGCCCTTATCGCGAAGCATGAGGCGGTAGAAGTTCCCGCTTCCAACGTAAAGAAAGAATTAGCAAGAATACTCCTCGAAGAAGGCTTTATTTCTGGTTACGACGTAGCGGAAGACGGCGTACAGGGCAAGATTGTTATCACCCTTAAGTACGGCGCGCACGGCGAAAAGGTTATATCCGGTCTCAAGAGAGTATCTAAACCCGGTCTTAGAATTTATTCTAATTGCGAAGATCTTCCGAAAGTACTCGGCGGACTCGGAATTGCTATAATATCTACTTCTAAGGGAATCATGACCGATAAACAAGCGAGAAAAGCAGGCCTCGGCGGCGAAGTGCTCGCTTATGTCTGGTAAGGAGGTACGGAATTATGTCAAGAATTGGTAGAGCTCCGGTAACCCTCCCCGCAGGCGTAACCGTAGAGGTTAAGGCAAACGAATTCGTAGTAAAAGGACCTAAGGGAACTCTTACTCAGGATTACGATCCGAAGATAACCATCACGGTTGAAGGTAACGTCGCTCATCTTACGAGAGCGGACGAACTCAAAGAAACGAAAGCTAAACACGGCTTGTACAGAGCGCTTCTTCACAATATGGTAAAGGGCGTTACGGACGGATACGAGAAAGTACTCGTAGTAAACGGTGTAGGTTGGAAAGTTCAGAAGCAGGGCGCAGGTCTTGTATTGAACGTAGGTTTCAGCCATCCCGTTGAAATCGCAGCCGTAGAAGGCATCACTTTCGATTGCCCCTCGCAGACCGAAATCAGCGTTAAGGGTATCGATAAAGTAGCAGTCGGCCAGACCGCCGCTTCCATCAGGGCTATAAGATTGCCCGAACCTTACCACGGATACGGAATTCGTTATAAAGACGAAGTTATCGAACGTAAGGAAGGCAAGACGGCAGGTAAGTAAAAAGGAGTTTAAGATATGATTAGCAAATTAGATAAAAATGCAGACAGAGTAAAAAGACATGCAAGAGTCAGGGCTAAAATATCAGGTACTCCCGAAATGCCGAGACTCAGCGTATACAGAAGTTTATCGCACATTTATGCGCAGATAATCGACGACGTAGCAGGCAAAACTCTTGTTGCGGCTTCTACCGTCGAAAAAGACATAGCTGCACTCGTAAAGGGTAAAACCAAGAGCGAAGCTGCTAAAATCGTCGGCGCGGAATTAGCGAAGAAGGCACTTGCCAAGGGTATTGAAACCGTTGTTTTCGACAGAGGCGGCTACATCTACACAGGCAGAGTAAGCAGTCTGGCGGACGGCGCAAGAGAAGCCGGCCTTAAATTCTAACAGGAGGAAACGACAATGGCAAGAGATAACAGACCTCAGAGAAGACCCGAAGAAAACGACGGTCTCAATAAAAAGCTGATAGCCGTAAACCGTATAACCAAGGTTGTTAAGGGCGGACGCATTATGCGTTTCTCCGCACTCGTAGTTATCGGCGACGAAAACGGCAAAGTCGGTTGCGGTATGGGTAAAGCCAAAGAAGTTCCCGAAGCTATCGAGAAGGCTACCGTACAGGCAAAGAAGAACATGGCGCCCATCGCTATGCTCGGAACAACTATTCCCCACGAAGTTACCGGAAAATTCGGCAGAGGTTGCATTTTGATGATGCCCGCTGAAGAAGGTACCGGCGTTATCGCCGGCGGCCCCGTTCGTTCGGTAATGGAAGCTTGCGGAATTAAAAACGTAAGAACCAAATCTCACGGCACTAACAACCCGATCAACATGGTTAAGGCGGCAATCGCAGGATTGCAGTCCCTTAAAACCGCTGAACAGGTTGCCGCTCTCCGCGGAAAAACCGTAGAAGAAATTCAGGGCTGATAAGGAGAGACAGATATGGCAAAAATTAAAGTAACGCTTGTAAAAAGCACAATCGGAGCGCTTAAATGTCATAAAGACACTGTAGCCGCTCTCGGACTCAAAAAAATAGGTCAAACGGTTGAACACGAGGATAACGCTTGCACTCAGGGTATGATTGCAAAGGTAATTCACCTCGTAAAGACCGAGAGAGTATAAGGAAGGTGCAGATATGAGAATTCAGACATTACAGCCCGCTATAGGTGCTACAACTTCCAAGAAAAGACTCGGCAGAGGTATCGGCTCCGGACTCGGCAAGACCAGCGGTAAAGGTCATAAAGGTCAGTGGGCAAGAAGCGGCGGTGGCGTTCGTCCCGGATTTGAAGGCGGACAGATGCCCCTCACCAGACGTGTACCTAAGAGAGGTTTCAACAATCACTTCAAGGTTGTTTACGCAGTAGTAAACCTTGAAACGTTAAATGCGTTCGAAGCAGGTTCGGTAGTAGATTACGAAGAACTCTGGACGCGCGGTTTAATCAAAACCGTTAAAAATGCTGCAGGCTTAAAGGTATTGGGGAATGGCGAACTTAACGTTGCGCTTACCGTAAGGGCAGATAAATTCTCGGCGTCCGCAAAGGAAGCAATAGAGAAAGCCGGCGGTAAAGCAGAACTTATTTGTGGCGATCCCGAATAAAGGAGGCCAATATGTTCGAAACGTTAAAAAACGCATTCAAAGTAAAAGAGATACGTGTTAAAATCTGGATAACTCTCGCTTTGTTGTTCGTTTACAGGCTCGGCTGCTATATTCCCGTTCCGGGCGTAGCAGGCATCTGGCAGGACGCACTTAACGGAGGTACAGGTCTTTCGTATCTTAACATTATGAGTATGATGACCGGCGGCGCGCTTCAATACGGCTCGCTGTTCGCAATGGGTATCGGACCTTACATCAATGCGTCGATTATACTTCAGCTTCTCTGCGTAGCAATCCCCGCTTTGGAAAATCTTTCCAAGCAGGGAGAAGAAGGCAGAAAGAAGATAGCTCAGTACACCAGATATATAACGTTGCTTCTCGCGGTTATACAGTCTGTTGCAATACTCGTAAGCTATAACAGCGAATTCTGCCCCGCTACAAGACCTACCGACAGAACTTTCCTTCCGTTGAATTTCATTCTCGGATATGAAACTTTAGGTTGGTTTGCAAACGTTCTTGCATATATCACGGTAATCGTTACGTTCACCGGCGGTACTTGCATAACGATGTGGATTGGCGAAAGAATTACCGATTACGGCGTTTCCAACGGCATTTCGATGCTTATCTTCGCCGGTATTATCGCAACTGCAGGTCAGGGACTCGTTTCGATGATTGAAACCTGGGTTTCTTCCGGTTTTGATCCCAGCCACTTCTTCACGTTGCTCATTTACCTTGTAGCAATAATTCTCGTATTCGGCGGCATCGTTTGGGTTGACCTTGCGGAAAGGAAAATCCCCGTTCAGTACGCGAAACAGGTAAAGGGCAGAAAGATGTACGGCGGTCAGTCGACTTCTATACCCATCAAGATCAGCGCGAACGGCGTTATGCCCCTTATATTCGCTTTCTCCATCTTAAGCTTCCCCGAACTTATAATGAATATGTTCTGGCCCAATTCGGACGCTTATGGCTGGTGGAGGTCTTTTATGGGATCTACCTCGCCTTATCCTTGGTATTCCATAGCACTTTGCTTGCTCATACTCTTCTTCGCATTCTTCTATGCGCAGATACAGTTCAATCCGGACGACATCTCCAAGAGCATTCAGTCCAACGGCGGGTTTATTCCAGGTATCAGACCCGGCAAGCCCACCGCAGAGTATCTCAGAAGAGTAAACAACAGGATCACGCTTTTCGGCGCAATCTATCTTGCGCTCGTAGCGCTCATTCCGTCTATCGTATTCAACGCGATTTCTTCGACGGCAGGCACGGGCGTGTTCAGCGCAACGGGACTTTTGATCGTCGTATCCGTAGCACTTGAGTTCAATACCGCACTCGAGTCTCAGATAATGATGAAGAACTACAAAGGTTTCCTTAAGTAAGAACTGAAATCGGGGGGAAGGATAACCCCTTCCCCCTAAAATAAAAAAATGAAATTAGTATTGTTGGGTGCTCCCGGTGCGGGTAAAGGCACTCAGGCGGTGAAAATCGCGGAAAAATACAAGATACCACATATCTCCACGGGTGATATTTTCAGGAAGAATATCAAAGAGAAAACTCCTATCGGGGTTATCGCTCAGTCATATATCGACAAAGGTCAGTTCGTTCCGGACGAAGTTACCGTAGAAATCGTTAAAAACCGCCTTGCGGAGGACGATTGCAAAAACGGATTTATTCTGGACGGATTTCCGAGAAACGTATATCAGGCAGAGCAACTCTTAAACATCGCTCCAATAGACGTCGTTTTAGACGTTGACGTTCCGCTCGACAGGCTGTCGGACAGACTTACGGGCAGAAGGGTATGCAGCGGCTGCGGAGAATCTTACCACGTCAGCACATTAGAGGGCAGGAACACTTGCGCTAAATGCGGCGAGAACCTCTATCAGCGTGCGGACGACAACGAGGAAACGGTAGCCGAAAGGCTTAACGTTTACCGAAAACAAACTCAACCGCTTATAGATTTTTATTCAAAGAAAAACCTTTTAAAGACGGTTGACGGAAATCAAAAACAGGACGAAGTATTCGCCGATGTAGAAAAGGTGCTAAGTAGTTTATGATTACCGTAAAATCTGAAAAAGAAATTGATTTAATGAGAGAACCTTGTAAAATCATTCGCGACCTGCTTCTTCTTCTGGAAGAAAGGATACAAGTCGGAATGACCACAAAGGAACTCGATAAGATCGCCTACGATTATATAACGTCCTACGGGGCTAAGCCGTCGTTTCTCGGCTTATACGGATTCCCCGCTACGACGTGCATAAGTATCGACGAAGAAGTCGTTCACGGCTTTCCGTCGGACAGAGTAATAAAGGAAAACGAAATCGTAAGCGTTGACGTAGGGGCTTATTTAAACGGCTTCCACGCGGACGCGGCGAGGAGTTTTTACGTAGGCAGCATATCTCCCGAAAAGAAAAGGCTTATCGACGTAACCCGCGAGTGCTTCTTTAAAGGCATAGAGGGGTTATGCGTCGGCTCGACTATTGGCGACATAGGCGCTGCTGTTCAGAAACATGCAGAGTCAAACGGATTTTCCGTGGTGCGCGATATGGTCGGTCACGGCGTCGGCAGAAAATTGCACGAGGATCCGTCCGTTCCGAACTTCGGAAAAGCGGGGACGGGCGTCAGAATCAGAAAAGGTATGACGCTTGCAATCGAACCGATGATAAACATGGGCGGCTATGAAGTAGTGCTTGACGGTTGGAGTTGCAAAACCAAAGACGGTTTGCCTTCCGCCCACTATGAAAATACGGTTGCCATCACCGATGACGGGGTAGAAATTCTCACGCTTTGAGAGGACTGTATGGAACTTAAGCAGTACGAACGCGGTCAGCTTGTAAAAAGCACGGCAGGGCATGATAAAGGCATCGTAGCCGTGATAATAGCGGTTGAAAGCGAGGAGTACGTTTTGCTTGCCGACGGTAAAACCCGTCCGGTAAATAAACCGAAACGCAAAAAAGTAAAACATATAGAACCAATCGGCAAAACAATCGAATCTGAACTATTAGATGCCTGCGGCGGCATAACCGACGGGGCGCTCAGGAACAAAATCAAACTCATACTTAAATAAAATCGGAGGTTAGCAAGTGTCTAAAGACGAAGTTATCGAAGCGGAAGGCGTGATAGTAGAAGCCTTGCCAAACGCAACTTTTAAGGTGAAATTAAGCAACGGACATATGATTACCGCATACATTTCAGGCAAACTGAGAATGAACTACATCAAGATTATTCCCGGCGATACGGTTACGATAGCGATGAGCCCGTACGATCTCACCAAAGGCAGAATTACCTGGCGCAGCAAAACCTGATATTTAAGAAGAATAATTTTCGGAGGAAACAGTAATGAAAGTAAGACCGTCTGTAAAGCCTATGTGCGATAAATGCAGAATTATCAAAAGAGAAGGCAAGGTTATGGTTATATGCTCTAAGAACAAGAGCCATAAGCAAAGACAGGGCTAAAAACACTCTTTTGCGTATTGCGTGACATTCCAAGCGCACTTCGCAAAAACTAACATATAATTTATCATTATTTTTGGAGGATAAGTAGACAATGGCTCGTATTTCCGGTGTAGATTTACCGAGAGAAAAGCGTGTGGAAATCGGTATGACGTATATTTACGGTATCGGTCTCGCCACATCCAAGAAGATTTTGAAGGCAACGGGCGTTAATCCCGACACCAGAGTTAAAGATCTTACCGAAACGGAGATATCCAAACTCCGTGAATATATCGATCACAATATCCGCGTAGAAGGCGAACTCAGAAGCGAACAGAGTCTTAACATTAAAAGACTTATGGAAATCGGATGCTATCGCGGTGTTCGTCACAGAAGAGGTTTGCCCGTAAGAGGACAGAGCTCCAAGAGAAACGCAAGGACGAGAAAAGGTCCTCGTCGTACCGTCGCTAAGAAAAAGACGGCGTCCAAGTAAGATAGGAGGATAACAGGTTATGGCAGCAGCAACACCTAAAAGAGTCGTAAAAAGACGTAGAGAGATTAAAAAGGTTGATAAAGGACAAGTTCACATCAAATCCTCTTTCAACAACACCATAGTAACCGTTACCGATATGAACGGAAACGCTCTTTCGCAGAGCAGCTCCGGTGCTCTCGGTTATAGAGGTTCGAGAAAAAGCACTCCGTTCGCAGCTCAGCAGGCTTCGGAAACGGCGGCAAAAGCAGCAATGGAGCACGGTCTCCGCAGCGTAGAAGTATTCGTTAAAGGTCCCGGTCAGGGAAGAGAGTCGGCTATCCGCGCTCTTGCTAACGTAGGACTCGAAGTAACGCTTATTCAGGACGTATCGCCCATTCCGCACAACGGATGCCGCCCGCCCAAACGCCGCAGAGTATAAGGAGGTAGAAAGCTATGGCAAGATATACAGAATCCAAATGCCGTCTTTGCAGAAGAGAAGGCGCAAAATTGTTTTTAAAGGGCGAAAAATGCTACAAGCAGACCTGCCCGTTTGAAAAGAGACCTACCGCTCCCGGACAGCACGGCGCGGCAAGAAAGAAGGTTTCCGAATACGGACTTCAGCTTCGTGAAAAGCAGAAGACCAAGAGAATTTACGGCGTACTCGAAGGACAGTTTCACGAGTACTATGTAAAAGCCGACAGAATGAAGGGCATTACCGGTGAAAATATGTTATCGCTCCTCGAAAGAAGACTTGATAACGTAGTATTCAGAATGGGTATTGCAGCTTCCAGAACTCAGGCAAGACAGCTCGTTACGCACGGTCACTTCACCGTTAACGGAAGAAACGTAAACATTCCTTCTTATACGGTAAAAGCCAACGACGTAATAGCCGTTAAGGAAAGCAGCAAGGATAACAAATACTTTGCGGAAATTAAACAGATGAAGAAAGGCACTATGCCTAAATGGGTTGACTTTAACCCCGAAACGCTCGAAGGCAAAGTCATAGCGCTTCCTGTTCGTGAAGATATCGATTCGCAGATAGCGGAACACATGATCGTCGAGTTGTACTCCAAGTAATTTTAACTAAGGATTATTTGAATTAAAACCCGAACAATCGGCAGGGCGGGGTAAATGATAAAACCCCGCCAAGCCTAAAATCATCATAACAGGAGGTACACGTTCTATGATGAATATAGAGATGCCTACGATAAGTGTGGAAGAAAACGAGGAGAAGAACTATGCGAAAGTAACGGTTGAACCGTTAGAGAAAGGCTTTGGTCTTACGCTCGGCAACTGCCTCAGAAGAACGCTTTTGTCGTCCCTTCCCGGCGCGGCAGTACAGGGTATAAAGTTCGCAAGCGGCGTTAAGCACGAATTTTCTACTATACCCGGCGTTAAAGAAGACGTTACCGAAATAGTTCTTAACTTCAAATCTTTAAACGTTAAAACGAAAACGCTCGATCAGGACTTCAAAAAGACGTTAAGGCTTTATAAAGAAGGTCCTGCGGTAGTTTACGCGCGCGACATCGAAAACGACGCGGAAATAGAATTGCTTAACCCCAATCTTTACATCTGTACCCTTGACGAAGGCGCAGTTCTCGATATGGAAATTACCATAGGCAGAGATCGCGGCTACAAGAGCGCGGTTTACAACAAGACTGGCGTTATTGATTATATTCCCATCGACTCCATCTACACGCCTGTAAAGAAGGTCAATTACGACGTTCAGAGCACCCGTGTAGGACAGAATACGGACTTCGACAAGCTCATACTCGAAGTATGGACAAACGGCGCGTTTACCGGCTGCGAAATAATCAGCCTTGCCGCTAAGATTATCGAAGAACACATTCACCTTTTCGTAAAACTCTCCGGCAGTATGGGCGGAATAGAAATACTTACTCAGCCCCAGACCGACAGTTTACAGACAATACTCACTATGAATATCGAAGATATGGATTTATCCGTTCGTTCATATAACTGCCTTAAGAGGGCTAATATTCATACTGTTGAAGATCTTACAAAGAAAACGGAAGACGATATGCTTAAAGTTCGTAACCTCGGCAGAAAATCTTTGGACGAAGTTATCAACAAACTCACGAGCTACGGCTTAAAACTCAAGGACAAGGAGGACTAATCAAATGCCCGGCAAATTAGGAATGACCAGCACTCAGAGAGTTGCGCTTCTCCGTCAACAGGCGGCAAGCCTTCTCTGGTATGGAAGAATAGAAACGACAAAAGGTAAAGCAAAAGAATTACAGTCTTACGTTGAAAAAGTAATCACCCTCGCTATCAACAATTACGAAGATACCATCGAGGAAACGGTTACCGTTAAAAACGCTAAGGGTAAAGAAGTTCAGCAAAAAATAGTTAAAGACGGCGTTAAAAAGCTTTCCGCAAGAAGAAGAATCATGAACAAAATCGATTCCATTCCCGAAGTTAAAGGCGCAAAAGAAACCAAGGCGGAGTTTAAGGCAAGAACCAAAAACATTAAACACCCCGTTGTTGAAAAACTCTTTAACGAATTGGCTCCCAAATACGCTGAAAGAGCTAAAGAGCTCGGTCAGGGTGGCGGCTACACCAGAATTTACCTTAACGGTCAACGTAAAGGCGACGCTGCAGAAACCGCTTTTATCGAATTAGTTTAATTTTTAAAGTAATTCAATAGCCGTTTTGCGGAATTAAAACTAAATTAAAAGTCCCTTGTTTTTACGCGATAATGTGCGAAACAAGGGACTTTTTGCATTACCTTTTATTTTCGAGGCTACCGTTATAGCGGGCATAGGGCAGATATAAAATACATGGCGCGGACACTTACATGCCCGCGCCGTTTTATGCTTTCAGATGTCAGTGCTACGGGTTTACCCCCGGATTTTACGGCGCTCTCGTTTGCCTAAGGTTGTTTTTATGCTCCGTTAAGGTTCCCGTGCAATCGGATGTAGTGAGGAGGTTTCGGGCGATATAGTATATATAATTCTTTTCAAGCATATAATTAGATACGCGGGCGGTCCGGGTAATTTTTGTCTATCGAATTTAAAAAAATTTTTAGCGGTTAAAATCACTTGTAAATCCACGCGCGATGTTGTAAAATATAAGGAGAAAGTATAAGTGGACGTTTACGCTTCTTTCGACGAACTGCTGAAAAAAGAAGGCATTAAGTTTACCGTTTCGGAAAATCTGTTCAGGCATTCCACCATTTTTCTGGGCGGCAGCGCGGACAGGGGGGTGTTCCCTTCTTCTGCCACGGAGCTTCTTAAAACAATTGATTTTGCGAGGATTTGCGACGTAAAATGCGTTGTTGTCGGGGCGGGGAGCAATACTCTTTTCTCCGATTCAGGCTTTCGCGGAGCAGTTATTTTTACGGACAGACTGAATGAAATTTACGTCGAAAGAACTACCCGCAGCGAAGTTTTCGTAAGGGCTATGTGCGGCGCATCGCTGTCTATGCTCAACGCGTTTTGCCTTAAAGAAAGACTTACGGGGCTTGAATTTCTTTCGGGAATTCCCGGCAGCGTAGGCGGCGCGGTCATTATGAACGCAGGCTGTTTCGAAGCGGATATAGCCAAACGCGTGATGTCGGTTTATGCGGAAACAGGCGGAAAAATACGCGAGTTTACTAACGCCGAATGCGGCTTCTGTTATAGAGGAAGCAAGTTGAAACAGAACGGCGATATTGTTATAAGTGCCTTATTTCGCGCAAAAACGGCAGATTTTGACCTGATAAAGCAACGTTTGTGGCAATACAGAGAAAGGCGATTAAACCAACCTAAGGGCAAAAGCCTCGGCTCGATTTTCAAAAACGGAGACATACCTTCGGCAAAGCTTATAGACGATTGCGGACTGAAAGGACTCAGGGTCGGCGGGGCGTTCGTGTCCACCACGCACGCAAATTTTATTATAAACGACGGGACCGCTTCCGCTACGGACGTGGCGGAGCTTATAAAATACATAAAAACAATCGTAAAGGCTCGCACGGGCGTTACGCTGAAGGAGGAAATCGTATACCTCGGGGATTAGCTTTTACTCCGCAAGCCTTTACTGTCCGCCCGGTTTTATCACGGGGTATCAGCGAGGAAAGCAACGGAGAGAGAAATGGAGATAATTGCCGATTATCACACGCATACGACATACAGTCACGGCACGGGAAGCGTTTTTGAAAACATGCTGAAAGCCAAGGAATTAGGACTAAAGGAGATTGCCATATCCGACCACGGTTTTGCACACCCGTTTTTCGGGCTGAAAAAAAGCGCTCTTTCAAACCTCAGAACGGACTGCGAAATAGCTTCCGCCGACACGGGCGTAAACGTACTTGTGGGGATTGAAAGCAACCTTATTTCCGAAAACGGAGACACGGATTTAACGGAAGATTTGTATGATAAATTCGACGTATTTTTAGCCGGCATACACGTTTGCGTAAAATATAAAAGCTTTGCGGCATTTTCCAAACTCGGCGTGACCTCGCCTTTTTTGTATAAGGTTCACGGCGAGCCGAGCGAGAAATTAAAGGCTTTTACCACTAAAGCTTATATAAACGCGATAGAGAAAAACCCGATAGACGCGATAACTCATCTTGATTATAGAGCGTTCGCTTCCGTCAGAGAAGTAGCCGATTGCTGTAGGATAAACGGCACTTATGTGGAAATAAATACGAAAAAAACGCATATGACCGACGAGCAGTGGAAGGAAGTTTATTCCACCGGCGTGAACTTTATTATAGGCTCAGACGCACACTCTCCCGACAGGGTCGGGGACGATAAGGATGCGATAAAACTTATAGACAGGCTCGGTTTTGACAGGGCGCGCGTTCATAATATAGGAAGACTGCCCGATTTCAGGTTCAAAAAATACAAGGGGAGCGGGCGATGAATTTTACAAAGAGAATTAAAGAGGAACTGACGGCAAACTCGTTTTCCTCCTCCTGTTGCGAGGCGGCGTGCTTATCCGCTTTTTTAAGAACGAGCGGTTCCATTTTGACCCGCGACGGGCAGATAGGTTTTTCGTTCTTCACCGAAAACGAAAAGGTTGCAGCTTTTTTCAATAAAATAATAAACGACCTTTACGGAATAGAGGGCGAGTACTCGGGAAAAACCTCTTCGGGCAAGGACAAAATCACTTGCGAATATATAAGCGGCGGCACGTTCGACGCTTTGACGGAGCTTGGCATTCTCGTCGCGAGCGAGAACGGAATAGCCGTGGAAATGGGCATAGACAAGTATCTGATAGAGACGGAATGCTGCAAACGCGCATATGTTCGCGGGGCTTTTCTCGGCGGAGGGAGTTGTACCATTCCGAATGAAAAAGCCGCCAAAAACACGGGTTATCACCTTGAATTCGTTTTTTCTTATTACGAGACGGCGCACGCTTTTTCCGAATTGCTGGCGGAGTTCGATATACTTGCCAAGCTTATCGAAAGGAAGAAAAGTTTTGTCGTTTACGTTAAGAGTAACGAAGAAATTCAGGAAATTCTCACGCTTATCGGCGCGGAAGGGGGTTCGCTTGCCCTTGCGGAAACGGTTATAATAAAGGATTATAGCAACAACGCCAACAGAAAGAGTAACTGTGACCTCGGCAATATCAACAAGCAGATAGAAGCCGCGGAAAGACAGATAAACGCCATAAACGTCATTAAAGAGACGGCAGGACTGGAATCTTTGAAAAAAGAACTGTTCGACGTTTGCGAACTTAGGCTTTCGGACGAATTTCTTACGCTTGAAGAAATGGCTGAAAAACTTGGCGTAAGCAAAAGTTGCGTCAATCACCGAATGAGAAAAATTATAGAAATCGCAAAAAATATGTCCTGACGGCAATTAAACTTTAAGATAAGGACGAAACACGGGCGCGGGTCTGCAATAAGCGGTAAAAGCCGAGCGGCGACGATATGCAGACCGGCAGAAAAACATAAAAGAATAATTACAGGAAAAAACAGATGACGGATTTTGTTCACTTACATGTTCACACAGAGTACAGTTTGCTTGACGGAGCGACAAAAATTGAAGATATATTCAACGTAATAAAAGAGCTGGGGCAGAACGCGGTCGCGATAACCGACCACGGGAATATGTACGGAACCCTTTATTTTGCGGAGGAAGCCAAAAAAGCGGGCATGCAGGCCATTATCGGTTGCGAAATGTATATGTGCGACGATATGGAAAAAAAGACTGGCGGCAGAGCGGAAAACGATTACGACCACCTTATTTTGCTGTGCAAAAACAAAAAAGGATATAAAAATCTTATAAGGTTGGACTCCGACGCCTGGACGAGGGGCTTCTACTCAAAACCCCGCGCGGATTATAAAATGCTTAAAGAGCATACGGAAGGGCTGATTTGTCTTTCCGCCTGTATAGCCGGCAGAATACCTAAACGCCTTTTGAACGGCGACTACGAGGGTGCAAAGAAAACCGCGCTTATGTTCAAGGAAATGTTCGGCGAGGATTTCTATATAGAAATTCAGGACCACGGACTTCAGGAGGAAAAAATAGTAAACCCGCAGCTCATAAAGCTTGCGGCGGAAATAGGCGTAAAACTCGTTGCCACAAACGACTGCCACTACCTTGAAAAAAAGGATAGCGAAATGCAGGACGTTATGCTGTGCATAAACATGAAAAAGACTTTGGACGACCCGCAGCGCATGCGTTTCAACTCTGACGAATATTATCTAAAGAGCGGCGACGAGATGCTTGCATTGTTCCCCGACCACCCGGAGGCGATTGCAAATACCCTCGAAATCGCACAAAAATGCGCAGAAGAGGAAGTTTTCGCACTCACGCCCAAGGGCGATCCTATAAGGGATAAATCGCTTATCCCCGGGTATGTTCCCGATAACGGACAAACGCCTTACGACTTTTTCCGTGACTTAGGTGAAAAGGGACTGAGAAAAAGATATTCGGAAATCACCCCCGAAATAAGGGACAGGTTCGAGTACGAACTCGGCATCATTTCAAAGATGGGCTTCGTCGAATACTACCTTATCGTTTGGGATTTTATAAACTACGCGCGCGAGCACGACATACCCGTCGGCGCGGGGCGCGGCAGCGGCGTAAGCAGTATTATAGCGTATTCTATAGGTATAACGGACGTGGAACCGCTTAAGTATTCTTTGGTGTTTGAAAGATTCTTAAACCCCGAAAGAGTCAGCATGCCCGACTTTGATATAGACTTCTGTAACGAAAGACGTCAGGAGGTTATAGAGTACGTCCGTGCGAAGTACGGCGCGGATAAAGTTGCACAGATAGTAACCTTCGGAACGCTCGCTTCCAAGGCGGCAATAAAGGACGTTGCCCGCGTTTACAGCGTACCGTTTGCGGACGTGAACAAGATAACCAAGCTTATGGACGGCAAGTCCACGATAGCTCAGTCCCTCGGTTTCAAAAAGAACAAGGACGGTGTGGACGTAAGCGTAAGGGAGCTTAAGGAATTATACGATACCGACCCGACCCTTCACAAGGTCATAGATATGGCTATGCGGCTGGAGGGTATGCCGAAAAATACATCTCAGCACGCCGCGGGCGTTATAATCTGCGCAAAGCCGCTTGCGGATAACGTTCCGCTTTCCCTCAACGGAAGCGACGTAGTTACTCAGTTCGATATGAAAGAGGACGAGGCTCTCGGAATGCTTAAAATGGACTTCCTTGCGCTTAGAACTCTTACAGATATAAAGAAAGCCCTCAACTATATAAAAGAGGATTACGGTCTTGACCTCGACTTCCACGAAATAGGCTATGAAAACAAAGCCGCTTACGACCTTATAGGCGAGGGCGATACGGACGCCGTGTTCCAGCTTGAAAGTCCCGGCATGAAAAAGTTTATGCGCGAGCTTCACCCCGGTGACCTCGAAGATATTATAGCGGGTATTTCCCTGTACCGTCCGGGGCCTATGGATTCTATTCCGAAGTATCTTCAGTTCAAACTGAACCCCGAAACGGTTACCTATAAACACCCCTTGCTCGAGCCTATTCTTAAAGTCACCCACGGCACCATTATTTACCAGGAACAGGTTATGGAAATAGTGCAGAAGCTTGGCGGCTTCAGTCTCGGGCAGTCGGATATTGTCCGCCGTGCAATGGGTAAAAAGAACGTTGACGAAATGGCTCGTCAGAAGAAGTTTTTTATCTACGGCAGACCTGCGGAGGGCGATTCCGGCGAAATAGTCGGAGCAATAGCAAAGGGCGTGCCGGAGGACGTTGCCGAAAGTATATTCGACGAAATGGCGGATTTCGCAAAGTACGCGTTCAATAAATCGCACGCGGCTGCATACGCCGTTCTCGCGTACCAGACGGCTTATCTTAAAAAGTTCTATCCTCACGAATTTCTGGCGGCGGTTCTCAACAACAGAATCGATAAGATAGAAGAAACAACCAAATACATTATGTATTTAAAGGAGAAGAACATACCCGTTCTTCCCCCGAACATAAATAAATCGAAACCCTATTTTTCGGTTGAAAACAAGTGTGTTCGTATAGGTCTTGTCGCCATCAAAAACGTCGGTTTAAATGCGATAGAGGCCATTATCGACGAAAGAACGAGGGGCGGAGAGTTTAGTTCTTTCGAAAATTTCGTATCCCGTTGCGCGGGCAAATTGCTGAATAAACGCCTTGTGGAAAACTTAATTCTGGCGGGTGCGTTCGATTGCTTCAATATCGCAAGGGCTAAGCTTCTTGCCGTATACGAGGAACTCCTCGACAGGGTTCAGGTAATAGCAAAACAGCGCGAAAGCAATCAGATTTCTTTGTTTGACAGCCTTATTCCCGAGGACAACACGATAACCGTGAAGTACCCCGAAAACGTGGAGGAGCTTGACCAGAAAACCAAACTTATGAAAGAAAAATCCGTAATAGGCGTTTACGTTTCCGGGCACCCTCTGGAAGGGTATATGGACAGATTTAAAGGCTTTTTCACTACCGAGGCGTTGCAGTACTTCGAAGAGGACGAGGACGGCGAAAAATTCTACACCGAAATTCACGACGGCACGCGCGTTACGATGGGCGGAATGATTTCTTCCTGGTCGAGAATAACCACCAAGCGCGGCGACTACATGGCGTACATTATGCTCGAGGACGTGTACGGGCAGATAGAATGCGTTCTTTTCCCAAAAACATACGAAAAGGTTAAAAACAATATCAAAGAAGAGGAAATTTTAAAAATTTCCGGCACTTTAAAGTACGAAAAAGGTACCGAACCCAAGGTTCTGGTTGACACCATAGAAATTTTCGAGGATGAGCCGAAACAAAAAGAAGAAGAGGAAAAACCGCAGGAGAAAAAGCCTCAGGAATGGCTTGTCATTACCATTCCCGAGGGCAAGGAAGATCTTCGCGACGACATCGTAGAAACGCTCACCTTCTACGAGGGAGATGTAAACGTAGGTTTGAAAGTGGGCGGCAAAAAGCTTCATCTGAAAAACATAAAGGTGCGCCGTTGCAACGCGCTCGAAAGCGAACTGCAAACCTTTATAGACGAAGGGGATTATAAATTCTTTACGGCGTAATAAGGCAAATCGTTTGCTCGGCGGAGAAGAAATTCGCGGAGAAGTAATTCTCCGCGAGTGGCAAGCTGCTCCTGTTTTCCCGTATCGGGTATATAAAAGTCGTTTTAACAAAAACTTAATAATACTGTGGTATTATAATGTAATTATGAAAGAATTTTTCAAAAAGAACAAAGACAAAATAATAAAACTTCTGCTTGCATTGCTTACGCTTGTGGCTATAGCGCTCGTTACGCTTGCCGCACTGTATTTCTTTAATGTGATATATTTTGACGATAAGGGCGGCATAAATTTCAACGCGGCGCTGTTCAATTCGTTTAAAAACACCTGGTACGGATGCATAATTTTCGTAGTTCTTCAATGTGTGATAACTACCCTTTTATGTGTGATTCCGGGCACTTCTATGGCGTTTATAATGCTCGCTACGGTCATATACGATACGCCCTGGCAGGCGTTCCTGCTGTCATTTACGGGCGTTATGATTTCAAGTATGTATATGTACGTTATAGGGCGCTTCGGCGGCTATAAAATATGCGAAAAGCTTGTAGGCAAGGAGGACACGGAACAGGCAACCCACCTTTTAAGAAGCAAAGGGCAGATTTATTTCCCTATAATGATGCTGTTCCCGCTGTTCCCGGACGACGCCCTCGTTATGGTTGCGGGCACGTCTAAAATGTCTTTGAAATGGTTTATCCCTTCGATAGTTATCGGCAGGGGTATAGGCATAGCCACGATAGTATTCGGCTTCTCGCTCGTTCCGTTTGAAAGTTTTACCGGCATTTACGACTGGATTGTGTTCTTAACCGTTTGCGCGTTCTGGATAATAGTCATATTCTATCTCGCGCACAGGCTGAATGTTTTGCTTGAAAAGAAAACCGAAGCAGCAAAAGCTAAAACCGAGAACGGCGAAGAAAATTCCGCTTCCGCCGTCGCTACCGTAGAAAACAACGTCGAGGATAACTCGGCTGACGAATAAAATCGTTTAAACAAAACCAAAGGCTTCCCTTTTTCGGGGAAGCCTTTATAATATGTTTTTGTAACTGCCGAATATCGCCGTTTTTGTGTGATAAAAGGCACTTTAATGTTTTTGTAATCAATCAAATAAATCCTTGAAAAGTTCCATTTTCGATTGTTTCAGAACTTTCGGAATGGTTTTCGTCAGCGTTTTCGGCATAAGTGTGTTGAAGAAATTCAAAGCGTGGGCGTCCGCACCGAAAATCATTTTTTTTTTCTTTTTCGCTATGCCGTTAAAAATTTTATTCGCCATTTTATCGGCGGGCATACTTACTTTTGCAAGCAGGTTGTCGGAGCTTATGTCCGTGTTCTGTGAGCGGAAAATATCCGTTCTCGCAAAGCCCGGCATAACAAGCCCCACGTAGGCTTTGCCGCGAAGCTCTTCCGCAAGAATTTCCGTGTAACTTTTCAGTGCGGATTTTGCCGCGGAATAAGCCGAAGTACCCGTTATAGATGCGAGCGCGGACGCACTTGAAACGTTTACGATGGCGGCTTCTTCGCTATCTTTTATAAGCGGGTACAGGTGATTTATCGCGTAAACCGCGGAAAAGAAATCGGTATCCATAACAGTTTTTACGTTCTCCGCAGGTACGTCCACCGCCTTTCTGAACGGAGGGAAAATGCCCGCACAGTTAATTAAGCCGTCAATTTTTCCGTATTTTTTCTCGAGTTTTTCTTTGAGTTTAATCCAGCTTTCTTCAACAGTGACGTCGAAAATTTCCACGTTGAACCTTTCGGCGTTTTCTGCGGAAAGCGAGGTTTTAAAAGCATTGAATTTTTTTTCGCTCCTGCCGATGCCCGTCACCGTGCAGCCGCGTTCAAGCAGTTTTTTGGTTATAATTCTTCCGAGTCCGGACGACGCGCCCGATACCACGAAGTTTTTATTATCAAGCCAAAGTTTTTTCATAAAAGCATTGTAGCACATTTTTGTTTAATATACAACTAAAAAATCGCTGTTCGGGTTGAGAGGAAAACTCTTTAAAAACTCTTTACAAAAAAAACTGTTTGCGTTATAATATTATTTGATTGCAGGAAAACTATATGAATTTGATTTTGGCAAGCTCGTCTCCGAGAAGGCGTATGCTCTTAAATAAAGCGGGTTATTCGTTCGTTGTCATTCCGAGCGAGGAAGAGGAAAAAAAGGATTACTCCCTTCCGCCCGAAGAATTTGCAGGGTCTCTGGCAAGGCAGAAAGCCGAATGGGTTAAGAATAAACTTCTTTCCCGGGGCGAAACTTTGAAAGCCGACACCGTGATTATCGGCGCCGATACGAACGTTATTTTCGGCTCCGAGATTTTAGGTAAACCGAAAAGCCCTGACGACGCAAAACAGACTTTAAAAAAACTTTCAGGCAAAGCGCACACCGTAATTACGGGTTTATGCGTGATATACGGCACTTCTTTGAAAAAAACCGTTGTGACTTCCGATAGCAGCAATGTGTTATTCAACGAACTTTCGCCCGAATTTATAGAAGAATACGTCGCTACCGGACTGCCGCTCGACAAGGCGGGCAGCTACGGCTTTCAGGACGGTTACGATATAGTAAAAGGAGTAGAGGGAAGCGAGAGCAACGTCATCGGTCTGCCGATGGAAAAACTCGAGGAAATTCTCTCCGGAATATCAAAGTAGAATTAAAGGGTTAAACCCTGAAGATAAAAGTAAACAAAATTCGCACAAGGAGCGTAAAATGAGCAGTATAAGACTTGCCGTTGACATAGGTTCGAGCAAAACCGCGATATATCAGGTGGGCGGGGGAGTTATTCTTTCCGAGCCGAGTATCGTGGCGGTTTCCTCCGTGGGGAGGAAGTCCGTTGTCACTGTCGGCAAGGAAGCAAAAAAGCTTCTCGGAAAATCGGCTAACGGCACGTCGGTAATTTTCCCCGTTTCCGAAGGGGAAATTGCGAGGGCTAATTATGCCGAAAATATGCTCAAAGAGTTTTTCAGACGCATAGAGCTTTCTTCTTTTACAAGCTCCGAAGTGCTTGCGGTTATTCCGTGCGGTCTCGAAGGCAAAAAAATACAGCGTTTCAGGGAAGTATTTTCCGCAGCCGGGGCAAATAACGTCAAGTTTCTTGAAAACCCGATTGCCGTTGCAGTGGGTATGAACGCCCCCGTGACGGAGTCCGACCCGTGTTTTGTCATAGATATGGGCGGTGAAATTACGAATATCGCGGCGGCTTCGCTCGACGGAGTTATCGCGGGCGTTTCGGTTAACGTCGGCGGCGTGAATATAGATAATATGCTTATAGACAGGGTGGAGGAAACGTACGGTCTGAGAATAGGCGCGCAGACAGCCGAAAGGCTTAAATGCGATATTGGCAGCCTTCTCCCCGACGATACCACTTCCACCGTTATAAACGGCAGGGATATGAACAGCGGCAATCCCAGGGCTATGCAAATTCAGGCAAAGGATATAATAGAACCCGTTAAGCTCTATGTAAACAAAATTTACGAAATAGCTTCTATGGTTATGGCGAAGCTTCCGCCGGAAGTCTCCGCAGAAATAAGGAAAACGGGAGTGTATCTTGCGGGCGGACTTTCTAAGATAGTAGGGCTTGAAGAGTACTTCCATAACGAGTTCGCTCTGTCCGTAAAAGTATCTCAGGATCCGCAGCTTTCCGCCGTTGTAGGCGCGGGAAGAATTATGCAAAACGAAAAGGCATATAAGAAATTAAGAATACTTTAAAAACGTAAAATAGCCCGATAACGTGAGAAAAAGGGCTTATTTATAAAAATGTAATAAAATTCGGGAGGCTTATTTATGGTTAAAAGAAAAATCACTTTAAAAATGAACGCTCCGCTTGCTCTTGCGGTTGCGTACATAGTCGTAGGCATTTTGTTCTGCATTTTCAAAGGTGCGGTACTTAACTGGATAATGACGGCTATCGGCGTTCTGTTCATCGTTCAGGGCGTTCTCGATATCGTTGCCCGCAATACGGTAAGCGGCGTTATAGAAATCGCCGTAGGCGCGTTGTGTATAGTATTCGGATGGGTACTCGTGCAGGTCGCAATGATTATCCTCGGCGCGGTTGTAATCGCCAACGGTATCGTGGGGCTTCTTAGAAACAAGGGCGTCATGGCTATCGTCATCAATATCCTTGCTATCGTATTCGGCGTATTGCTCATAATCAACTACTGGACTGCTTTGGACTGGATGTTCATAGTAATCGGCGTATTCTGCATAGCGGACGGCGTACTTATGCTTTTCGGTAAAAGACTTTAATCCGAAGCAAATCAAAAAATAAAAACAAAAAGAAACCGACGAAGAGAATTACGCTCCGTCGGTTTTTTATTGGTTTTTAGCTGTTTTAAGTGGTTTTTCTTATTGTCACGGTAAAATTTCGTATAACGAATCCGCCTCGTCTTTTCTCACCGTTTCTTTAAGTTCTTTAACCCTGAACCGTACGGAACCGCCGCCGAATCTTACTTCCACCTCGTCGCCCGGTTTAAGCGAATAAGACGGTTTAACGTCCTTTCCGTTTACCGAAACGCGCCCGCCCGAACACGCCTCGTTGGCGACCGACCTGCGCTTTAAAATTCTCGAAACTTTTAAAAATTTATCTATTCTCATAAAAAACCTCCTGAAACTTTGCCCTCCGGATTTATTTCGTTTTGTCAAAATCGGCGTTTGTAAACAATCTTTTTTGAGCGTTTACAATTAAAAAAATCAAAAAAATAATTTTTTTGCATTTTACCTGCCGAAAACGGTTGACATATTGACGACAAAGTATTATTATTGTAGAATGCTATAATTCCGTAATAGTGCCTTTTTGCCCCTTTTAGAAAAAACGGGCGAAAAAAACGACATAAAAAAACGGAACAAAAAGCGAAATTATTATATATTGTGTTTTACGATTAAGATTATACACTATTTTGTGCTATAAAGCAAATCGTTTGAACAGAATTTTTTAAAGGAGTGTGTTTGATGACACGAGAATTACCTATCGTCAAATTCGGTAATACCGAGAGAAGAACCTTCTCCAGAATAAAGGAAGTACAACCTATTCCTTATTTAATAGAGGTACAGAGGGATTCGTACAACGACTTTATCGCGGAGGGTATTTCGGAAGTATTTGAAGATTTTTCTCCTATAACCGACTTTTCCGACCACTTCGAGCTCTATTTTCTCGATCACAGCTTTTCGGACAAAACCAAGTACACCGAAAAGGAATGCAGAGAAAGAGACGCAACCTACGCCCTCCCCTTACGCGTAAGGGTAAGACTTGTAAACAAAGTTAAGGACGAGGTAGTCGATTCCGACGTGTTTATGGGCGAACTTCCGCTCATGACCGAAAACGGGTCGTTTATCATCAACGGCGCAGAAAGAGTAGTCGTATCCCAGCTCGTAAGAAGCCCGGGCGTCTACAACGGTTTTTCCGTGGATAAGACGGGACGTGAAATTTACACCACCACCGTCATACCTAACCGCGGCGCTTGGCTCGAGTTCGAACAAGACACACAGGATGTTCTTTGGGTACACGTAGACAGAACTCGTAAACTCACCGCAACCGTACTTTTAAGGGCTTTGGGCTTCGGCTCCGACAATGCTCTTAAGGAGCTTTTCGGCGACAACAAGATGATAGCGAACACCATCGAAAAGGATACCGCTAAATCGGAAAGCGACGGTCTTATAGAGTTATACAGACGTTTACGCCCCGGTGAAGTTCCCACCGAAGAAGCCGTCAGACAGCATCTTAAAAATCTGTTCTTCGATCCCCGTCGTTACGACCTTGCGAAGGTAGGTCGTTATAAGTTCAACAAACGCCTCAACCTCGCCGTTCGTATTGCGGGTCTTACCCTTTACGAAGACATAATCAGTGAAGACGGCGAAATACTCGCTACCGCAGGCGAAAAGATTACCGAAGAAAAAGCTAAGGCAATCATGAACGCAGGCGTAAACGAGGTTTACGTTCGTACCGCAGACGGCAGCAAGCACAAGATGATAGCGAACAACACCGTGGACTTCCGCGTTGTAACGGGTCTTAATCCGCGTGTTTTCGGCTTGCTCGAAAAAGTTCACTATCCTTCGCTTAAATTCTCCAAAACCGTTTACGAAGCTACCAAAACTTCCACCATCGAAGAAGTTGCGGATCGTTATATAAACGAGATAAACGAATTATTCTACGTAGAAGAAAAAGAAATTCCCGAAGGAGAGGAGAAGCCCGAGGACAGAAAGAACGAACTTAAGCGCAAAGAACTTCGCCTTAAATTCGTCGCTGCCTGCAAGGAATTCTACGAAATCATAGAAAAGGGCGAATACGGCGACAAGCTCGACGCAGAGCAGAAGAAAACCATTAAGCCCCTTACCGATAAATTAAACCACAAGCACATCACCGTGGACGATATAGTCGCAGCTATTTCCAACGACCTCGATCTCAGGGTCGGCATCGGCACTTGCGATAACATCGACCACCTCGGCAACCGTCGTGTAAGAAGCGTAGGCGAACTTCTTCAGAATCAGTTCAGAATAGGTATCGCTCGTCTCGAAAGAGTTATCAAAGAAAGAATGGGTACTCAGAACCCCGAAGAAGTAACTCCTTCGTCGCTCATCAACGTCCGTCCCGTAAGCTCGGCAATCAGAGAGTTCTTCGGTTCTTCTCAGTTGTCTCAGTTCATGGATCAGACGAACCCCATTGCGGAACTTACCCACAAACGTAAGCTTTCTGCACTCGGCCCCGGCGGTCTTAACCGCGACAGAGCTACGTTCGAAGTCCGAGACGTTCACCACTCTCACTACGGCAGAATGTGCCCGATAGAAACGCCCGAAGGCGCGAACATCGGTCTTATAACTTCTCTTTCCACGTTCGCTAAGGTAAACGAATTCGGCTTTATCGAATCCGCTTACAGACGCGTGGACAAGGCTACCGGCAGAGTAACCGATATAGTTGATTACCTGACCGCGGACGAAGAAGATAAATACACTGTTGCGCAGGCTAACGAACCGCTCGACGAAAACGGATATTTCATTCACGAGCGCGTAGGCTGCCGCGACCAGGATAAAATACTTGAAAAACCCCGCGACGAAATTGATTACATGGACGTATCGCCCAAGCAGCTCGTTTCGGTCGCAACCGCACTTATTCCGTTCCTTGAAAACGACGATACCAACCGTGCGCTCATGGGCTCCAACATGCAACGTCAGGCAGTTCCCCTGCTCAAGCCGGAAGCTCCTATCGTTGCTACGGGCGTCGAAGCGAAAATCGCTTACGACTCCGGCGTAATGATTATAGCTACCGACGACGGCGTAGTTAAATCCGTAAGCGGTGCGGAAATAGTCGTAGAGGAAAAGGGCGGCAAACTTCACACTTACACTCTTAAGAAGTTTGAGCGTTCCAACCAGGGCACCTGCCTCAACCAGCACCCGATAGTGGATAAGGGCGACGTTATTACGAAAGGTCAGATAATAGCAGACGGTCCCGCTACTCAGAACGGCGAACTCGCACTCGGCAGAAACATCACCATCGGCTTCATGTCGTGGGAAGGTTATAACTACGAAGATGCTATTCTTCTTTCCGAAAAACTCGTAAGAGAAGATGTATTTACCTCTATCCATATAGAAGAGTTCGAAACGGAGTCCAGAGATACGAAACTCGGCAGTGAGGAAATCACGAGAGATATTCCTAACGTAGGCGAGGACGCTTTGAAAGACCTCGGCGACGATGGTATTATCCGTATCGGCGCGGAAGTAAGAAGCGGCGATATTCTCGTAGGTAAAGTAACGCCTAAGGGAGAAGCTGAACTCACCCCCGAAGAAAGACTTTTACGCGCTATCTTCGGCGAAAAAGCGAGAGAAGTAAGGGATACTTCTTTGCGCGTTCCTCACGGCGAAGGCGGTATAATCGTCGATATAAAGATATTCACGCGTGAAAATAAGGACGAGCTCCCCCCGGGAGTAAACAAACTCGTAAGAGTTTATATCGCGCAGAAGAGAAAAATTTCCGTAGGCGACAAGATGGCGGGCCGTCACGGTAACAAGGGCGTTATTTCGCGTATTCTTCCCGAAGCGGATATGCCGTTCATGGCGGACGGTACTCCCCTTGAAATCGTACTTAACCCCCTCGGCGTTCCTTCGCGTATGAACATCGGTCAGGTCCTTGAAGTACACCTCGGCTTGGTATGCAAACAGCTCGGCTGGAAGATAGCTACCCCGGTATTCGACGGCGCTACCGAGAAAGATATAAGAGAGCTTTTAAAAGAAAACAATATAGTAAATTCCGAAGGCGAAGTAGACGGCAAAATTCAGCTGTTCGACGGACGTACTGGCGAACCTTTTGAAAACAGGGTTACCGTAGGTCAGATGTACATGATTAAGCTTCACCACCTCGTCGACGATAAGATTCACGCTCGTTCCACAGGTCCTTACTCCCTCGTTACGCAGCAGCCTCTGGGCGGAAAGGCTCAGTTTGGCGGACAGCGTTTCGGTGAAATGGAAGTTTGGGCACTCGAAGCTTACGGCGCGGCTCATATTCTTCAGGAAATCCTTACCGTCAAGTCCGACGACGTTATCGGGCGTGTAAAGACTTACGAATCCATAGTAAAGGGCAACAACATAAGCGAGCCGGGTATCCCCGAATCCTTCAAAGTTCTTCTCAAAGAATTGCAGGCGCTTGCCCTCGATATGAAAGTTCTTACCGAAAATCACGAAGAACTCAAACTTAAAGACCTCATCGACGACGAGACGGATATCCGTACCGCGCCGAGAGAAAAAATCGACTACGACGAAGTTGAAATCACCGACAGACCCGCTACCGAGCTGCCCGATGAGGACGACGGAGATCTTGACGATTCTATCTTCGAGGACGACAACGACGAAGTTGACGATACCATATTCGACGAGGACGAAGTATTCAACGGCTTTGACGATGAGTACAGCGACGCGGACGATTTCGATTTCGACGAAGATAATTAAGGGAGGTTATCAGAATAAATGTTTGAACTCAACAATTTCGATTCTATACAAATCGGCGTAGCTTCTCCCGAGAAAATCAGAGAGTGGTCTTACGGCGAGGTTACCAAACCGGAAACCATCAACTACAGAACACAAAAGCCTGAGCCGAACGGTCTTTTCTGCGAAAGGATTTTCGGACCCACGAAGGATTGGGAATGCCACTGCGGTAAATATAAAAGAATAAGATATAAAGGCGTTATCTGCGATAAGTGCGGCGTTGAAGTAACGCGTTCGAAAGTTCGTCGCGACAGAATGGGGCACATAGAGCTTGCAGCTCCAGTTTCCCACATCTGGTATTTCAGGGGCGTTCCTTCGAGAATGGGCTTGTTGCTCGATATGAGCCCCAAGCAGCTCGAACAGGTAATATACTTTGTCAACTACGTAGTACTCGACCCCGGAACGACCGACCTTTATTATAAACAGGTCATTACGGACAGAGAGTATGCAGAAAAAGTAGAACAGTACGGCGAAGGCTCTTTCAAAGCCAATATGGGTGCGGAAGCCATTAAGGATTTGCTTATGGCTATAGACCTCGATAAAGACAGCGAGGAGATGAAGAAAATTCTCTCCGAGTCCAACGCGGGTCAGAAGAGAGCGAAAGCCGTTAAAAGACTTGAAATCATCGAATCGTTCAGAAAGAGCGGCAACCGCCCAGAATGGATGATACTCGACGTATTGCCGGTAATCCCGCCCGAACTCCGCCCGATGGTACAGCTCGACGGCGGCAGATTCGCGAACAGCGACCTTAACGACCTTTACAGACGCGTTATCAACAGAAACAACCGTCTTAAACGTCTTATGGAACTCGGTGCGCCCAGCATAATTCTTCGTAACGAAAAGAGAATGCTTCAGGACGCGGTAGACGCGCTTATAGATAACGGACGCAGAGGCAAAGCCGTAACGGGTCCCGGCAACAGAGATCTTAAATCTCTTTCCGGTCTTCTCCGCGGTAAACAAGGTCGTTTCCGTCAGAACCTTCTCGGTAAACGTGTAGACTATTCCGGTCGTTCGGTTATCGTCGTAGGTCCCGAACTCAAACTTTATCAGTGCGGTTTGCCTAAAGAAATGGCAATAGAGCTTTTCAAGCCTTTCGTTATGAAAAAGCTCGTTGAAAACGGCACTTGCCACAATATAAAGAGCGCAAAGAGAACGGTTGAAAGAATGAAACCCGTCGTCTGGGATATCCTCGAGGACGCTATCAAAGACCATCCGGTTCTCCTCAACCGTGCTCCTACGCTTCACAGACTTTCCATTCAGGCGTTCGAGCCTGTACTTATAGAAGGCAGAGCTATTAAGCTTCACCCCCTCGTTTGCGGACCGTTCAACGCCGACTTCGACGGCGACCAGATGTCCGTACACGTTCCTCTTTCGATAGAGGCTCAGGCGGAAGCGCGTTTCCTCATGCTTTCGTGCAACAATATTTTGAAACTTTCCGACGGCAAACCGGTTATGTCGCCTACTCAGGATATGGTCATGGGGTCTTACTACCTGACCATCGTAAGAAGAGAAGAGGGCAAGAGATATAACGAAAAATGCATGCCCGACGAAAACGGCGAAGTTTATATTCCCGACGCATACATTTCCCCCGACGAAGCCGTTATGGCTTACCAGACAAAACAGCTTACGCTTCAGGACGAAATTTACGTTCGTAAAGAAGCTATTGTAGACGGGGAGAAGATCACTGGTCTTATCAAGACTACGGTCGGCAGAATTATCTTCAACGAAGCTATTCCGCAGAACCTCGGTTTTGTAGAAAGAAATAAACCGGAAGACTACTTAAAGCTTGAAATCAACACTCTTGTAGGTAAAAAAGACCTTTCCAAGATAGTTGCGGCTTGCTTCAAGAAGGGCGGCGCTGCATGCGCGGCGGAAGTCCTCGATAAAGTAAAGGCTCTCGGCTATAAGTACTCAACGATAGGCGCAATCACCACCAGCGTGTTCGACATGCACATTCCTCAGGCTAAGTACGAAATCATCAGACAAGCCGAAAAAGAGGTGCTTGCCGTTCAGGAAGAATACAACTTCGGTCTTAAAACGGACTTTGAAAGATACAAAGCCACCGTCGAAATATGGACGAGAGTTACCAGCGAGGTTTCCGAAGAACTTAAAAAAGGTCTCGATACCTTCAATCCTATATGGATGATGGCTAACTCCGGTGCGCGTGGTTCTATCGACCAGATCAAACAGCTTGCCGGAATGCGCGGCCTTATGACCAACCCGAACGGCGAAATCATAGAAATCCCCGTTAAATCCTGCTTCCGTGAAGGTCTTACCGTTCTGGAATACTTCATTTCCTCGCACGGCGGACGTAAAGGTCTTGCGGATACCGCTTTGAAAACGGCGGACTCCGGTTACCTTACAAGACGTCTCGTAGACGTTTCGCACAACGTAATCGTAAAAGAAGAGGACTGCTTCGCTTCCCTCGGCGAAACCGCTAAGGGCATGGTAGTAGAAGCTATTACCGGACCTAAGGGCGAGATTATAGAAAAACTCGAAGACAGACTTATCGGCAGATTTACCGTTAAGGACGTTAAAGACCCCGCAACGGGCGAAGTTATCTTCCCCGCAGATCAGATGATGCGCGAGGACGACGCCAAGAGAATAGTCGCGGCGGGCGTAGAACAGGTAGAAATCCGCAGTATATTCACTTGCAGAAGCAAGCTCGGCGTATGCTGCAAGTGCTACGGCAAGAACATGGCTACGGGAGAACCCGTTCAGCCGGGCGAAGCCGTCGGCATCATAGCTGCTCAGTCCATCGGCGAACCCGGTACTCAGCTTACGATGAGAACCTTCCATACCGGCGGTATTGCATCCACCGGCGATATTACTCAAGGTCTCCCGAGAGTCGAAGAACTTTTCGAAGCGAGAAAACCGAAGGGCGTTGCTACCGTCAGCGAAGTCGCGGGTGAAGTTCACCTCGAAGAAAAAGACGGTTTAAGACACGTTATTGTTAAAACGGATGACGGCGACAAGGATTACCCTATCGCGTTCAGCGCAGACCTCAAAGTATTCGAGGGCGAAACGATCGAACCCGGCAGAGTTCTCACCGGCGGCAGCGTAAATCCTCAGGATATTCTTAAAACAAAGGGCGTCAAAGGTGTTCAGGACTATATTCTGGACGAAGTACAGACCGTTTACCGTTCGCAAGGCGTTGATATCAACGATAAGCACGTTGAAATCATCGTTCGTCAGATGCTCAGAAAGGTAAGAATAGAGGACGCGGGCGACACCGATCTCCTTCCCGGCGAACTTGTAGATATATTCAGATTCGAGGACGAAAACGAAAGCGCTCTTTCCAAAGGCGGCAGACCCGCAACTGCAAAGAGAACGCTCCTCGGTATTACGAAATCCGCTCTCGCGACGGACAGCTTCCTCTCCGCTGCTTCCTTCCAGGAAACTTCGAGAGTACTTACCGAAGCGGCTATCAGAAATAAGATCGACCCGTTGGTAGGTCTTAAGGAAAACGTTATTATAGGTAAGCTTATCCCCGCAGGTACGGGCGTTAAGGACTATAAAAACGTAAGCCCTCAAATAAATCCGTAAAGATATAACATAAAAACTCGTTCGGGCGGAAAATTTTCCGCCCCGAACATAATTTTTTTGTCTGCAAAGCAATGTTATTTTTTGCTTGACGGGAAAAATTATTGACTATCGGATTTTTTTGTGTTAAAATTAAATAGTTAGTGGCTGTATAAGCGGTTTCGGGGGAGAACCCGTCGGGACTGTCTTTTGTCGCGTTAACGAAAAACGCGCCCGCAAGGGCGAAATAATTACGCTTCTTAAAATACCGATATACGGTATTACGAGATATTTCCTAAAAAGAACAAGGAGGTAAAGAACAGAATGCCTACAATTAACCAGCTCATCAAAAACGGCAGGGAAAAGGTTACCTACAAGAGTAAAGCTCCTATTTTGGAGAATTGCCCTCAGAGAAGAGGCGTATGCCTTTCGGTTACCACAACTTCTCCTAAAAAGCCTAACTCGGCTTTGAGAAAGATTGCCCGTGTACGTCTTACGAATAAGCAGGAAGGTACCGTTTACATTCCGGGTGAAGGTCACAACCTTCAGGAGCACAGCTCCGTTTTAATCCGCGGCGGCAAAGTTAAGGATTTACCTGGTGTAAGATACCACATCATTCGCGGCACTTTGGATACTGCAGGCGTTGCAAAACGCAGACAGGCTCGTTCCAAATACGGCGCAAAGAGACCTAAATAATTATTCGTAAAAGTTTAACACAACCCCTACTTGTTCGGAAATATTCGTAATTCCATATAAAGTAGGCAGTATGCCGCGGCCTGCGGCAGAAGGTTCGCTCGCTTAAAGCGACGCGATAGCTGTACTGAGGCTTTGAGCCTCGCAAATATCATTTTTTAAGGAGGACTAAACTATGCCAAGAAGAGGCGGCGTACCCAAAAGGGACGTTTTGCCGGATCCTATATACGGCAGCAAAGTGGTTACGAAACTCGTTAACCAGATTATGCTCGACGGTAAAAAAGGAACGGCTCAGACAATCGTTTACGACGCGTTCACCGCAATGAGCGAAAAGCTCGGCGTAGACGCAATGGAAATATTCAACCAGGCAATGGCAAACGTTATGCCTGTGCTTGAAGTAAAAGCAAGACGCGTAGGCGGCTCCAACTATCAGGTTCCAATCGAAATCAGACCCGAAAGAAGACAGACGCTTGCAATCAGATGGATTGTTATTAACGCGAGAAAAAGAAGCGACAGGCTTATGAGCACAAGACTTGCAAACGAGCTTATGGACGCTTACAACGGAACGGGCGGAGCTGTCAAGAAGAAGGAAGATACCCACAGAATGGCAGAAGCAAACAAAGCTTTCGCACATTTCCGTTGGTAATCTTAAGGAGATTATATGCCCAGACAATTTCAGCTTAAAGACACCAGGAATATCGGCATAATGGCGCACATCGACGCCGGCAAAACCACCACTACCGAACGTATCCTTTTCTATACGGGCAAAACCCACAAACTCGGCGAAACGCACGAAGGTTCCGCTACGATGGACTGGATGGTTCAGGAACAGGAACGTGGTATTACCATCACCTCCGCCGCAACCACTTGCCAGTGGAAGGGCTGCAGAATCAATATCATCGACACCCCCGGTCACGTTGACTTTACCGTAGAGGTTGAAAGATCTCTCCGCGTTCTCGACGGAACGGTGGCTACTTTCTGCGCTAAGGGCGGCGTTGAGCCTCACAGCGAAACGGTTTGGCGTCAGGCGGACAAGTATAGGGTTCCCCGTATTGCTTATATCAACAAAATGGATATAAACGGTGCGAACTTCTACGGTGCCGTACAGATGATGCGCGACAGATTAAAGACAAATGCCGTTCCCATCGCTTTGCCTATCGGCAAGGAAGATACCTTCAAGGGTATAATCGACCTTGTTGAATTTAAGGCGGAAATTTACAAAGACGACCTCGGAAAAGAAATTGAAATCACCGACGTTCCCGCAGATATGCTCGACGAAGCTACCGAAGCTCGTCAGGCTATCGTAGAACTCGCTGCCGAGCAGGACGACGCTTTGATGGAGAAATTCTTTGAAACGGGCGAACTTACCATCCCCGAAATCAAAGCAGCTCTCCGTAAAGCCACTATCGATATGAAGTGTACCCTCGTTCTCTGCGGCTCCAGCTACAGGAACAAAGGCGTTCAGCTTCTTCTCGACTCTATCGTCGATTATCTCCCTTCGCCGTTGGATGTAGACCACATTAAAGGCGTTACCCCCGACGGAAAAGAAGAAGAGAGAAAGACTTGCGACGAAGAACCTTTCTCCGGTCTTGCCTTCAAGATTATGGCTGACCCGTTCGTAGGTAAACTTGCATTCTTCCGTTGTTATTCCGGAAAACTTTCCGCAGGTTCTTACGTTTACAACAGCACTAAGCAGAAGAAGGAAAGAGTGGGAAGAATTCTTCAGATGCACGCTAACCATCGTGAAGAAATCCCCGAAATTTACTCGGGCGATATTTGCGCTTTGGTAGGTCTTAAAGAAACTACCACAGGCGATACTCTTTGCGATATGATGCACCCCATCATTCTTGAACAGATGGAGTTCCCCGATCCGGTTATTCAGGTTGCAATCGAACCTAAGACAAAACAGGGACAGGAAAAAATGACGCTCGCTTTAATCAAGCTTGCCGAAGAAGACCCCACGTTCAAGACTTATACGGATAAAGACACCGGGCAAACCATCATCGCCGGCATGGGCGAACTTCACCTTGAAATTATCGTAGACAGACTTCTCCGTGAATTCAAAGTAGAAGCAACGGTAGGTAAGCCTCAGGTTGCTTACAGAGAAACGTTCCGTCAGGCTGTCGACGCGGAAGGTATGTACAAGCGTCAGTCCGGCGGTAAAGGACAATACGGTCACTGTAAGATTCACCTCGAACCTCTCGAACCGGGCAGCGGTTATGTATTCGAAGACCAGACGGTCGGCGGAAGCATTCCCAAGGAATACATTCAGCCTATCAACAAAGGTATCGAAGAAGCAGCTAAGAACGGTATTCTTGCAGGTTACGAAGTCGTTGACTTCAAAGCAACCGTTTACGATGGTTCTTACCACGAAGTCGACTCGTCCGAAATGGCGTTCAAGATCGCAGGTTCACTTGCGTTTAAGGACGGCGCTTCCAAGGCGAAACCCGTACTTCTCGAGCCTATCATGAAGGTTGAAATAGTTACCCCCGAAGATTACTTCGGCGACCTTATGGGTAACGTATCCAGCCGTCGCGGTAACATCACCGGTACAGAGGACAGAAACGGCTCCAAGGTAATTAACGCGAACATTCCGCTTTCCGAAATGTTCGGTTACGCTACCGACCTCAGAAGCAGAACGCAAGGTCGCGGACAGTATACTATGCAGTTCAGCCACTATTACGAAGTGCCGAAGAGCGTTGCCGAAAAGATTATCGGCGACAGAGCGCGTAACTAAAAATCGTCATAGAATTTGAATAAAAGTAAAATTCTTCGCCAATAAAAAAATAGGTAACAGGAACACCTAACAGGGGAAAATTTCTCCCCGCGGAATTCCTGAAAAATTAAAAAATAAAAACAAATCTTTAATCGGAGGAAACACAACAATGGCAAAAGCTAAATTTGACAGAAGCAAACCGCACGTAAACGTCGGTACCATCGGTCACGTTGACCACGGCAAGACCACTCTTACCGCAGCTATCACTATGGTTATGGCTTGCAAGGGTCAGGCAGCTAAAATGAGATATGACGAAATCGATAAAGCGCCTGAAGAAAAAGCAAGAGGTATAACGATTAACACCGCTCACGTTGAGTATCAGACGGCTACCCGTCACTACGCTCACGTTGACTGCCCGGGCCACGCAGACTACGTTAAGAACATGATTACCGGCGCTGCTCAGATGGACGGCGCAATCCTCGTAGTTGCAGCTACCGACGGTCCTATGCCTCAGACTCGTGAACACATCCTTCTCGCAAGACAGGTTGGCGTTCCTTATATCGTAGTATTCATGAACAAGACCGATCAAGTTGACGATCCCGAACTTCTCGAACTCGTAGAAATGGAAATCCGTGAACTTCTCAGCTCCTACGGCTTCCCCGGAGACGAAACCCCCATCATCAAGGGTTCCGCTCTTAAAGCTCTTGAAAAAGCTACTTCCGGATGCTCCGACGAAGAAGTTCTCGCTTCTCCCGAATGCCAGCCGATACTCGCTCTTATGGACGCTATCGACAACTACATTCCTAACCCGCAGCGTGAGGACAGCAAGCCCTTCCTTCTCCCTGTCGAAGACGTATTCACGATTTCCGGTCGTGGTACCGTTGCTACGGGCAGAGTTGAACGTGGTGTAGCACACGTTGGCGATGCAGCTGAAATCGTTGGTCTCCAGGAAAAACCCACCAACACTGTTATTACCGGTCTTGAAATGTTCAGAAAACTTCTTGACGAAGCTCAGGCAGGCGACAACGTAGGTGCACTTCTCCGTGGTATCGACAGAAAGGCTATCGAAAGAGGTCAGGTTATCGCTAAACCCGGTTCGATTCATCCCCACACCAACTTCAAAGGCGAAGTTTACGTTTTGACCAAAGAAGAAGGCGGACGTCACACCCCGTTCTTTAACAACTATCGTCCTCAGTTCTACTTCAGAACTACCGACGTTACCGGTTCTATCACCCTTCCCGAAGGCGTAGAAATGGTTATGCCCGGAGATAACGTTACTATCACCGTTGAGCTTATCACTCCTATCGCTATCGAAAAAGGTCTCCGTTTCGCTATCCGTGAAGGCGGCAGAACGGTTGGTTCCGGCGTTGTTTCCGAAATTATTAAGTAATTTCAGTTAAACGATAAGTAAATCAAACATAAAAGGCTATGAGAAGTTCTTATAGCCTTTTAGTCGTTTAACGAAAAATAAAATATATTAACGTTGATGGGGAAAGCTATGCTTAGGGTGATAGATTTTTTAAGTAATGAATAAGTAAAAAAACACTTATGTCGGTGAGTGAGAATAGAGGGTTTTGTTTTTTATTGCAAACGACCGAGATTGTACAAGACTTATTGTTTTGAGTAGTTGTGGAATAGTCTAAAAGCGCCTTTCCGATAGTTAGTATAATAATAGACTATAAGCTATTGATCATCGTCGCTAAAACCGAATACACGGTCTATTGAGGATTGAACTTCTTCATACGAAAATCCTTTTGAAAGCAGATGCCTGTAAAGCTTCTGTTTTGTTTTTATATCGAGTTCTTTATTCTTAATGTATTTTTCCGCAAGCTGAACGGCAAATTCTGTCTGGTCGCCGAGTTTGTCGGTTGCAGCAGTTGCAGTATCTTCGGCAATGCCTTTGCGTTTTAATTCCAAAGCAATAAGCCGTGCGCCCTTTTTCTTTGCATAAGCATCGGCATATCTTTCGGCAAAACTCTCGTCGCTCAGAAATCCGTATTCGCAGAGTTTGTCGGTGACGTAAGAAATTACAAGGGGCGTATAACCCTTTGTTTTAAGGTAATCCCGCACCTGTTTTTCGGTTTTCTCAAACGAGGATAACAGCGTCATTGCCTTGTCCAGTGCTTCGTCTTTTTCCGTTTGAAGCTGAATTTCTTCTATCGCTTTCGCGTCGATTTTTGTACCGACTTTAAGTCGGTTTTTCATAACTGTAAGCAAACTCATTCCGCAAAAGAACTCGCCGTCAAGGTAAATATTGCATCTGTCAGGCGCCTTTGTCTGAGGCGTTATGGCTGTAATCGTTTTCATATCAATAGCAGTAAAAATACTCCTTGTTCTTTTCGATTTTTATCTTACCTAAAAGGAAATCGGTAAGCCCGTCAAAAAATTCTTTTTCAAAAACGCGCGGTAAAACGCAGGTTATCGATACATTTCCGGAAAAACCCTGAGATAAAACTTTTACTTTTTTGTTCGCCGAATACTTTAAAAACAGAGGATATAAATCGTAGGAAACCTCTATGGAAGCTTCTACCGAAAGCTCGTTTGAAACAATTTCCGTGTTATTTAAAAGCTCGGCAACGCACCCGGAATATGCGCGTACAAGCCCTCCCGCACCGAGCTTGACCCCGCCGAAATATCTCGTAACCACGGCGACGGTCATCATAATTTTTTTGTTCCTCAAAACGTCAAGCATGGGCATGCCCGCCGTGCCTTGCGGCTCGCCGTCGTCCGAAAATTTCATCAGGTTACCGTCCTCGCTCGCGACGTATGCGTAACAGTTATGAGTTGCGTCCGAGTGCTTTTTCCTTACGCTTTCGATAAACTCACGCGCCTCGTCCTCGCCCGAAATTCTCTTAACACGGGTTATGAATTTAGAGCGTTCGATAACCGTTTCCGAGATGTTTTCCCCATTGACGCTCAAAAAGCTTTCAACCATTTTTACCTCGTTTTTGTGTGAAAAAGGGGCTTTTTTGAAATTCAGCCCCTTTTTATTACAGTCTGTGTTTGCACTGTGAGCAGCGCTTATTTTTCTAAAATAGCTTTAATTCTTCTTATGCCTGCAGAAGAAGATTGTTCTTTAACTATTTTGAATTTGCCGAGGTCGCCCGTTTTTTCTGCATGCGGACCGCCGCAAATCTCTTTGGAGAATTCTCCTATCGAATAGGTCTTAACCACGTCGCCGTACTTAGAGGTGAACAACCCGAGGAAACCTTCCGCCTTAGCTTCGTCCACGGACATTTCCTTCATAACGACGGGAATGTTTTGAGCGATAACGTCGTTAACCATATCCTCGACGGCTTTAATTTCTTCCTGCGTCATCGGGCGGGGGAAGTTGAAGTCGAAACGAAGTCTTTCTTCGGTTATGTTGGAGCCTTTCTGCTGAACGTCCTCCGAAAGAACTTTTCTCAAAGCCGCGTGGAGAAGGTGCGTTGCTGTGTGCAGGCGAGTAGTTTCTTCCTTGTGGTCGGCAAGACCGCAGGCGAATTTCTGTTCGCTGCCCGCGTGGGACTTAGCTTGGTGTTCCTTGAATGCGTTTTCGTAAGCCTCTTTATCGACGGTAAAGCCTTGTTCTCTTGCAAGCTCCTCGGTGATTTCCACGGGGAAGCCGAACGTATCGTAAAGCCTGAACGCCGTTTTGCCGGGGAACACGTTGCCCTGAATATGCGTAATTACTTTATTGAACTCTTTAAGACCGCCCTCGAGCGTTTTGGAGAATTTTTCTTCTTCCATAGTGAGTTCGGATAAAACTTTCTGTTCGTTTTCTTTAAGTTCGGGGTAAACGTCCTTGTATTTTTCAACGAACACGGTGGCAAGCTTTTTAAGGCCGCCCTCCGGAAGATTGAGCTTTCTGCCGAACCTGACCGCACGGCGGATAAGTCGCCTTAAAACGTAGCCCTGATCGGTGTTGGACGGAACGATTCCTTTTGTATCGCCAAGGAGGAACGTAGCCGTTCTCGTATGGTCAAGAACTATTCTGTATGCTTTGGTCGTTTCCTCGTCGTCAAGGTAGTGCTTGCCGGTAAGCTCGTCGAGAAGGGCAATCGCATCCTTGAAAAGGTCGGTATCGTAAACGGTTTTTGCACCCGTCATTATGCAAAGCGTTCTTTCAAGCCCCATGCCCGTGTCTACGTTTTTCTGCTTTAAAGGCTCGTAACCGCCCTGTTCGTTTTTGTTGTACTGCATGAAGACGTCGTTCCATATTTCCATGAACGCGCCGCAGTCGCAGGATGGATTGCAATTCGGGGAGCATTTCGGCTTTCTTATAATGTGCATTTCGGTATCGGGTCCGCAAGGTCCTGTAAGTCCTGCGGGGCCCCACCAGTTGGCGCTTCTCGGCAGGAAGTAAATGTTTTCCTTTTTTACTCCGCACTTTTCCCAAAGTTCTGCGGCTTCATCGTCGCGGGGAACGGATTCGTCGCCCTCGAAAACGGAAACGGCAAGCTCTTCCACCGGTATGCCGAGGTATTTTTCAGAAGTTAAAAATTCAAAGCTCCAGGGTATCATTTCCTTTTTGAAATAATCGCCGAGCGACCAGTTGCCGAGCATCTCGAAGAATGTGCAGTGTTTATCGTCGCCGACCTCGTCGATATCGCCCGTACGAACGCATTTCTGAACGTCCGTAAGTCTTACGCCCGCAGGATGTTTTTCGCCTAAAAGATAGGGAACGAGCGGATGCATTCCCGCAGTGGTGAACAAAACCGTAGGGTCGTTTTCGGGAATGAGAGAAGCGGAGGGGATTCTTTTGTGCCCTTTGCTTTCAAAGAAAGAAAGATACGTTTCGCGTAAACTATCCGATGTAAAATTTTTCATATATAACCTCTTTGTATGTCTTAGAGTTAATTTTTCTTTGTGTTTCACGCTGCGATGTTTTATAAAAACACGCCGATAACGTGCGATATACGCGGCTTTTTGTTTTTTACTGTTCCTTGTACCCGAATTCGCTCAGCAGTGCAGGGTTGTCGCGCCAGTTTTCTTTAACCTTTACGAATACGGTCAGGAACACTTTTCTGCCGAGGAATTTTTCCATACCTTCACGGGCAAAGGAGCTTACCTCTTTAAGCGCAGCGCCTTGCTTGCCGATGAGAATGGCTTTGTGGTTCTGCTTCTCGCAGATTATATCGAGGTTGACTTCCGCAGTGCCCGACGGGCGGATTTTGTATTCGTTAAGCACGATAGCCACGCCGTGGGGGATTTCCTTGTCGAACTTAAGAAGAAGTTTTTCGCGCATGATTTCTTTAAGCATAAACTTTTCGGATTTATCCGAAACTATGTCTTCCTCGAAAATCTTCTCGCCCTCGGGAAGAAGCGACACTATTTTTTCGGTCAGCGCTTTAATGTTCTTGCCCTTGCGTGCGGAAACGGGTATAACGCCCTCGCACTTGATATCGGCGAACTTAACCAATTCCGCAGGGATTTTCTCCTTTGGCATTATGTCCGTTTTTGTGAACGCTATAAGGAGTTTTGTTCCCGTTTTTTCCGCCGTTCCGGAATAAGAGGAAAGGGTTTGTATGTCGTCTTCCTTAACGCCTTCGTGCCCGTCTATGACGAACAGAATAAGGTCAACGTCTTTCGCCGTGTCGGTCGTCTGCCGTTGCATAAAATCGTTAAGTCTGTTTTTTGCTTTGTAAATTCCCGGCGTATCTTCAAAAACTATCTGGTAGTTTTCCGTCGTAAGAATGCCGAGTATTCTCTCTCTTGTAGTTTGCGGCTTAGGCGAAACTATAGCTATTTTTTCGCCTACAATCACGTTTATAAGGGTGGATTTACCCGCGTTTGCCCTGCCTATTACGGCTACAGTACCGCTTCTCATTTCAGTCCCTCGTCACGTTTACAGCGTTCATAATCTTTTCTTCCAGAGCGCGCATTTCTGTTTTGTCCTCATCGGTCATATGGTCGTAGCCGAAAAGGTGAAGAAGCCCGTGGCAGATGAGGTATGTAAACTCTCTTTTCTCGCTGTGTCCGTACTCCGCGGCTTGTTCTTTCGCTCGCTTTACGCAAACGGCTATCGAGCCTATAAAAACTCTGCCTCCGTCCACGTCGAACGGGAAGTTCTTCTTTTTAATAATCTTTCCGCGAATACCGTCGAGAGAGGGGAATGATAAAACGTCCGTAACCCCGTTAACGTTCCTGAGCCTTTTGTTAAGGTCTGCGATTTCTTCCTCGTTTACGAATTCCACTTCGGCGGAAAGCTTGTCCGTCTGTTCCAGAGTTTCGTAAACGGCGTCCGCTAAAGCTTCGAAATTAGCTAAATTCTTTTCTTCGGCGATAATCTTAAGACCGATTTTTTTGTTTTTTGCGGTGCTTTTGTTTCCCATAAAATCCTTTGAATAGTTTCCTCGCGCGTCCCGGAGTTATTCGTTTACTTTTTGTTTGTCTTTCTGTCCGAGTTTAAGTTTCGGGTAAACTACTCTGTCGTGATATACGCCCGCCAACGTGTTGACCAGCGTGTTTCTTATGATGTCGAGGTCGCGAAGGGTAATGTCGCAATCGGTGAATTGTTCCATATCCATTCTTTCCTCGATAATCTCTTTTATTGCCCTGTCAACGTTTGCGTGCGATCTGTCTTTAAGCGTTCTTACTTTCGCTTCGCACCCATCGGCAATCATGATTATAGCCGCAATTTTGCTCTGCGGTTTCGGTCCGGGGTAGGAGAAATCCTTTATATCCAGTTCTCCGTCCGTCATTTTGGAAGCCTTCACGTAGAAGTATCTCACGGGCATCGTGCCGTGATGTTCTACCGCTATATCCGCTATTATTTTCGGAAGCCTGTTTTTAGTTAAAATGTTCTTTCCTTCGGAAGTATGTTTGATGATAACCTTTGCGGAGAGTTCCGGCGGGTATTCGTCATGCGGGCTGGAACCCTGCTGATTTTCCGTGAAAAAGGCGGGATTCGGCATTTTACCTATATCGTGATAGTATGCCGCGGCACGGGCTATCTGCGGGCTTTCGCCTATTGCGGACGCGCACGATTCCGCCAAATTCGCAACTATAAGCGAATGGTTGAATGTGCCCGGCGCAAACTCCATAAGCTTCTTTAAAAGCTTGTTCTTGTGGTCGGTAAGTTCGCTCAGCCTGTAATCGGTCATGGCGTTGAACAGCAGCTCGAACAAGGGTAGGAGCACCATTTCGAAAGAAACGGAAAGTATGCCCGAACTTACCCCCGTGAGGATCGTTTCGGGTATCTGCCTAAGGTTCATTCCCTCGAGGACGAACATACTGATTATAATAGGCACCGAAATAACGAAGCCCATAAAGAATACCTTGATGCGGGAGTTGACCGCACTGACGAGGTATATACCTATAAGTCCCGCGCTGAAACCTATGAGCAGGGCGGAAAATTCCGCGTTGGCGTAACGCTGAAGGTAGGTCGCGCCCGTGTATTTGTCGAGCAGGAACATTAACATACACATGGTAATGTTCATAAAAATAGCCGATTGTCTGTTTATTAAAAGCAGCGAGAGTAGCGCGCACAGAGCTATAGGACGGGCGTAAATGCTGCCCCATTTGCCTATGCAGTAGGAAATTATCAGCGAAACGTATATGATTGTGAACATCATTACCACGTTTTTAGGCTGTTTTATAAAATCTCTGTCCTCGAAAAAGAAGAATAAAAACAGAACGACGAGTATAAGAAACGCCGCGATCATAAGGTATAAAAGGTTGTTGGAACCGTTTCCGTTGCTGAAATAATTTCTGAATTTTTCGGCGGATACGTCACAGTTGAAAAAGATTGCCAGAACGAAAAGCCCGCCGAGCAAAACGTAATTCGCCAAAAAATATATTATTATTCTCGCGTAATCCTTTCCCGTCCAAGGGGAAATTTTTTTCGATTGAAAGTACATTTGGTATTCCTCCGTCGCGGCAAGCCGCTACAGTAAGTTGCCTCTGCAATAGTTTATTCTGTATTATTTTCCCCGGCTTCTTTTACCTAAGCCGAGATTATGTTTTCGGAAGTATTGGTTTTCCTTTTCTCGGCTTCTTTTACCTGAGCCGAGACTTTACTTTTCCGAAGTATTATCCTTTTTCTTTTCGGCTTTTTCGTAAGCCTTGATGATCTCCATAACGAGGGCGTGACGAACAACGTCTTTGTGTGTAAGAACGATCGTTTCCAGCCCTTCGATGTTTTTCAAAATATTCACGGCGTGTATAAGTCCGCTTTTTTTACCTTCGGGTAGGTCTATTTGCGTAACGTCGCCCGTGATGACCATTTTACTGTTTTCGCCCATACGGGTAAGGAACATTTTCATCTGTTCTTTTGTTGTGTTCTGCGCCTCGTCCAGAATGATGAACGAGTTGGAAAGGGTGCGCCCGCGCATATAAGCGAGAGGGGCAATCTCTATAACGCCCTTTTCCATGAGCTTCGCATACATTTCAAGCCCGAACATTTCCTGAAGGGCGTCGTATAACGGGCGAAGATAGGGGTCAACTTTAGTCTGCAAATCGCCGGGAAGAAAGCCGAGCTTTTCGCCCGCTTCAACCGCCGGGCGGGTAAGAATTATTTTTTCCACCTCGTGAGCCTTGTAAGAAGTGACTGCAAGAGCAACCGCAAGATATGTTTTGCCCGTACCCGCGGGACCTACACCGAATACAACGGAGTTCTTTTTGATAGCCTCCACGTATTTCTTCTGCCCGAGGGTTTTGCATTTGATTTGCTTTCCCCTGGAGGTAACGGCAACCACGCCGCTCATAATTTTCTCTATACCGTCGGTATTGCCTTCGCGCGCCATTTCGATGCAGTAGACTATCCGCGTTTTATCGAGTGGCTCGCCCGAAGAAATTATATCCAGAAGCTTATTTAACACCACCGAGCACAGCTCCGCGTTTTTTTGCTCTCCCGTGATTACGATGTCGGTATTTTCGGTAAATGCAGAAACCCCGAGTTCCCTCGTTACAAGGTTGAGATTTTCATCGTATATACCGAGAAGCTTTGAAAGCCTGTCCACCGTTTTACACGAAACGGTATATGTTGCGCTTTGCAATTAAGTTCCTCCTATAAAGTAAACATAAATAATTCTTACTGTGATTTTGTATCCGTTTTCGGATTCCTCAGAAGTCGCTATACAGTCTAAAACGCGTGAAAAACGACACTTTTCAAGCGAAACGGCTTTTGCCGCGTTGACGTATGTCTCGCTGTCCGAGGATAAATTATAAGTAAAAACCCGTTCGGTCTTTATCTCTATTTCAGCCTTGGGCGTGACGGAAAAAATTTGTTCGCCCGCGGTAAAGTTCGGGTTTACAAGCACGTCGCCCTTTTTAATCGCGTCGCCCGCAATCTTTGCGCCCGTACCCCTTAAAACGTTTATCGAAAGTATTTCTCCGTCTACGGGGGAGGTGATGGGTTTAACGGAAGCGTTTAATTCTTCGCCCGTTCTTTTTATAGCGGAAAGGTAAAGAAAACTTCCCCGTTTTTTCGCGGTTACGAAGCCTAAGCCTTTTACGTCGGTCAGAACGGTTTCGGAAAGTTCGTTCAGATCTACCCGGGATATGTCCGCAAAATCCGTTATGCCGTTCGCTTTCAGCGAAAGGGACACCGCGCTGCGGTACTCGTAAGGCACGCCCGTAAGCGAAACGCCGAGCAGCCTGCCGTTTAAGAATAACGCAAACGCAATGAATATGAGCGTACCGAAAAGCAGACCGAGCCTGTTTTTCAGAAAAAACAAAGGTTTTAAAGCCCCGCCTACGTTCAGTTTTTTTATTGTATAAGCGGCAGCGGAATATTTTTTATATTCCGCACCGTCTACATTATAACACATTTCTTTGCAAATTGCAAAAAGTTTTTCGCTGTCGGTATAAGGTATTGTAAGGGTAATTCGGTTAGTTTGCGGTTTTTTTTCGTTTTCGGGAAAATTTTTTGTTCTTCTTAAGAAAAAACGCTTTTCCGTATCTTCGTTTTTTTTCACTTTCAGCACTCGCACGCCGTTCCTCGAAACGAGGCTGACGAACGCCCCCGCGTTTTTGCCGATTACCGAAAAAGTACACGTTAAAAGATTTTCTTTAAGCAAAAATTTCATTTCAGACGCAACACCTCCACGGAAGAAATTTTACCCCTTACGACGGCGTCGCCGGACAGAAATTTTTCAATATAAAGCCCCTGCCCGTTTATCGTAATGATTGCCTTTTTGGCAGACAAACTTACCTTTTCCAAAGAAAAACTTTTTACCGATTTTATTCCCTCAAAGTAAATGCAGGTACCCGAATAGCAAACGTAACGAAAATCCCCGGGCACAAGCTCCGTAAACTCACCGATAGGCATAAATAAATCACCTCCGTCTATTATATGCTCGGTCGCGTCGTTATTATGTTGAGACGGGTGAGTAGGTAATTTTTTTGTCGTCCGTGAAGGAGATCTTGTTGTGCCGCGGGGGAGAGTGAGGGAAAAACCCGAAGAGAACGGGCATAAAAAAAAGACCGTTTGCCGGTCTTTTCTGTTTACTGCCTTTCGCCGAATATCGCCCGCCCGAGCCTTACCATGTTCGAGCCGTATTCAAGAGCTATTTTATAATCCTCAGTCATTCCCATGGAGAAAATTCCGAAATCTTCCCCGAAAAGACATTTAACCCTGTTATACACGTCTTGGGCTTTTTTGCAGTACAGCCGAAGTTCTTCTTCGGTTCCGCATTTCGGTAAAACGGTCATAAATCCCTTAAATCGCACGTTTTCAAGGTTTTTCAACTTTTTTGCCGAACGAAATATTTCCTCTTCGGAGAAGCCGTGTTTAGATTCTTCGTCCGAAACTTTGTATTCTATAAGCGCGTTCTGAATAATGCCGAGCTTTTTTGCGTATTCGTTTATTTCTTCGGCAAGAGACAGCTCGTCGCACGACTGTATAAGCGAAGCCTTGCCGACGACATACTTTATTTTATTTTTTTGAAGATGCCCGATTAAGTGAATTTCAGCGTCTTTAGTTATAAAATCGTATTTATCTCTGAGTTCCTGCGGTTTGTTTTCGCCTACGATTTTAAGCCCCAGGCTCACGGCGTAGTTTATCTCGTCGGCGGTGCGCGTTTTCGTCGCGCCGACAAGCGTAATTTTTCTTCCGAGCCGATGTTCTTCGCTGCTCAGATAACTGAAAACTTTTTCGATATTACCCTTGATATCCACCATGTCGATTTCCCCAAAAAAAGCGTTTTATCCGCGTTTTACGGCGGTAAATGAAAAAATAGGTAAGCCCTTGTCCGTAAAGGATTTTTCGTATTCGGTTACTACGTTCCCTTCCGAAAGAGGGCTGTTATGAAGATCCGTCGTGACGTTTTTTATTAAATACCCGCAAGAAGAAAAGCTTTCTATGGAATACTCGAACAAAAGCTCGTTGTCCGTTTTCATTTTAACTTCGCCGAACGGAAGCAGAATTTTATCGTAAACGGCAATGAAGCGGGGATTGGAAAGCCTTTTGCCCGCGCTGCCCTTCTGAGGGTACGGCGTAGAGAAATTCAGATATATGCGTCTTGCAAACGGTTTGTCGAAAAAATACGACAGATTGCGTGCGTCGCAGTTTAAAAACCGAACGTTATCCGCGCCTTCTTTCTCCGCGTTTTCAAGCGCGCTGACTATCACGTTGCTTATTTTTTCCGCCGCAATGTAGTTAACGGAAGGGTTACGCTTTGCCGTTTCTATTATAAACCCGCCTTTGCCACAACCTATTTCAAGCTCAACAGGGTTTGCGTTGCCGAAAGTTTCTTCCGGATTTATTATATGGAAACGGTCCTCCTCTTTTCTGTAAAAAAAGTCGTCGCCCTCTACGTACAGAAGTCTTTTCGCGTTATTCAGTCTTTCGCCGAGATGACGTTTTCTTCTCATTCGCATATTCGTTTACCTGCTTTTACTTTTTTAAAATTGCCAGTTAATGCGCGTTTTAAGCCGTTTTTTAACTTTTAAGCGATTACCTTTCGATAGGCAGACCGCCGTTTTGTTCCTTTGCGGAGTTCTTTATCGTTATAATCAAATATATGACGAGCAGCGCAAGGGGGAAGCCTATGCCGCTTAAAATGCCAGTGTTAATGGTTGACCTGTCCGCAATAAAGCCGACGATCGCAGGGCCTATAAGACAGCCCATGTCGCCGCCCAAAGCCATAAAGCCGAAAAGGGAAGTTCCCCCTTCGGGGAGAGATTTTGCGCCGAAACTGAGCGTAGCAGGCCAGAGAACAGCCGTTGAGAAACCGCATAAAGCGCACCCGGCAATACTTACCCAGGCGACGGGAGAAAGCCCTATCATGAGGTATCCTATCACCGTGGCGAACGCCGCAATCGTTAACAGCTTTTCCAACTTTATTTTATTTGAGAGCAAGCCGAAGCCCACCCTCGAAACGCCCATGCACGCGGCAAAAACGCATGTGCCGAGCAGGTCGCAATAGTCTTTAGGTATGTTCAGCCCGGTTTCCACAAAGACGGAAAGCCACTGGCTTATAGCTACTTCCGAACAGCCGCCGAGGCACATCAAAAGAATAAAAAGCCATACCCGCTTGTTTTTTATAAGCTTGCGCGCGGGAACGGTTTCGCCTTCCTCGTTATTGATGTAAATAGGGCAGATGAGGAAAAGAAATATGTTAACCAGGGGAATAATCGCCCAGCCGAGGGCAAGCCACCGCCAGTTTCCTATACCGAACAACGCGAAGAAAGCCGTGGAAACAAGCACAGTAAACAGCAATCCCCAGCAATAAAACGAATGCAAAAGGCACATATGCGCCGATTTGTTTTTTGTGGGGCAGGATTCTATAAGCGGGCTTACGAGAACTTCTATCAGTCCGCACCCGGTGGAATAGAAAAACGTGGAGATTATAATCCCCGCGAACGGATCCATAACGTAAGGCAGAAAGCTGAGCGACGAAAGCCCTATAATTGCAAAAATGCTTGAAGCAACAAGGCATTTTCTGTACCCTATTTTATCCACGAAGTTCGCGGCGAACACGTCTATTAAAAGCTGAAGCAAAAACGTTATCGTTATTATTATTGAAATCTTATCGTACGAAACGGAGAACTCCGCATTGAACTGAACGTACAGCAGCGGAAGGAAGGATAGAATAATGCCCTGCACTATGTATCCGAGGTAACTCGCGAGTACTGTAAATTTATAATTGTTTCTTATGTTCATATTCTGTTATATGTAAAATAGTTTGTTTTTGTGCGATAAACGGCATTTATTGATTCGAAAGATTTTCAACGAACAGGTTGTCGAAGTCTATTTTTTCCACAAAGTCGCCTTTGGTGAATTTAACGTGGTTAAACTTCGCCAGATTGAAAAGATGAACCTTTATGACGACCGGCGTGGGGATATCGAGTTTGTAACATATTTCCGCCATATATTCGTGAAACCTGCTCCATTCGATTCGACCTTCGGCTTCAAACAGAGTTTGTTTCTGAATGCGATTATCTTTCATTACTTTTGCCCAAATTTTTACCATTTTTTCCTCCGTAAGCGGCTTAAACAGAGTTTTTATTTCCTCGCAATCGGATAATGCGGGTAACATATAAGGGCGCTAAGCCGTTAAGCCGTAAACGCCCTTATTTAAATCTGTTTTTTCAAAACGGCGGATTAAATCCGTCCGCCGCAGTTGCACAAAAGACGGGGTTGCAATCAATCCCGCCGCGCATAGTAAAAGACTGTCAGTCGGGCATAGCTTCCGTGCCCGGCTAAAAAAGAAGTTATCCGATTAGTTATCCTCTTCGGTCTCTCTGTCCTCGCATTCCTCGTCGCAAGCAGAGCAGTTTCCGTCGCAGTATTCGCCGTCCTCGAGTTCGGCAGCGTCTTCCGCAGCTTCGTCCTCGTCCATCATACGGCAGAATTCCTCGAAAACTTCTTCGAGCAGAGCTTCGTCCTCTATGGGGAGGAGAACTTCGTTTCCGTTGTCGTCGCCCGATTTAAAAATGATAACGTCGTCTTCCTCGGTGCCGGGAATTTCTTCGGCAGGCTGGAAGAAAACGTAGAACTCGTCTTTGTAATCCATTGCGCCGATCTGGTAGAATCTCAACGTTCTGCCTGTATCGTCAACCAATTCAACGACGTCCGAAAGCTCTTCTTGCGGAGCTTCTCTTAAAACTTTATCCGACATAATAACACCTCTCGGTAAATTTTATATACAAAATTATTTTTTATGCTTTTGAAGATAGCCTTCCAGAATGTACGAAGCCGCAATTTTATCTATTACCTGTTTGCGTTTATCTCTGCGCATATCGGCTTCGAGCAAAAGCCTGCGCGCTTCGATTGTGGTAAACCGTTCGTCCTCGGTAACTATGGGAATACTCGTAGCTTCTTTCAGAAGGTCGATGAACTTTTGAGTTTTGCCCGTTTGAACGCTTTCGCTTCCGTCAAAGTTAACGGGCAAACCGCAAACGATAAGGTCGGCTTTTTTCGCCTCCGCAAGGGAAGCTAGGTATTTAACGTCCTCCGCGGTGTTTTTGCGAAAGTAGGTTTCAACCGGCAGAGCCATAATGCCAAGCTCGTCCGTAGCGGCAACGCCTATTCTTTTATCGCCAATATCAAAAGCAACTATCATATAAAAATATCATAACATATTCTTGCCGAAAAAACAATCAAAAAAACAACTTGCGAAAAAGTTTTTGCCGCCCACGCAAAACAAAAGAGTATTTATTGAAAAAAGTTGGTTAAAAACAGTTGATTTTCAAAAAGAAATAATATATAATAAAAATGTTTTGAGGGCAACTCGTTGCGTTCGTTTTTTAAAAGGCGGCGGAACAAACACACGGAGAGGTGGCTGAGTTGGCTGAAGGCGCACGATTGGAAATCGTGTTTACCCTTTAAAGGTAACGTGAGTTCGAATCTCATCCTCTCCGCCAATCAAAACCTAAATCGAATGCGTGAGTTATTCGGTTCAGGTTTTTCTATTGCAAAAAACGGCTATTGCATATGCGCAGTAGCCGTTAATTTTTTGAGATAAGGAGGTGCCCCAGTGTGCCCGTTTGAAGGTTTTTTAAACTTCTGCGCCCGTAAATTAAATAGCGGTTGAAAAAAGTAGAAATATATGATAATAAAATTAAATAACAAAAACTGTTTGTAACAATAAACACTCTAAAAAGAGCGCCTATGGAGAAAAAAGAACTATCTGTCAGAGGTGACGTAAAATATAAAAAAACAAAGACATAATTGTTTTTGTATTTATAAGTTTAAGCCACCGAAAAGGCAGGCGCTCATTTTCTATTCTTTATTTAGCTTCGATGAATTACTAAGATAGTTAAGTATTGCAGAAACGCTTTTGTCAACCCCGATGGAACTGTCGAGTATAAGGTTGTACATGGCTTCGTCGCCCCATTCGTTGCCCGAAATGTTTTTGTAATAAGCGGCTCTTGCGGCGTCGGAACGGCGAATATTGCGTTCGGCGTCCTCGCGGGTATCGCCGTATACGGTCATTACGCGCTCTATGCGATATTCAAGCGGCGCTTTCACGAAAACACGCACTACGTCCGTGTGATCTTTCAGAACGAAGTCAGCGGCCCTGCCAACAATTACGCAACTGCCGTTTTTCGCGATGCGTTCTATTATTTTGTGCTGTGCGATAACCGCCGCACCTACTGCGTTTTTTGTAAGGTAAAGGTCGCGCAGAAGAGCGGGGGAGTTTCTGTTGATGTCGGAAATAAATTCTCTGTCAAGTCCGCTTTCTTCGGCGGCGAGGGCGGTAACTTCCTTATAATAGAACGGGATATTCAGTTTTTCCGCAACAAGTCTGCCTATTTCTTTACCCGAGGAGCCGTGTTCTCTCGCTATGGTAATTATTACTCCCGGTTCGGACGGTTTAATAACAGCTTCCTTAGATTGGTTTTTACTGTTGTGCGCGCGGTACGGATTTTTGAAAAATCTGACAGAGAGTATAAATCCGAGTACTCCCACAATAGTGTCGGTTACGGGGTACGTCAGCCAGAAGTATGTAAGCCCGAATTTCGAGAAAAGGTAGGCGAGCGGAACGAAAAGGCAGACGGTACGAACGATTGTGAGAACAGAACTCGTAACACTTTTGCCAACAGCCTGAAAGAGTACAGGGTAGGTAAGCGAAAACGCAAGCGGAATAAAACTTATGCCGATAATGCGGAATGCAACGATGCCGTCGCTTATAACTTCTGCGTTCGACGAGAACAGTCGGAGCATAGGACCCGGGATAATTTCAAAACACAGCGTTCCGAATGCCATAAGAACCGCCCCGAACAAAAGCGCTGTATTAAGCGTTTTTTTACAGCGGTCTATCTTCTTAGCCGCGTAGTTGAAGCTTATTACGGGGACGACGCAGGTTTGCATCGCGCCGATGGGAATAAAGAAAAACGTTTGCCATTTGTAATACAACCCGAGCACGGTTATAGCCGCATTCGAGAATGTTGAAAGTATCATATTCAAGCCGAATATGTAAAGAGTGTACGCCGATTGCATAAGAATATTCGGCACGCCGAGTTTGAATATTTTTCCGACGTAGTGCGGGTATTTTTTGAGTTCGGGCGAACGATGAAAGCCTTTCCTCATAACAATTAACGCCGCCACTATCTGCCCTGCAACCGTTGCGATAGCCGCGCCGGCAATTCCCGCTTCGGGTAGTCCTAACATGCCGAAAATAAGCAAGGGGTCTAAAATTATATTCGTAACAGCACCCATTATTTGCGCTATCATCGGGGTTTTCATATCGCCGCGAGCCTGAAGTACTTTCGTCCATATACTTTCTACGAACAAACCGAAGCTGAACACGCAAACAATTCGCCCGTAAGTCACAACATCGGCGATAACTTCGGGTGTGGAACTCTGAAGCCTTGCGTAAAGCGGCATAAAAGCGTAAGCTGCCGCTGCAAAAATCGCCCACAAAACAATGGCAAGTGGCGTTCCCACGCCCGCGTATTCGTTTGCTTTTTTCTCCTGCCCGATACCGAGTTTTGCCGCCATTACGGTGTTGATGCCTACGCCCGTACCGACCGCCAGAGCGATCATCAGCAGTTGCAAAGGATAAACTATCGACAGCGCGGTTAAGCCGGAATCGGAGTATCTTCCCACGAAGAAGCTGTCCACTATATTATAAAGCGCCTGTATAAGCTGCGCCAACATCACTGCCGGAGCCATTTTTAACAGAATTTTGCTTATTTTTTCCGTGCCGAAATAATCGGTTTGTTGTTTTATCTTTTCCATAAATTCATTTGTCCTGGCGCCGTATTAAAAACCAAGCGGTGATGTTTTTTTAGGTAAGCCCGGACGTTCGCCTGTTTCTTCATACGGAACAGAATGGATTGTACTGCATATTATGAAAAATGTCAAGACGTTCGCAGCTTTTTTGCAAAGCAGCGGTTGAAAAATTAAAAAATATATGATATAATAAAAAAACGAAACCGACAAAAGATAACCGACGGTTTCGGTAAAACTGCAAAGAGGTAAAAACTGTGGAAAAGAAGAAGTTTAATCGCGGGACTATGGTCGGCGGTATTGTCAGAATAGCAATCGCATTCGTCGCGATAGCAATCGCCGTTGCCGTTATTGTATCGGGTGCCAATTCGTACGATCCGGAAGACGGTTTCGGTACCGTGTTTATGTGTATAATCGGCGGAATAATGATTGTTGCGGCAATAGGTTTTATCTGCAACGGTGTAAAAATGATTATCGACGGTAAAAAATCGTTTGAAGTTGCCCGCAAGGGGCATTCCGAAAACGGCAGAATAACCGACTTGTCCGAAACGGAGGTAACCGAAAACAACAACGGGTGCGTTTCTCATTATACGATATACAATTTAAAGTTCGAATACACGGACGACTCAGGTAATTTATGCGAAAGCGAGGAGCAAATAAGCCTTAACGTTTACGAAAAATTACAACAGATGACGCTCGTTCCCATTCTTGTTTACGGTGAAAGGGCTATATTCGACAGGAAAAGATTCGATGCCGAAAATTTAAGTTTATAAAATAATTGCGGGGTATTGTTTTATTATGAAAAAATCTTTTGAAACGGAGCTTCCCGAGGGATATAGGGAAGCCTATACGATCGACGCGAAAAAAGGAAAAACTGTGGTTTTTATGAACCTCGCTTGTCTTGTTATTACGGCGGCGGTCATTGCCATAGCGTGGGTTATTATAAGACCGGACGATCTAATTGATATCTGTGACATTTTGCACGGCGTGCTTTTTATAGTGGCAATGTTTTTATATATCGTGCTGCACGAGCTTGTTCACGGCGCGGTGTATAAAATTACAACGGGCAGGAAACTGACCTTCGGTTTCACGTTTTCCGTTGCGTACTGCGGCGTGCCCGATATCTACGTTTACAGAAAAACCGCGTTGCTTGCGCTTCTTGCTCCGTTTGCAGTGTTTTTGCCTGTTTTTCTTATTCCGACGATTGTCTGCCCGATTGCAGGGGATAGGCTTTACTGTGCGGTGCTTCTTGCCATACACATAGGCGGATGCGTGGGCGACCTGTACGACGCGTTGCTGTATGTTTTCCGTTTCCGCTCGCCCGATACTCTTATGCGGGATACGGGACCGAAACAGACTTTTTACACTAAATAAAAGAAAACAGATGTGCGGATAAAAAAGACAAAAGGCGCCTTTATCGCACAAAAACGGCTGAAATTAAGGAGAAATAATAATGGTAAAAGGCAAAGAAGAGAGGTTCGTAAAAATTCTATCCGAAGGTTCGAGCTTCAACGAGATCCGTATGCTTTACGTTGATAAAGAAACGGGCGTGACGTATCTGTTTGTAAAATCTGGCTACGGCGCGGGGCTTACTCCGCTGTTGGACGCCGACGGAAAGCCGGTTATCACAAAGCTGTAAGCGTTGATTTAAAAGAACTTGACGGAGGAGAAAATGAACGGCTCTTACATCATTTTTATTGCCTTGCTGTTGCTTGTGATTATTCCGGAGATGACACGGAAAAAGAAAATCCCGGCGGTCAGGCATATTTTGAACAGAAAAAAACAAAACAAGGAGAAAAGCGCTATGAAGGAGTTGGCAAAACAGTTTATAGGGAAAGAATGCATCGTTTACACAGTAATGAGTGCGGATTCAGGTATCCGCGGTACGATCAAAGAGGTGAACGACGGCGGTATTATAATCGAAAAGGGTGACGGAATAGAAGCCGTCAATCTGGATTACGTAACCCGCATACGCGAGTGGCCGCGCAATGCCAAAGGCAAAAAGAAAGTTATATTCGGATAGGAATATATAATAAGGTTACAGATATTTACGAAAAAACGAGCCCGACAAATTTTTGTCGGGCTCACAGTATTTTAAATTGAAAAAAAATTTATGCGATTATTTATCGTATAAGTTTTTAAAGCTCTACTTTAAAATCCAAAAGCTCGTCTGTGGTTACGTTAAAAAACACGGCGAGTTTTTTTATGTTTATTATGTCCGGATCTGCGCCGTCCGTTTCCCAAAGGCTCACCGCCTGCGGCGAAACTTTAAGCGCATTGGCTACGTCTTTTTGTTTTAATCCGTTTTCTTCACGCAGTTCTTTTATCTTCTTTCCTAACATTTTTTTCTCCATAAGGAACGGAAGCCCCAATACAATAAAATCTTATCATTATTTATCAAGAAATGCTTGACAAACAAGCAATACTTGTTTATAATATAGGCATTAAAACAAGCGATACTTGTTTGTGTTGTAAAAAAGGAGAAAAACAAAAAAATGAAAAAAGTGTGGGCAATTATGGCGTTAATTTTAGTTTGCGTCGGGTGGATGTTGTGTGTGTGCGGCTGTAACAACGATGAAAACAAAAGCATACAAGAACAGATTGACGAGCTTGTCAAAGTCAGCGATAAAGAATGGCAGAACAGGTTTGATTGAGGTGATTGCAAAAACTATTCGTATACTACTATATTTTGGAATAATCTTATTGAATTGAAAGACAATGCGGATAAAAAAGCGGAGTATGACAAATATTACACATTTTATTACGATATGGAGAATAAACAAACCGCATCGACAGTAAGTATTGTGGTAAAAACGAAGGGTTATACTGTTGACGACCTGGATTTTAAATATGAAAAAATCGGTGAAAGCGACTATTATAAAAGGATAGAAGGGAAAGATTATCTGATATCGTTAGATAAAGAGAAAAATAAGTATGTTGCTTCTCGAACGGATTTAGTGTCGTATGGCGAAGTATTCCTCGATTTGTTGAAGACTTATAAACTTATGGGAAGCATGTACGAATTTGACAATTCCACCAAAGAATATAAATTGAAATCCGAAAATTCCGATGTGCCTTTTATGGATAAAATAACGTTTTCGTTTCCTAAGGAGGGAGGAGTAATGATAAATACATATTACGAAGGAATAAAAAGTACTTCTATTTACTATAGCAACAAGAACAATACAGCTGTTAATGTTCCCGAATACGACATGAAAGAGGCGGAGTAAGAATATGGATTTTGCGGAAGAAAAAGCAAAAATCGAGGCAATCGAAAAATATAAGACAATAGTAAAGACTCTTGCGGAAAATGAAGGGGAGTTAGCCAAAGCAAAAAAAGCAAGAACATCAAATCTGATAGGTTTAATTTTCATTTTGCCGTTGGGTGCTTCGTATAAATTTTTGTCCGGCTCCGGCTACGGACTGCTGGGTATACTTTTTTCTATGATTCCTTTGATTTGCGTGATACCTGTAATTTTTTATATCTTTAAATGCAAAAAATTAAAAAAAGAGATTGAAAAAAATAAAATACAACTTAAAGAAATCGACGAGGAAATAAACCGCGTTAACGGACAGTGCGGAGAATAAGCGGACTAAACAGACATTGTAGGAGATATTGCATAAAATAAGAGACGGGTTCGCTTTTATCCGAGTCCGCCTCTTTGTTGTTTGCAGTTTAAGCCCTCGTCTGCGGGTAATTCCGCAGGTTGAAATAACAGTTAATCGGGCGTCTCGTTGGTTTATTCAATAAATTATACCCGACAATTCCGTTTTATAAACCGAGCGTTTTAAGCCAGGCTTTCAAGTCCGCTTCATTCGCGCGGTTTAACATTTTGCCCTCGTTAACCGTAACGTTTTTGTCGAGAACTTTGCGGAAGCTCTCTGCTGTCTTACCTAAACCGCTTCCGCCGCTCGTAGCGAAAGGTATCACGATTTTACCCGAAAAATCGTAACTTTCAAGGAAAGTATCTATAATTCTCGGTTCTACGTACCACCATATGGGGAAGCCTACGAAAACAGCGTCGTAATCGCCCATATTTTCGCATTTGTCGGCGATTTCGGGACGAGAAGAAGTGTCTTTCATTTCAATGGTAGAACGGCTTTTTTTATCCATCCAGTTCAGATCCGCATCCGTGTAAGGGGTGGCTGGTTTTATTTCATACAAATCCGCATTTGCGGCAGTGGCAAGCTTTTCGGCAGCTCTTTTCGTTACTCCGCTTGCGGAAAAATATGCAACAAGAATTTTACTCATAAGATTAAACCTCCTGAAAATTTATTACAGATTATAATATAAGAAGTCGGAAGCTTGCTTGCAAGGGGCAGCTTCTCAATTTACGTACGGAAGCATTTCGGAAATGTCGTCTATTATGGCGTTGGCGCCGGCGGAGAGCAATTCTTCTTTTTTAAACGATGTGGTGACGCCTATCGCAAATGCGCCCGCTGCTTTTGCCGCTTTTATTCCGGATATCGCGTCCTCCACGACGATGCAGTTTTCTGGGGGAACGCCTATAATGCTTGCACCCTTTATAAAAATATCGGGGAAGGGCTTTTTGCGCTCCACGTCGCAGCCTGTAAGGATGCCGTTTACATACGGTCTTACGCCGCACACGTCCAGATTTATGTTTACTTTTTCGGCGTCGGCTGAGGAGCAAACGGCTATTTTCAAACCTTTTTCGCAAAGAGTTTTAACCGTGCTTCTTACGTTCGGGTACACGGTGATAAGCCCCTTGCCTATTTGGGCATATCTTTCATAAGCCGCCTTTTTCATGGATAATTCGTACTTTTTTCCGTATTTTTCAACCACGCCGCCTATAAATCTGTCCTCGCCCATTCCTGTAAATTCAAGAAAATCTTCTTTCTTTACGGTAAGACCGAATTGTTCCTTCAATACCTCCATAATCGCCCTTATGATAACCGGCTCGCTATCCACAAGCACACCGTCCATATCGAACAGAACGCCCTGTATTTTTCTTTTATCCGAGGCGAAACGTGTCTCGTTTTCTTTATCCATCGTGTTTTCTCCTTAAAGCAGTTGAAATTGTGCTTTCGTGACTTTATTTATAAGGGAGAGGATACCCGTTATTCGGCGATAAGCTTTGCTATTTCCTCGTCGGTGATATTGTAAAACGCCCCGTCTGAAAGGGAAGAAAAATTTTCCTTAACCGCTTGCGCTTCATACGGGCAACCTGCCATTTCCTGCGTGATATAAGCCACTTCTTTGCTCGAAAAGAAGTCCCCGGTAAGATTTAATGAAACGATTTTTCCTTTTTTTACTTCCAACTCCACGGCAACGGTGCCGCCTTTGAAACGTCCTTTCTTACGAACCGTAAAGCGGGGGGTAAGCCCGTAAATCCGCTCGGGATTTTCAAAGTATTCTTTTGATAGTTTTTTTATTTCGTGGTCGTCCTCTTCCGTAATGAAGTATTCGCTGCCGGACTTCAGAATTTCTTTTACCATATACTCCCCGAACTGTTCGGAGTTCATATCGCCGTTACGGAACTCACAAAGGTTTACAACCCTGTCCTTTACGGACTTGATGCTTTTCGAGGTAAATTTATATTCGTCCACGGTGGTGGCCCTTACCATTTCCTCGATGTCGGTAGAGAACAGAAGGGAGCCGTGATGCACAGTGGCGTTATCCGTTTTGTACTGAGCGTTGCCCGAAAACTTTCTGCCTGCGGCGAGGATATCGTTTCTGCCGCTCATTTCGGCAGGCACGCCGAGTTTTATAAGCGCATCTATAACCGGCTTCATATATTCGGTGAAAGAAATATCCGTATTCGCGCGTTTGTCTATGAACGAAAACTGCCAGCCGCCCTCGTCTGTGTAAATGGTGCCACCGCCGGAAGCCCTGCGGACGAGAGTGATGTTTTTCTCCCTCGCGTAAGCCATATCGATTTCCTCGAAAGGGTTCTGGTATTTGCCGCACATAAGCGTGGGCGAAGTTTGCCAAAACAAAAAAACCGTGTCGCCAAGGTTTTTTTTGTCCGCAAAGTACATCTCCGCGCCGAAGTTATAAAAAACGTTTTTGCTGTTTGTGTTTACGTAAATCATTTCTGTTCGGTTTTATGTGGTTCTTCCACTTAGCTATCGGAATCTTCGTCGAAACTACTTTGAAACGCCGAGGGCTTCCGCCGCACGGTAGGAGCTTCTCACAAGCGGAGAACTTGCAACGTACTTAAAGCCTTTCTTCAAAGCTTTTTGTTTGAGTGCTTCGAATTCCTCGGGCGTAACGTATCTTACAAGCTTGTAATGCTTTTCGGAAGGCTGCAGATATTGTCCTATAGTAAGTATGTCGCAACCTACTCCGAGTAGGTCGTCCATAAGCGCATCTATCTGCTCATCGGTTTCACCAAGGCCAACCATAAACCCCGTTTTAGTTAGGATATCGGGGGCTTTTTGCTTGCAGTACCTTAACAGCTCGAGCGAGCGGGCATAGTTTGCCTGAGGGCGCACGGAGGAGTAAAGATCCTTAACCGTTTCCACATTGTGGTTCAAGACGTCGGGACGAGCCGCAAGCACCGTGTCGAAACAAGAGGTGTCGCCCTTCATGTCCGAAATGAGAACTTCCGTAGTGGTGTTCGGGCAAAGCGCGTGTATTTCGTTAAGGCAAGAGGCAAACTGTCCTGCGCCGCCGTCTTTCAGGTCGTCCCTTGTAACCTGAGTTATAACCACGTGTTTTAAACCTAATTTTTTTACCGCTTCCGCAAGGTTTGCGGGTTCGTCGGGATCTACGGGGTCGGGGCGAGCGTGTGTGACGTTGCAGAAAGTGCAATTCCTCGTACAGCGACTTCCGAGTATCATAAACGTAGCCGTATGCTTGCCGAAGCATTCGCCGAGGTTCGGGCAATTAGCTTCGTTGCAAACGGTGTTGAGTTTTAATTCTTTCATAAGCGAGGCAACCTCGCTGACCGCCGCGGCGGAATATTCTACTTTAAGCCAATCGGGTTTTTTATTCATAAAAATCTCCTCCGAAAAAACGCCGTCAACGGGCGTTATGGGGCTTGTTATTCGTTTACTTCGGCTACGGTTGCGTTTACTTCAACGCTGTCGCCTTCTTCCGCAAGTTTCTTTAAAATAACTCCGTCACGGTCTGCTTTAACCTGACTTACTACTTTTTCCGTTTCTACTTCGAAAAGCACGTCGCCTTTCTTGTAAGCTTCGCCTTCCTCTTTAAGCCAGGCGCAAAGCACGCCTTCTTTCATGTTTTCTTTAAGCGAGGGCATTACTACGTTTTTTTTCATTTTGTTCTCCTTAATTCGGTTGCGTCACCGTTTTTATATAATGTAAATAAGGGATAAATCCCGTAAATCGCACGTTATCTGCGTTTTTTTAAATAATTTTTTTAAAGAATAAGACCTGCAAGCAGTTCGTAATCGTCCGAAAGTTCTTTGCACAGCGCTTCCGTTTCGCTTGGGATCAGCCTTGCGCCGAGGAATTTATCCGTAAGCTCCTTACCTTTAAATACTATCTTCCCTTCTTTTATAATTCCCTTTTCGGCGCGGTAGCGTGCAAAGCCGTAATCCTTTTCAGCCGAGACGGAAAACGTCGGATTTTTCAGATACGTCCATTCGTCGTAAGCATAGCGCGTTTTATTCAGCTCGTCCGCTTTTTCGTAAACGTCCTGAGCGGGCGAATACGGCTCCAAAGGGGAAGGGAAACAGGCTATTATCCCTTTTTTGAAATCAAGTATACTACCGGGGAAGAACTCCCGCAGGTTGAGTACTTCGGCTGGAACGGATTTTATAGACTTGTCCGTATATTCCCTGCCCGATCTTCCGCACAGCAATTTCAAAGCGGAAAGGTCGGTGGAAAAGAGGAGCGTCCCATGGTGCATAAGCCTGCCGTTAAACACTCTCTGTGCGTTGCCGGAAACCTTTTTCCCACACACCGAAATATCGCAAATACCCCCTTTTTCAGCAGGGATCCCCATTTTTTGAAGTGCGGTTATCATTCCTTTCATTACGTCGGAATAGTCGTATTCCGGGTTAAAATCGGTAACTAAGGTATAGTTTAAATTGCCTTTGTCATGGTAAACGGTGCCCCCGCCGGAAATTCTTCTTACAACGGGCACACCGGATTTATAGGCGGCATAAACGTCCGCTTCTCTGAAAACGTTCTGGTACGAACCGCAGACTAAAGCGGGGGAGTTTTGCCAGAGAATGAGCGCGTCGCCCGTAATGCTTTCCGCAACGGCTTGCTCGAATGCCAGGTGATAGGCGGGCGAGCCGTCGGGCATTTCGATATACTTCATATAAAAAATCCTTTTAGAATCTATGGATATGGAATCACTAAATTTTATTATAACTCTTTTTAGCATTGTTTGTCAAACGGACTGACCGAGCAAAAGTTTTTTTACTTTTTTTGGCGCAGAGACACGGTGCTGAAGCGTTAAAATTTTCTTTTAAAAGAAAATTTTAATCAAAAAAACGCGCGTTATTAACACTAATTTAAAAATATAAATGTAAAATGTATAAGTATAAATATATTCTGTGCGTTTTTTTGTGCGGATAGCCTTTTGCTTTACCGCAAAATCTTTCAAAGCCGCAAACGACTTTTGCTGAGCCGTTCTTGATTTACAGGAGTTTTTATGAATTTTTTAAAGAAAATTTTTAAAAGACCGGTGACTGTATGTACGGTAGCCATACTTGTATTCGGTTTCGGAATGCTCGCCGCGTTCAATATGCCGGTAAACCTTTTGCCGGATATAGCCTTTCCCGCTCTCGGCGTGACGGTGGCGTACCCAGGCGCAAGCGCGGAAACGTGTGACGAAACGGTAAGACCGTTGCTTGAATCCTCTCTTAAAACTCTTTCAAACGTTAAATCCGTGACCTCTTACAGCATTGAGAACGCGACAATGGTTGCGATTACCTTCGATTACGGAACGGACGTGGATAAAAAGACGGACGAAATTAAAGACAAGCTTGCGCTCGTATCCTTTCCGGATAGCTGTTACGATCCGATTTTTACGAAAATAGACTTTAACGGGAACGCCGTTGCGACCGTGACAGTGTATAATGACGGAGACGAAGAGGAATGCTACAGCGACGCAAAAGCACTAAGGGAGAAAATCCTTGCGGTAGAAAACGTAGGTTCTGTCGAGCTTGTCGGCGTGCCTGAGGACAAAATAGTGCTTCGCCCGTTTAACGGGTTGGAAGTGACCGCGCCTCTTCTCGTACAACAGCTTGCAACTAACTCGCAGCTGGATATACCGCTCGGCACCATTACGGAAAGCGGGGGCAAGGTTTCTTTCAGAAACGAGTCGTTTGCGAAAACCATTGAAGAAATACAAAATACATATTTCCAGATGCCGCTGTCAAGAGAACTCGGCACTTCGCTGAGAATTGCCAAGACGGCTATGGACTACCTGCAAAGCACCCCCTCGGCAACGCTTATAGAGTATCGCGACAACATCAAAAAATTTTCGGACGATCTTGCCGCTATAGAGGTTAAGACAGGCGAAGAGATTTTAAAGGAATTCGAAGAGCAGGTTGACGTAAATTCGGTCATTGCCTCGTTGAGAAGCTGGGGCTTTACCGAAGTCGCGGACAGTTTGGAAAGCCTTTATACGTTCGTAAAAAACAACCCGCAGGCGATAAATATTCCAGGCGAATTGATTATAAAACTTCAGACGGAAGCAGCAAAGGTTTTAAACGACGATTTCTTTGAACTTTTCGACACTGTGATCGAGTTTAAAAAGGAATACGAATACGTAAACGAAATTACCGGCGAATTGGTTCAGGAAGAAATTAAACCTAAGGACTTCGTCGAGCTGTTAAAGAAACTCGACCTTGGCTTGCCTATTAACCTGAGCGAGGACTTTGTTCGCTTTATAGAAGAACACGATTTTTCCGAATTGTCATATGACAGCGACGGCAATGCTAACCTTAACGTAAAAATTTCGGACGTGGCTACCGTAAAGGAAGAACGCTCTTTCCCGTCCTTTGCCTACTATAACGGCAGGCAGGCGGTTACACTTAAGGTTTACGGCATTTCGGGCGGAAACACGGCAAAAATTTCTTCGGACGTAAAGAAGCTTGTGGAACAGCAAACGGGCTCTTCGGTTGCCGTTCTCATAGACGATCAGTCTCAGTTTATAACGGACAGTGTTTCTAACGTCATCTCGTCTATGATAATAGGCGGAGTACTTGCCGTCCTCGTCATACTTCTGTTTTTAAAGAAGTTCAATACTTCGCTTATAATCGCGGCTACCATGCCTCTTTCGGTGCTCGGCGCGATGGGTTGTATGTACCTTATGGGTATTACGTTAAACATGGTATCGCTCGGCGGGCTTGCCGTCGGTATAGGCATGCTTGTCGATAACAGTATAGTTATTATCGAAAGCGTCAACTTCGAGCGCGATAAGGGCAAAACAGCGTTTCAGGCAGCCGTGGACGGAACAAAGTTGGTTGCGGGTTCATTGCTCGCTTCCACGCTGACATCCGTGTGCGTGTTCTTCCCGATTCTGTTTACAAAAGGTCTTACAGAAATGATCTTTGCGGACCTCTCATGGTCGGTAATATTCTCGCTTGCGTTCTCGCTTATAGTCGCGCTCACCGTTATTCCTACGTTGTACTGCCTTGTCTGCGGGGATAAACGTATGCTTACCGGCAAGGTTTTAAAGAAGAAATCCGTAAAAACCGCCGGCTCAGCTTCGGAGCTTTCTGCAGGAACAGCCGCGCAAACTTCAGCGGAAACAGCAGGGGACGCTCCTGCCGAAAGAGCAGAGAACGGCTCGCACAAAAAAGATAAAAACCGCGTAAAACGCAAAGGAAACCGCACTTCTATAATGAAGGGTGCCATGAAATTCTATGACGGATTCCTTAGAAAATGTTTGCGTACGCGCGCGCTCGTTTTAATAATAACATTTATAATTTTCGCGGGGAGCGCTACGATGGTATTCACCACGGGCACGGCGTTCATGCCTTCCGTAGACCAGAAAACCATTGAAGTAAGCATAGTTTTCGACGCGTCCGACGAGCTTGATTATTGCAAAGAAAAAACCTATCAGGTTTACGAAAACGTTAAAAACGGCATAGACGATATAAAACACCTTTCGGCAGATATTTCGGACAGCAGTCTTATAGCTACCTCCGTACACGGCACGATAAGGCTTGTGCTTAACGACGACGCCAAAAAGAAAACAAAAACGGTGCTGGAGGAAGTAAGAAATATTGCCGAGAACAGTGGAGTCGCTTCCGTTTCGGTAACCGAGGTTGACGGCGTTCTGGCTGCGCTTATGAGCGGCTTCGGCGGAATTTCAACCATAGGCGTAAGCGTAGAAGGCGAAGATATTGCCGTTTTAAGAGAAATCTCGCAAAAGGTTAAGGATAAAGCCACAAGCGAATATTCTTACTTTACGAACGTTTCCGATAACCTTTCAGGCGAAAACGTAGAATATAAAATTAAATTTGACTACCTGAAATGCTTTGAAAACGGCATAGACTACAAGGTCGCGGTAGCTACGTTAAGGGCAGGTATTGCGGGTTACACGGCTTGTACGGTAAGTATCGGCGGTGAACGTTACGACGTTTCCGTCAAGTTTAAAGACGACGCCATAGAGGACTACTACGGAGGAATAGAGGATTACGTTTTGTCCTTCTCCGGCGATAAATCCGTCAAGCTCAAAGACGTTGCGACTATAACGAAAACCATGTCCCCCACTATGATTACAAGGGAGAACGGCAAGAACGTTATGACGCTTTCCGTAGAAACCTCTACGGATATCGACGCGGGTACCGCGGGCGAAACTTTCACCAAAATAATCGAGGAAGTTTTGCAGGATTACAGCGGGTACGAATTTAAAGAAAGTGGCGTAAATCGCTATTTAAACGAGGTTTTCGAAGGGCTTATAATTACGATGATAATAGCGTTCATACTGCTTTTCGCCGTGATGGCTTGTCAGTTTGAATCGCTTGTAAAACCGTTTATAGTTATATTCTCTATACCGCTTTCGTTCTCGGGCGCGTTCCTTGCGCTTACCATATCCGGGCTGCCGCTCAACATAGTTTCGTTTATAGGGATCATTATGCTTATGGGCGTGGTTGTAAACAACGCTATAGTAATGATAGACAGAATAGAACAGCTGAAAACGGACTACGGCTATTCCGATTACACCGCCCTTATCGAAGGCAGTAAATCGAGAATGAGGGCTATATGGATGTCCACCCTTACAACCGTTCTCGCACTCGTACCTCTCGCGCTTGCAATCGGCAGAGGTTCGGAACTTATGCAGCCGCTCGGCGTAGTTGTAATGGGCGGTCTTACCCTCGCTACGCTGGTTACGTTGATTATAATCCCCGTAATGTATTCTATAGTGAAAAGGGTTCGCATTCCAAAGAAGGGCAGCGAAGAGAGCTTTATAAATCCCGAATTGCTCCACGAAGGCGCAGTAGCGGGCGAGGTTTCTCAAGCACCCGTTTCCGTTGAAGAGGAAACCGAAACGTGCGAAATCGGAGGAGCTTCCGAAACTGAAGAAATTAAAACGGATAAAGAGGACAACGCTTGCAAAGAAAATAAAGCGGCTGCGGATAATTCGTGCGTTAAAGAAACGGTTGAAGTTGACGCGGGCACCATCACTTTGATTTGCGACGATACAAGAAAAGTAGAAATTCTCAGCCCCGAAAACAGTAAAATCGTTATCAAGTGCAAGGACGCGAAAACCGTTTACTACAGATGCAAGCAGACGGAAAACGTGGAAACGGAAACAGAACAGGAAGAACCCGAGCGTATTGTGGAAAACTTCAACAACGGCAGGGGCGTTTCCGAAAGATACGTTAAAAAAGCTAAAAAGACCATAAAGAAGGGGTGACCCTTTAAGTCGTAAATCGGCTTTTGGCGGTTCTTTCTAAGGTACGAAAAAGGCGAATATAATTTCGCATACGGACAAACACGGAAAAATCTCTATTTTTGAGAAAAAATTTTCAAAAACCCCTTGAAAAAAAATTTTTTTGTGTTATAATCAATTGTAGGGATTCTTTTTTAATCGATAAAAAAGAACGGAAAAACTTGAATTTTTATTTTACGAGGAGGACATTTATGAACAAAAGTGAATTCGTTCGCGCATATGCAGACAAACTTGGCGTTACCATCAGAGAAGCCGAAGCTAACCTTATGGCTTTTAAAGAGACTCTTACAGACGTTTTAAACACGGGCGACTATGTTCACATTTCCGGTTTTGCTACGTTTGAGCTTCGCGATAAGAACGGCAGACAGGGAATTAACCCCAAAACGGGCGACAAGGTAGATATCCCTTCCTGCAAAGCACCCGTTGCGAAATTTTCAAAGAGTTATAAAGACGGCTTCAATAAGTAATTTTTAAATATTGTAAAAGGAAACTACATTTCCTGCCGATTCCCGCGGTGAATTTGCTCACGGCGGCTTTTGGTGTGCTTAGAATAAAATAATGATATTTTTATATCGGTTGTTCGTTAATCGGGCAGCCGATTTTTTTTTATGCTTTATAATCTACGGAAAGGCGTCCCGTGTTTTTGCAAGGCAAACGACCGAAATTGTGCCGGACGCACTATAAGGGAGTTTGACAAAGCAAAAGCCGATTTATTGCCGCAAAAATAATTAGTGAAGAGGAATGGAAATCCTACAGTCGAATTTTATTCGGATATAGAGAAAATTTCCATATTTCGCAATAAAATAACCATTTATTTTATGCTGCGTATTTGCTATTATAGTACTATGAAAAACAAAACAGAGAAAAACGGATACAAGCTTTTGTCCGTTGGCGGCGATTTAAAAAGGCGATTGCTTTTAAACGTCGACAGAATGAACAGCGAGGAGTATGCCGAAAAAAACGTTTATAAGCCGGCTTCCTACGAGTGGTACGGCGATTGGGAAGGAAGAGCTTTGCTTGCGGTAACTTCGCTCGGCAAGTATTTTGATGAAATATCCGAGCGAAGAGATATGCTTTGGGCGGCTCTTGACAAACATTTGAATAAGGACGGGTATTTCGGTCCGATTGTGGACGGCAACTCCGTGAACGAGCAGCAATACGCGGGCAACGGTTGGTTTTTGCGTGCGCTTTGTCTGGAATACGATATTACCGGTTCGGAAGAAATAAAAGAAAAAATCAGAAAAGCAGCGCTTAATCTTTTCGTTAAATCTTCGGAAGAATTCGTAAAATACCCTATAGACCTGAACGTGGACGAACAGGGCGGAATTATCGGGCAGCTTAATATAAAGTATAAGAACTGGAAGATTTCTTCGGACTCGGGTTGCCTGTACATATCGCTGGACGGGCTTGCCGAGGCTTACAGAATTTTAAAGGACGAAAGCATACTTTCGGTTGCGGATCTTCTTATAAAAATGATGAACGACACCGCGCTGAACAACAAAAATTTTCAGTGCCACGCGTTTTTATCGGGCGTGCGCGGAATTATTAAGTTCGGCGATATGCTCGGCGAAAAATATTACGCGATTGCCGAAAGATTTTACGATTACTTCGCTAAGGCAAATTTAAACGCCGTTTACGAGGGTAGCGGCACGCTCGGCAAACAGACGCCGAGCGAGGGGTGCGCCGTAATCGATTCCGAGATGATTTCTCTAAGGCTCTATCTGCATACGGGCAACCCGAAATACCTCGGGCTGTACCGAAAAATAGTGGAGAACGCACTAAGGGTAAACCAAAGGGCGAACGGCGGTTTCGGCTGCAATTACTTTACGGGAGCAACTCATCCTTATGTAGAGATACTTCCGGAAGGCAAAGAGGCTTTCTGGTGCTGCACCATGAGGGGTGCGGAAGGGCTTACGGATATCGCCGAAAATTTATACAGCGTAAAAGGCGATACGATAGAGGTATTGCTTCCTTCCGAAAGCGAGGTGTCTTTCTTTGACGGCAAGGTAATAATAAAACAAAAAACTTCGTACCCCTTTACGGGGGAAACGAAGTTTGAAATAGAAGCCGAAAGACCGTTTAAGTTAACGATTAAAGCTCTTTCGGACTACGACGTTTATATCGACGAAAAGCTGTATAACGGCGAATTACTTGAGATAAAGGGCACTTCTTTTGTCACTTTCGTGATGAAAGCCAGATTTAAAAAGGACGTGTTTGAAGATAAATACAGGTTTTTTAACGGCGATTTGCTTCTTTGTTCGGACGGAGGAGAGGATTCCTGCGGGCAATCGTCCGTAATAAGCCTTTTGCCGATTGCGGACTTCAGCACAATTCCCATGGAAACGCTGGATAATGCGCGAAAAAGGATACTTTTCAGTAATCCGTCTAAGATAAGGTGGTAGTGGAATTATAGTTTTTCGGCGGGGTATTTTTCAGCTTCTTAAAGATTTTCGAAAAATACAGCTGGTCGGTAAAGCCTACCTTTTCGGCAACGTCTTTGATGTATCTGTTGCCCGCGTCGAGCATTTCGCAGGCGCGTTGAATACGGAACACGTTAAGGTATTGCACGAATGTAATGCCCGTAACTTTTTTAAATAGCTGAGACGCGTAATTGTAATTCAGTCCCATTTCGCCGGCAATGTCTTTAAGGCAAAGCCCCGGGTCGGCATAGTTTTCCTGAATGTATCTTATGGCTTGTAAAACGTAAGTTTCGCCGCTCGAAAGGCGGGAGCTTTGCTCTTTGCAGATTGTCTCTATCATAAGGGAAAACAGGTTGTACAGATGCCCTATAACGGCTATATTCATTCCGTAGGACATTTTGTGCAGTTCCACCAGGTCGAGCGCGATATTTTCCGCGCCTTCGGGGACGGAAGCGAATACCGGGGTTTCCGCGGTCAGACCGCAGCGGCAACACAGTTTGGTCGCCATAGGTCCCGAAAAGTTAATCCATACGTATTCCCACGGGTCGCTGTTTTCGGGGTAGTATTCGACTTCCTCGTTCGGAGGAATTACGAAAATCTGCCCTTGGTGAATCTTGTAAGTTTCGCCTTTCAGTATAAGCGTGCCGGAGCCTTTCAAAATAAGGTGCAGCGAATAACACTGCATGATTTTAGGTCCCTCGTGCTTATCGGGGAAACACTTTTCGTGCCCGATGCCCCACACGGCGATATCGTTGCCCGTTTCGGCGTTTACGTCGTAGTACAAAAAGTTCCTGGCGATTATCGTCAACTGAGTTTTATTCATAAAACACCTCTATTTATGGATTTATTATACATTTTTAAGGAGTGAAAGTCAATGAAAATAAAAAGCAAAAAAGAGGCGATAAAACGCAGCATGAGCCTTTACGCGCTTATGGCTCCGTCTTTAATTTTGCTGATACTGTTCAGTTATTTGCCCATGTATGGCATTATAATCGCCTTTAAGGATTACAACGCGGTACAGGGAATATGGGGCTCGCCGTGGACGAAGAACTTCGGGTTTTCGCATTTTATAAGGTTTGTAACGGCGTACAACTTTACGTCTTTAATAAAGAATACCCTTGTTTTAAGCATATATTCGCTCGTCGTGAACGCTATATGCCCGGTAGTGCTCGCGCTGTTTGTAAACGAGATACAGAATAAGGCTTTCAAGCGTACGGTGCAGACAATATCTTACTCGCCTTACTTCATATCCTGCGTGGTTATGGTCGGTATGGTCGTAAGCTTTCTTAACGTAGACAGGGGCATAGTCAACAAGGTTATAACCTCGCTTGGCGGGAAGGGCACCATGTTTATGTCCGACCCCGATTGGTTCGTTCATCTTTACGTCTGGACGGGTGTATGGCAGGGCGTAGGCTGGGCTTCCATAGTTTATCTCGGTTGTCTTTCCAACGTCGACCCGTGCCTGCATGAAGCTGCCGTTATAGACGGCGCTTCCCGTCTGAAAAGGCTCTGGTATATAAACCTGCCCGCGATAATCCCAGTGTTTACGATTCAGCTTATACTTTCCGTGGGAAATATAATGAACGTGGGTTTTGAAAAAGCATACCTTATGCAAACGGACGCAAACCTTTCCGCAAGCGAAATAATAGCTACTTACGCGTACAAAATTTCGCTTCTCAAAAAGCAGTACAGCTTTGGAACGGCAGTCGGGCTGTTCAATGCGGCTATCAATATAATTTTGCTTTTTATAGTGAATTTCGTTTCCAAAAAAGTCGGACAGGAATCGCTTTGGTAAAAGGAGAAATATGGTACAGAAATCAAGAGAAAATACGATATTCAATATAATCGTCTATACGTTTATGGTCATATTTCTGTTTATAATGCTGTATCCGCTGTGGTACTGCCTTATAAACGCCTTTTCCGCCGCAAAAGAAGTCTATTACGGCAACGTGGTATGGCTTCCGAAGGGAATCACTCTGGAAAATTACGTGGCGGTTTTCCGCGAAAAAAGCCTTTTATCGGGGTACCTTAACACTATTTTTTATACGTTCGCGGGAACGGTGATAGGCATTTTCGTAACGTTCACGGCTGCGTATCCTTTATCGAGAAAGGATATGTATGGCAGGAACGTTTTTATGAAGCTTTACCTTTTGCCCATGTTCATAAGCGGCGGGCTTGTGCCTACTTACATTATTGTTAAGAAGCTCGGTTTGTACGATACTTTCTGGGCGCTTATACTTCCCGGCGCCGTGGGCGTTTGGAACGTGGTTGTCGTAAGAACGTTCATGCTTACGTCTATCCCGGGCGAACTTCAGGAATCGGCAATGCTTGACGGTGCGGGCAATATAAGAATTTTCACTTCCATAATAATTCCGCTCAGCCGTCCGATACTCGCGGTTATGACGATGTTCCACATAGTCGGGTACTGGAACACCTATTTCAATGCGTTGATTTATCTCAACGACGAAGCAAAATACCCGATACAGCTCGTTCTCAGAAAAATACTAATTCAAAACGACATTGATTCGCTTATATCTTCGGGCAACATAAGCACGAGCATCCTCGAACAGACGATGAGGGCGGAGGCAATCAAATATGCCGCCATAATAATAACCATTACGCCCCTTCTCGTTATCTATCCGTTCTTTGAAAAATTCTTTGAAAAGGGCATGGTAGTGGGCAGCTTAAAAGGCTGAACAAGGCATCATACAGCTTAAAAGGCTGAAAACAATAAAAATCTAAAGGAGAAATTTGTATGAGAAAGAAACTTCTGTCATTACTTCTTGCCGTTATCGTTTCGGTTTCCAGTGCGGTTTTCGTTTCCTGCGGGGATAAAACCGACGTGAATTACGATCCCGATAACTTCATAGAGGACACATCGAATCCGCAGATCGTAAAGAATCCGGTAACGATAAAATTTTACGTTCCGAAGCACAGCCTTCATTCGAGTTACAAGGATATGACCGTGTTTAAGGAAGTATCCCGCATAACGAATATCAATATGGAATTCGTGGAGGTTGACTTTGAAGCGTACGAAGAAAAGCGCGGACTTCAGTGGGAGGACGAAAAGACCCTGCCCGATTCGTTTATGTTCTGCAATAATATGGACGAACAGGTAATGTATTCGGGGCTTAACATGATAGCTCCGCTGAACGACCTTATAGACAAATATTGCCCTAACTATAAGGCTCTTATGTCGCAGTATCCCGAAATTAAAAAGGTCAGCACACTTGCTGACGGAAATATGTATTCGTTCACCGCGGTAGATAACAAAGGCTCTACCTGTTATCAGTACGTCAATCAGCAGTGGCTGAACGATTTGTATAACGATAACGTGATAGACTTTACCATGCCCACGACGGTCGAAGAGTTCAAGGAAATGCTTATAGCTTTCCGCGATAACGACCCCAATCACAACGGCATTGCTGACGAACTTCCGCTCTGCTCCAAATTCAACTATACGAGTATCTTCCTTTTAAGCGCGTTCGGTCACGTGACGAAAAGCGTGGAGATAACCGACGATAACGATTTTATCTTCGTTCCCGAAACGGAAGATTACAAAGCTTATCTTAAATACGTAAAAGAGCTTTACGACGAAAAGCTTATGAACCAGAACATCTACGAAATAACCGACGGCGACGTTGCTTATTACGGGCAGCAGGG
>CAKQLR010000001.1 GCA_934254725.1 uncultured Clostridia bacterium | reverse complement strand
ACTATTATATTTTATTTTACGATTGTTAAAGTCCGTACTTTTACCAAATATTGGAAATCGGGGGTTATATAACGAAACGCCCCTGCGATTTTACAGGGGCGCTGCTCGAAAAAACGTTTATTTATCTGAAAAAATTAAAAAACTGCATTTTTCTTTTGTTGTGCTGTGATATTTTATTTTTTGCAAAAACTGTTTTTTCAATGACAACTTTAGACAAAATAATTTTTCAAAAACACGCAACTATCAGGTGATTTGCTATTAATGAATAAAAAACTATTGAGTAAAACAAAAAAACAGTCCGAGGGGACTGTTTTTGCAGGGGATAGTGGAGTAAAAAAAACATTTTTATTTATATCGTTACCCCCCCGACTTTTCGCTAATCCGAGGAAGTGGGGAAAAGGGAATAAACTGTTTTCCAACATGCATTCGATATAGAAAAGTCCCGTTTATCGCGGTTATTTGCCTAAAAAACAACGAGAGGGAAGCCATTGTTCAGCAGAAAATCACACATGGCTTTTACCCTGTCAACCCGATAATCGTTCATTCTGTGTCCGTCGAAGCCGACCGAAATTTCAACACCGGATTCTTTTACCGCGTCTCTCAGTTTTTTATCGTTTACAAATTTTTTAACATATTCGTGTTCGCGGTAGTTGTGAATGGAATCGTAATTTACATTCATTTCCCAAAATATATTTGCGTTTTTAAGGGAAGTGAGGTACTCTTTTAGATCAAGACCTCGGCGTGCGGTAAATTCGAACAAATCGGTATGGGCAATGCCCGTGCGCGTACCCAGCCGTTTAGCGTAAGAAACGATATCGTTTTTGTAAACGTTAAAATCAAAGCCGTGATGCTCCACAAGGCAATAATCGAAGTAACTTACGTCCTCATCGTCGTCTATGCAGTTTTCGGGGGCAGAGGCAAGTTCTATACCTCTTACGATTTTAATTTTTGAAGAATATTTTTCTTTAAGCTCGGTAATGGCGTTAAAATACTCTTTTTTGCAGTCGGTAATCCAGTAGTTGTGGTCGGTAATGCCAATCTCGTCCACGCCTTGTTTTATCATGTGATTGATTAAATCTTCGGGGGAGTCCTGTCCGTCCTTAGAAAAGGAAGTATGCGAATGTAAGTCGATTATCATAATTAAAAAAACGCCGTGGCATTTGCCACGGCGAAATAAACGTAAAGATAAATAAAATTATCTCTTGGAGAACTGAGGAGCGCGACGAGCTTTCTTTAAGCCGTACTTCTTTCTTTCCTTCATTCTCGGGTCACGAGTGAGGTAACCTTCTTTCTTGAGAGCGCTGTGAAGTTCGGGTTCTGCGATATCGAGAGCGCGAGCTATACCGTGACGGATAGCGCCTGCCTGACCGGTGAAACCGCCGCCGCAAACGTTAACGAAAACATCGTACTTGCTGTCGGTAGCCGTAAGAACGAGGGGCTGACGAATAACGAGCTTAACCGTTTCGAGGTCGCAGTATTCATCAATCGTTCTGCCGTTGATAATAATAGTTCCGTTACCGCCGGGAATAAGTCTTACTCTTGCGATAGCTTTCTTTCTTCTGCCTGTTCCCCAGAACTGGACTTTCTTTTTAGTAGAAACTTTTGCCATTATTCCTTACCTCCCTTAAAATTTGAGTTCTTCGGGCTTCTGAGCGGCGTGATTGTGTTCCGCACCCTTGTAAACTCTGAGTTTTTTAATCATGGTTCTGCCGAGGCTGTTTTTGGGAAGCATGCCTTTAACTGCTTCGTAAACTGCAACATCGGACTTTTCTTCCATCATGGTTTTGTAAGGAATCTGCTTAAGACCGCCTATATAACCGGTATGATAGGTGTAAAATTTCTTTTCGAGTTTTTTGCCGGTAAGAACGACTTTATCCGTGTTTATGATAATAACGTGGTCGCCGGTATCAACGTTAGGTGTAAAGGTGGGCTTGTTTTTACCGCGAAGAACGGCAGCAACGCGCGAAGCAAGACGACCGAGCGTCATACCCGTAGCGTCAACAACGTACCACTTTCTTTCCACATTCTGAGCGTTAGCCATATATGTTTTCATGATAGTACTCCTTAGATTTTTTTTGGACAACCCCGCTTTGCAAAGACGGCCGAGAAAACCGATTTGACTTGTCGGGCTTGTCTGTATATCAAGGAAAACCTTTTCCGAAGGGGCTACATCCGAAAACATTTTCCTCTATAAACTTAAAACGCTATAATATTTTAATAAATTATATATATTATGTCAAGCAATTTTATCGCGAAATAGCAAATTTTTTAAATTTTTTCGCGGCAGGCTAAGCGTTTTGCTCGTTTTCGCCGGGATATTCAACCGAAACGAGCGTAAGCCCTCTTGCCGGCATAGTCTTGCCGAGAAGCTTTCTGTCGCCTGTTTCAAACGCCTTTGTTATGTTGCTTGCGGGAATTTTTCCTTCCCCGACGGCAACGAGTGTTCCCGCCATAATGCGTACCATATTATATAAGAAGCCGTTTCCCGTGACGGTGAAAGTAAAAACGCCGTCATCCGAAAGCTTTACGGAAGTGTAGTAAATCGTCCTTACGGTATCGTTAACTTCGGAGCCCGTAGCCATAAAAGCACGGAAGTCTTTGGTGCCTGTAAACAGTTCGCAGGCATTTTTCATTGCGATGAGATCGAGAGGGTAAGATACGAACGCGGCGTATCTGTCAGTAAGCGGTTTTAACGCGTCCGAAACGTAGAACTTATACGCATAAGTCTTCTTTTTCGCACAAAAACGGCTATGAAAGTCGTTTGCGGCGAGTTCGGATTTAACAACTCTGACGTCTGACGGAAGCGCGCTGTTTAGTGCGGGCGCAAACCTTTCGGGGGGTATGGAAGAAGAAGTATCGAAGTGCGCAACCTGTCCGAGCGCATGCACTCCTGAGTCCGTTCTGCCGCTCCCCGTCACCGTGGATTTTTCACCCGTGACGGCGAAAATCGCGTCTTCCAGAACCTGTTGAATGGTCACGCCGTTAGGCTGAATTTGCCAACCGCAATAGTTTGTGCCGTCGTATTCCAAAGTAAGTTTAATTCTCATAACACACCGAAAGAAATTTCTTTTAAAATTACACAGCCCAGGGAATGTAGCGTGCGAAAATAACCGCGGTAAAAAGCACTGCGGAAACAATCGTGGCGAAAAGGTCGCCGAGATGCAGCGTTAGTTTTTTGTATTTCGTTCTGCCCTTGGCGCCGGAATAACATCTGGAATCCATGGCGTCGCCGAGTTCTTCCGCACGTCTGAACGCGCTTACGAGCAGGGGAATGAGAATGGGAACCAAAGCCTTCATTCTCGAAAATATGTTGCCGCTTTCAAAATCCGCTCCGCGTGATTTCTGCGCGCTGACAATTCTGTCCGTTTCTTCGGAAAGAGTGGGGATGAACCTGAGCGCGATAGACATAATGAGAGCAAGCTCGTGTACGGGGAATTTAATATAAGTAAGAGGCTTGAGCAGGCTTTCTATGCCAGCGGTAAGATCCATAGGCGTGGTGGTCAGCGTAAGAATACAGGTGGAAAGCACAAGCATAATAAGCCTGAGCGACATAAAAGCTGCATTGTATAGCCCTTGTTTTGTCACCGAAAAAATCCACCATTTAAGCTGAACGCCGTTTATCGAAATAACTTCCGCGTCCGCCGCGCCGTACAAAAACACGTTAAGCACCGCAGCGAAAATCACAAGGAACAGCACTCCTTTGATGCTCCTGAGAACGGATTTTACCGGTACCCTTGAAAGCGCTGTCGCCAGAACGATAAAAACGACGAGCGGAAGGAATCCGATAAAGCTCTTTACCAGAAACAAAAACACGATATATGCGATTGAAATGAGCAGTTTAACCCTCGGGTCCAGAGAATGAACGCAGGATTTTGCGGGGTAGTACTGCCCGAAGCTGATATCTTTAAGCATTTAATCCTTTTTTTAAAAATAGCCGTTAATGCGTGTTTTACGGGGTTTGTTTGAAAATTTTCTTTTTGAGCGTGTGTGGAAAAATCAATCCCAAAACCCTATTTAACGTGCGTTTTGCGGGACTTATCGTAAAATTCGGTAAGTTTGTTTATAAAATCGTCGGTTTTGTAGTCTGTATTCAGCGACACCCCGATTTTTTCGAGCATAGAGGAAAGATAAACGGTAACGGGTTCTTCCACGCCTTTTTCGGCAAGCACCTGCGGGTTTTTGAACAGCCTTTCGGGCGGCGCGCAGTCTATAATTTTTCCGCTAGAAAAAACGGCAGCTTTCGTGCAGTTTTCGCAAACGTCATCCATATCGTGCGAAACTATTACTATGGTTTTCACGTCACGCTCGTGCAGCGAATGAAGCAGCGAAGTAAGCTCGGCTTTTCCCTGCGGGTCAAGTCCCGCAAGCGGCTCGTCGAGTATAAGAACTTCGGGCTTAGTGACGATAACGCCTGCTATGGCGACGCGCCTTTTCTGCCCGCCGGAAAGCTCGAACGGCGACTTGTCTTTAACCTCTTTATAGTCTAAGCCCACCGCTTCTATGGCGTTTTTCACGGCTATTTCCACGCCCTCCGGCGCGTAATCGGGAAAGAAATTTTTAACGCCGAAAGCAACGTCCGCAAACACGGTTTCGCCGAAAAGCTGGTATTCGGGGTATTGAAAAACCATTCCGACCTTAGCTCTCAGTTTTTTAATCCCGTTAAGATAAGCCTTGCAGTACTTGCGGTACGAAAGTTTCTTGCCGTTTTCAAAGCAAATTCCGTCGATTTTCCCGGGCGTACGGATGGCTTTATATTCTTTTTTCGTGTACTTTTTCAGGTTGAAATTCCCGACGGTAAGCATTCCTCTTTCAAGGGGAACAAGCCCGTTCAGGTGTTGAATAAACGTGGATTTTCCGCTGCCCGTGTGCCCGATAATTCCGAAGAATTCACCCTCGTCAATCGTAAGAGAAACGTCCTTCAACGCCTCGGAAGCGAACGGCGTATTTTTGTTGTAAGTGTAGCTTAAGCCTCTTGAAACAATTCGCATAACGCCTCCGAAAGTTCTTCTTTCGTAAAAACATCTCCGCTTATCGGTACACCGTTTTTACACAGTTTTTGTGCGATATAGGCGGCTTTTGGTAAGCATAGTCCGTATTTTTCGAGAAGTTCGGCAGAAGAAAAAATCTCCTTGGGCGTACCTTCTTTTACTATTTGCCCGTCCGAAACTATAATAACCCTGTCCGCGCCGATAGCCTCGTCCATATAATGTGTAATGTCTATGACGGTCATGCCGTCCGCGTTCAGTTTACGGACAACATTCATAACCTCGTCGCGCCCCTCTGGGTCGAGCATAGAGGTAGACTCGTCCAAAATCAAAATATCGGGTTTAAGCGCAAGAATGCCCGCAATGGCAATTCTCTGCTTCTGCCCGCCGGAAAGCCTCGTCGGCGTTGAATGAATGTATTTTTCCATATTAACAGAGGACAGCGCGTAGTCAATTCTTTCCTTAATCTGCTCCCGCGGAACGCCTATGTTCTCGGGGCCGAATGCAATATCGTCCTCCACAATGGAAGCCACCATCTGGTTGTCGGGGTTCTGAAAAACCATGCCCGCCCGTTTTCTAATTTCAAAAAGATTGGCTTGCTCTTTGGAGTCAAGCCCGAAAACCTTCACAACCCCGTCCTTAGGGGTAAGCAACCCGTTGATAAGCTTTGCAATGGTAGATTTTCCGCTTCCGTTCCTGCCCAGCAGGCAAACGAATTCACCCTGTTTAACGGTAAGCGTCACGTTGTTTACGGCAAGCTTGTCGGAGTACGAAAAGCTCACGTTTTGCATTTCAAGCGCATTCATAACTTATATATTTTACCATAAAGCAAAACAATAAGCAACTTATTTGCAAACACTTTTCCGCCGTTGCACATTCGGGTGCGGGTTAAACTTCCCGCCTCGTTGTAATTATGTGTGAACTTTTCATATGCCTTATTTATAAGCGGGTATTTAGTTGAAATAATTTGAAAAAAGTGGTAATATAAAATTGCGAACTCAATTTAATATCCTGCATAGACGTATACTTATCGGGCATAAGTGTACTTATTTGCGTTACATAAAAACCGTCTGTGCAGATGGATATTTTCAAATTGAGTGTCGCAACTTTAGCGAATAAGTCACTTTTGTCGGTGTCGTCTTATTCGTTAAGGCGACACTTTTTTATTTGGAGGTATATTATGAAGAAGTTTTTAGTCCTTTTGCTGTCTATGCTTTGTATTGCAGGCATAGCGGCTTGCATTTCAGGGTGCAAAGAAAAGCACACGCATTCGTTCGATAGACAGGTGACAAGTGAAGAATACCTTGCCTCTCCTGCGACCTGTACCGAACGGGCGAAGTATAATTTCTCTTGTGAATGTGGGGAAAAAGGTTCAACAACATTTTATGGGGCTTATGGTAATCATACTTACAGTAACGTATGGTCGAAAAATGAAAAAAAACATTGGCATTCGTCAACTTGCCGTCACGCTGTACGAATTGATGAAAATTCTCATAGCTTTGTAAATAATATTTGTACGGTTTGTAAATATGACATATCAACTATAACTTTAAATAAAACTACGGTGTCTCTCCATGTTGGAGAAACGTTAAAACTTATCGCTACTATATTGCCTGAAAATGTAACCGATAAAAAAATTCTATGGGAAAGTTCTTCCTCGGGCGTTGCTACAGTAGATGATGGAACTGTAACAGCAATTACAAAAGGTACAACGAAAATTACCGCTACAGTGGGAGAATCATCTGCAACCTGTTCTGTAGAAGTTGAGGAAGAATTTACATTTGTACCTTTTGGTAATAATTACTCCGTATCTGCTTATGTGGGAAATAAAAATAAAGTTGAAGTACCTGCAAAATATAATGGAAAGCCCGTTACTATAATAGGCTCGCGTTCGTTTTATGATTGTTCGCAGATAACTGAAATAGTTTTGCCCGATACGATTAAAGAAATCGGTACGCAAGCGTTTGGCTATTGTACTTCTCTTGCAAAAATAGAAATAGCTGCTTGCGCAAGAGTTGCAGACCATGCATTTGTAGGATGTACATCGTTAACTGAAATTTATTTTCCGGACGGTCTTGTTGCTGTTGGTGTAAATCCATTTGAAAAGTGCACGTCTCTTACAAAAGTTGTTATGGAGTCCGGAACGATAACAAGTAGTGTGTTCTGGGGGAATAAATACATAAAAGAAATTATTTTAGGCTCCGGGGTAACAGAAATTGCGCAAAACGCATTTAAAGGATGTTCCTCATTAGAAAATCTTACTGTTCCGAGTGTTAATGAAAATAAAGAATTTATCGATTATTATTTAGGAGTAACTACGAGTAAATATACGCTGCGTGGGTCGGGTTGGGATAATTTATATCCGGAAGATCAAGAATGTTATGAAGTTATAGCTCCAAATGGGGTAACCCATATTTTCTTCAATCTTCCGAAAGACGGTTCTAAGTGGTATTATATAGACGAAGGAGTTTCGATTGACGGATTATATTATGAATATAGAAATGAACCTATAACTGTAAGTTCGTGGCAAGATTTTCACGAAATTACCGTAGATGTTTGGTATAAAAAACCCAAAGCATGGTCTGCGAACTTTTACTATATACCAGATATTTCACTTAAAACGCTAACTATTACAGATCAGTTAATTTCCGTGTATGACGATGTTTTTACAGGACTACATTGTACATTAGATATAAAACATAGATTCCCGGTAGAATCAGTTGTACTCGTTGGTGACAAGGATGTTTATATTGATGAGTTTGATTTAAAAGACTATAAATTTAAAGTAACTTATACCGACGGCTTTTCTGAAACTTTTCCGTTCGATTCAAAATATCTGCAAAGCGATGTAAACGATTTAAAGACAGCTGGCAAAAAAACTTTATCTATCAACTATGATGGAGTTGATTACGAATTTGACCTAAATATAAAGTTACATCTTTTTTCGGAAGCTTCTATGGATGATTTGATAGCGATTGTCGATGGTTTGCCTAAAAATCTTACTGTAAAAGGTGTGCCCGAAGGGACTATGGTTGCTTATAAAAACAACGGACAAACAAAGGTCGGGGAATACGTTGTAACGGCAACCCTTACAAAACAGTATTACGAAACAAAAATACTTACGGCGAATTTGAAAATAAGGCAAGAAAAGTATAATATTTTCTATGAATTTGATACGGATATCATTAAAAACGATAACCCGAACGAGTATTATTACGGAACGCCTTTATCTTTGAACACCCCGGTAAGTAAATCAGGCGTATTTATTGCTTGGTATACAGATCCTAAGTTTTACAATAAATTCGGCGAAATTACATCCACTACTTACGGGGATATTACATTGTACGCGAAATGGATTCTTTATTACAATGTAACCGGTAATTGTATTACAGGACTGACTGAAACAGCTAAAGAACTAAAAGAACTTAATATCCCGACAAAAATTAACGGCACAACTATTACATCTATAGGTGATTCTGCGTTCAGCGGTTGCAGCGGACTTACAAGTATAACTATACCGGACAGTGTTACATCTATAGGTGAGTCTACGTTTGAGTATTGCAGCAGTCTTAAAAGTGTTACAATAGGCAAAGGTGTTACCTCTATAGGCTCTTATTTGTTCAGGAATTGCAGCAGTCTTACAAGCGTAACAATGCCAGACAGTGTTACATCTATAGGTAGTTCTGCGTTCTATGGTTGCAGCGGGCTTGAGAATATTTATATACAAGACATAGCTGCATGGTGTAAAATTTCTGGATTAACTAACCTTATGGGTTATGGTTCAAACAATAAAAAGTTGTATTTAAACAATAAAGAAGTAACAAATCTTATAATACCGGACAGTGTTACATCTATAGGTAGATCTGCGTTAAGGAATTGCAGCAGTCTTACAAGCATTACAATCCCAGACAGTGTTACATCTATAGGGGATTATGCGTTCAGGAATTGCAGCAGTCTTACAAGCATTACAATCCCAGACAGTGTTACCTCTATAGGTCAGTATGTGTTCTATGGTTGCAGCAGTCTTACAAGCATTACAATCCCAGACAGTGTTACATCTATAGGTTATTCTGCGTTCAGCGGTTGCAGCGGATTAACAAGTATAACAATCCCGGACAGTGTTACATCTATAGGTCAGTATGCGTTCGAGAATTGCAGCGGGCTTGAGAATATTTATATACAAGACATAGCTGCATGGTGTAAAATTTCTGGATTAACTAACCTTATGGGTTATGGTTCAAACAATAAAAAGTTGTATTTAAACAATAAAGAAGTAACAAATCTTATAATACCGGACAGTGTTACATCTATAGGTAGATCTGCGTTCGAGAATTGCAGTGGACTTACAAGTATAACAATCCCGGACAGTGTTACATCTATAGATCGTTCTGCGTTCTATGGTTGCCGCGGACTTACAAGCATTGTTTTTAAAGGAACAATAGCAGAATGGAATGTCATTTTAAAGGGCGAATACTGGAATTATAATACAGGTAATTACACCGTACAATGTACAGACGGTGTGATAAATAAATAAAAACAAAAAACGGAGGAAAAAACAAATGAATGAAAACAAAAAACAATTAAGCAAACCAAGCAAGGAAATTGTTGCGAAGTATGTCGAAAAGTGGAACAATAACGAAATGTATGTTAACTTGGACAAAATTCTTTTCGATATGTGCGAAAAGAACCAAAGCAATACCGACGTATATTCCGTTTATATTAAGTGTTGTGTAATAAATGCAACTGAAAGCACTCAGGTACCAAACAAGGATTTATATGATATAGCAAAAAATATAACCGCGGTAAAAGATATAGACAACAGAATAAAGAGCGGAGATTTATCCGTGGTAATAGACATTGCCGAGTGCGGAATTGGTAAAAACCTTTATTCATTTGCTGCAAAATACTGTTGTGCGCACAACAAAAACGCCTTTCCCAAAAAGGACGAATTAGTTGTGAATATGTTGCAGGAATTAAACGAGTATAAATTTACCAAAAAGGTAAACAAAACCGCTTTAAACAACTACAAAAATTACGAGCAATTTGTTAATGTAATAAACGACTTCAGAAATCATTTTGGCTTAAACGAATTTTCGTATAAGGAAATAGACCAATACTTATGGCAAGTAGGGAAAACCCTGAAAGCAAATAAAAGAATTTAAATACGTAACGCACATATTGAAAGCCACCGCTCAACCCGGTGGCTTTTTCTCTAAAACCCTGTTTAATACGCGAAAAAGAAGGCTAATTACAAAAAAGTTGACAGCAAAAACGCCGAAAAAACAGGCAGTAAACGTGCGGATTAAAACAAAAATAAAAGCGGGGAAAGAGCGTAAACCCTTTCACCGCTTATAAAGAACCTAAGTTCAAAATTATTTCTTCATAGCCTCTTCAACGGCAACTGCAACAGCAACGGTAGCGCCTACCATCGGGTTGTTACCCATACCGATAAGACCCATCATTTCAACGTGAGCGGGAACGGAGGAAGAACCTGCGAATTGTGCGTCGGAGTGCATTCTGCCCATCGTATCGGTCATGCCGTAGCTGGAAGGACCGGCCGCCATATTGTCGGGGTGAAGCGTTCTGCCCGTGCCGCCGCCGGAAGCAACGGAGAAGTACTTAACGCCATTTTCAACGCACCATTTCTTATAAGTGCCTGCAACGGGGTGCTGGAACCGGGTGGGGTTGGTGGAGTTACCGGTGATGGAAACGCCTACGCCTTCAAGCTTCATGATAGCGACGCCTTCGGGAACGTTATCCGCGCCGTAGCATTTAACTGCAGCCCTCGGTCCGTCGGAATACGCTTTTTCGTATTCAACCTTAACCGTTTCGGTGAACGGGTCGAAAGAAGTTTCAACATAGGTGAAGCCGTTTATTCTGGAAATAATCATAGCGGCGTCTTTGCCGAGACCGTTAAGTATAACCCTTAAAGGCTTAACCCTTACCTTGTTTGCGTTAAGCGCGATTTTGATAGCGCCTTCCGCAGCGGCGAAAGATTCGTGACCTGCGAGGAAGCAGAAGCATTCGGTTTCTTCGCTGAGGAGCATTTTGCCGAGGTTGCCGTGACCTAAACCTACTTTTCTGTTCTCGGCAACGGAGCCGGGGATACAGAAGGACTGAAGACCGATACCAATAGCGGCGGAAGCGTCCGCAGCTTTCGTGCAGCCTTTTTTAATAGCGATAGCCGCGCCTACGGTGTAAGCCCAAACTGCGTTTTCAAAGCAGATAGGCTGGGTTTCTCTTACTATTTTATCGCAATCTATACCTTTTGCAAGGCAAATATCTCTGCATTCTTCAACGGAAGAAATTCCGTATTCTTTAAGGCAGGCGTTAATTTTATCTATACGTCTTTCATAGCTTTCAAATAATGCCATAATCTTTCTCCTTACTCCTTGCGCGGGTCGATGTATTTGAACGCTCCGTCAAATCTGCCGTAGTGGCCGAGAGCCTTCTCGTAAGCTTCGTTAGGCGTCATACCCTTCTTGATGAAGTCGGTCATTTTGCCGAGCGAAACGAATTCGTAGCCGATTATCTGCATATCTTCGTCGAGGGCGAGGCGAGTAACGTAGCCTTCAGCCATTTCAAGGTAACGCGCGCCTTTAAGTCTGGTGCCGTACATGGTACCTACCTGCGAACGTAAACCTTTTCCGAGGTCCTCAAGCCCTGCTCCTACAGGCAAACCGTCTTCCGAAAAAGCGGATTGAGTTCTGCCGTAAACTATCTGTAAGAAAAGTTCTCTCATAGCGGTGTTGATAGCGTCGCAAACGAGGTCGGTATTAAGCGCTTCGAGAATGGTTTTGCCGGGGAGTATTTCGCTCGCCATAGCAGCGGAATGGGTCATACCGGAACAACCTACGGTTTCTACGAGAGCTTCTTCGATGATACCGTTTTTAACGTTGAGCGAAAGCTTGCAGGCGCCCTGCTGAGGTGCGCACCAGCCTACACCGTGAGTCATGCCTGAAATGTCGGTAATCTGCTTAGCGTTTACCCACTTTCCTTCTTCGGGTATGGGGGCGGGTTCGTGGTTAGGACCTTTCGCCACGCATACCATTTCTTCAACTTCGCGTGAATATTGCATAAAAAGTTTCCTCCGTTTTTGTTACGAAAGCATTATAGCATATTTTAAAATTCTTTTCAATCGTTTTTAAGGGATTTTCGGCTTCAATTTCAATCGAAGTCGGTGATTTTTTACTTGACCAAACCGTATAAAACCTATATAATGTAAAGAAGAATATATATTTTAGTCGGATTGAGGGAAAATTTTTTCCCAACCGAACGGGTTTTTCGGCAACTTAAAAGCGTTTTTGCCGAAAGCCGTTAAAAAGGAGAAGCTATGAACGTTTTCGACACACTCAAAGCCAGAGGGTTCATCAAACAGACTATTTACGAAGAAGATTTATACAAGAAGCTCGACAGCGAAAAAGTTACTTTTTACGTGGGCTTCGATCCCACTGCGGACAGCCTGCATATAGGTCACTATATTCCCATCATGGCAATGGCGCATATGCAAAGGGCGGGGCACAGACCCATCGCGCTTTTCGGCGGCGGCACGGGAATGATAGGCGACCCCTCGGGCAGGAGCGATATGCGTCAGATGATGACGAGGGAAACCATCGACCATAACATCGAGTGTTTCAAAAAACAGATGTCCCGTTTTATCTCGTTTGAAGGGGAGAACGGAGCTATAATCGCGAACAATGCGGATTGGCTTCTCGACCTTAATTATGTGGACTTTTTGCGCGATATAGGCGTTTATTTCTCCGTAAACAGAATGCTCACGGCGGAGTGTTTCAAGCAGAGAATGGAAAAAGGTCTTACGTTTTTCGAGTTCAACTACATGCTCATGCAGGGGTACGATTTTCTGTATCTTAACAGAAAGTACGGTTGCACGCTCGAAGTGGGCGGCGACGACCAATGGTCCAACATGCTTGCCGGCGTAAACCTTATAAGAAAGAAAGAGCAGAAAGACGCGTACTGCCTTACCTGCACACTTCTCCTCAACAGCGAGGGAAAGAAGATGGGCAAAACCCAGAAAGGCGCGCTTTGGCTTGACGAAAATAAATGCTCCGTTTACGATTTCTATCAATACTTCAGAAACGTCGAGGACTGCAAGGTTGCCGAGTGCATGAAGCTTTTGACGTTTATGGAACTTGACGAAATAGAGGAACTCACAAGATATTCGGACGAGAGAATAAACAAAGCTAAAGAAAGGCTTGCTTACGAGGTGACTAAACTCGTTCACGGCGAAGAAAAGGCAAAAATCGCTATGGAGCAGGCTCGCGCGGCGTTCGGCGGTAGCAGCGAGAATATGCCCTCTGCGGAGATTTCTTCTGAAGTAAAAACGGTGATCGACGCGCTCGTCGCTGTTGGCGCTGCGAAAAGCAAGGGCGACGCGAGAAGACTTATAGAGGGCGGCGGCGTATCCGTAAACGAAGATAAGGTAACCGAAATAAACGCGCTTCTTCCCGAAGGTCAGAACGAGTTTATTCTTCACAAAGGCAAAAAGTTACACATAAAAGTTATAGTAAAGTAAAGGGATAAACGAATGCAACCTTTGATAAAGTGGCCCGGCGGCAAGACTTCCGAGCTTGAAATTCTTAAAAAGCATTTGCCGGAGTACAGCGGCAGATATATGGAGCCGTTCTTCGGCGGCGGCGCGTTGTTTTTCGATTTAGCCCCCGAAAACGCAGTTATAAACGATATTTCCAAAAATCTTATGTCTCTTTACCGCTTCATCGGCGAGGGCAACGAAAAGTTTCGCCGTTGCGTTTACGGCATAAGTGAGGAGTGGTCGCTGATAAAGGAATATTGCGGCGAAAAGACGGACTATTTTTCCGCCGTGTACCGCTCTTTCAGGGACGCGGAAATTACGGAGGAAGAGCTTCTCAACCGCTTCGGCGAGTACACAAAAACCGCCGTGGAATTTATAGCCGGCAAATCTCAGGTTATTTCGGATAAGGAAACGTTTGCGAACGAGCTCTTCAGAATGGTTTCGGACAAGCTTTTAAGAACGGCAAAGAACGAGGAAAAGTTCGGCGCGCTTTCGGATGACGACCTGAAAAGCAATATACTCACCGGCTTTACGGCGGGCTATTATATGTATATGCGCACCATGCTCAACGCAATGGAAAAGGACAAATTTCTGTTTATTTCGGACGAATACAGAATTGCGGTGTTCTTTTTCGTGCGGGAATTCTGCTACGGTTCTATGTTCCGCTACAACAAGAACGGGGATTTTAATATTCCGTACGGCGGAATCGCTTATAACTCCAAGGATTTCAAGAAAAAGGCGGACGCACTTTTCTATCCCGAAACTGTAAAAATATTGAGCAGTGCGGAAGTGTATTCCATCGATTTCGAAAACATTTTCAAAATGGCGAAGAAGGAAGATTTTCTGTTCCTCGATCCGCCATACGATACAGATTTTTCCGATTACGAGACGAACGCTTTCGGTAAGGAAGAACACAAAAGGCTTGCAAAGTGCATAGCGGAAACCGAAGCCAAGTTCCTGCTTATCATAAAAAACACCCCGTTCATTTGGGATTTGTATGACGGCAAGGGTTACAACATAGCGGCGTTCGATAACAAATACGCCTATACCGTAAAGGGCAGAAACGACAGGAACGTAGAACATTTAATCATAACGAATTACTAAAAAGCCTTGATAACGTGCGAAAAAGGCGGGTAATACGTTATTTGCGGTGATGATTATTCGGAGAGTAAAATGGAAATTATAAAAAAGATAGCAAAAAAAAATGCAGATATATATGCGGGCGGCAGAGTTCCCACGATAGCTTTTTTCGGGGACAGCGTAACCCACGGTTGTTTTGAAATTTACCAGACGAGCGAGACTTCTCTCGAAACGGAATTCGACCAACGCAACGCATACCATACGATATTAAAAAATCTTATTTCGGATATATTCCCGAAATGCCCGTTAAATATTCTGAACGCGGGTATTTCCGGCGATAACGTAACCAACGCGTATCCTCGTCTCGAAAGAGACGTTTTAAGTTTTAAGCCCGACCTCGTAGTTATATGCTTCGCCCTTAACGATTGTTCTTCGGGCGAAAAGGGGCTTGACAGTTACGTTTTAAATCTTAAAAAGACGGTAAAGGATTGCCTTGCTTCGGGTGCGGAAGTCATACTTATGACGCCCAACGATATAGTGGACAGGCTCGATCCGCACGTCGTATACAGCAACGGAGATTTTGTAAAGGAAGCCATAAAAAACTGCATTGCCGTGAGAAAAGCGGGGTATTTGGATCTTTACGTAAACGCGATGAGGTCAATCGCCAAGGAATTTAACGTTCCCTGTTGCGACGTTTACGCCAAGTGGAAAGCGCTTGAAAACGCGGGCGCTAACCCTGCGGAAATGCTTGCGAACCGCGTCAATCACCCTATGCGCTCGCTTAACTCGTTGTTTGCGTATTCTCTTCTCGATACCATGATAAGCGAGTAAAGAGAGGAGTTGTATTACCGAAAAGCATAAAAAAGAGCAGACGTATGTAAGCGCTGCTCTTTAATTTTATGTTTTACTTATTGAAAAGAGTAGAATAAACGGTATCGAAACCTGCGTTTTCTACCTCGAATATATAGCTGTGACCGTATCCGTAATCTTTTTCATATACAAAAATTTTAAGTTTGTTATTTTGCTTTAACAGCGCCGCAAAATCGAAATTATCAAAATAAATGCGGTCGCCGTTTTTATGCATTATTCCCGCAGCGGTATGTTCGTTTCCGTCGTCGTGCGTCAAAGTGATATCGTAACGCGTTTCGGAATATGTTTTTATTTCACTTTCATCGTTCCTATACAGTTTTATAGCAGTGTTTTCGGAATCTATAAAAATTCTTACGTATAGTTTGGAAAGCTTTAAATTTTTAAGAATAGTTCCCTCTATGAAGTCTTCGTTAAAAATATATGCTTTATCCGTCGGTTGGTTGGAGGTATTGAGATAGAACGAAGCTTTCCATACATCAGAACCGTATACTTTGCCGCACGTTAAGCAAGGATTGCCGTTGTGCCCCAAAGGTGCTTCGAATATTTCATAAGTATTACCGCACAATATACATTCGTATATAGCGAATCCGCCGACCTCGCAGGTATCCTCTCTTTCAATCAGCTTGTAAGAATGGTTACCTGTTTCCTGATCGTCTGTATCCGTACAGGCAAATAAAAACGCGCTGCAGGAAATCGCCGTAAGGACGAACAGCAGGCAGGAAATTATTTTTTTCATTTATCATACTTCCTGAAAAATGTATTTACTTCTATACATTTTTTACGCTGTAATTGTAACATATATCGGGAATTTTATCAACTGTTTTCACGGCGATAAAATCAAGTACGGTTTTCTTTTTGTTGCAATTTAACATTAAAAAACCTGTGGGCAAAGCGTAAAATCGCTTGCTTTTTTTATCGGGCGCGTGTATAATATGTTTGTAAAATTCAATATAGTACCGTGTGCGGAAGAGTAGAAAGAAAGCCATTAAGAGAGCGGGCGGCAGGTGAAAGCCTTGCGGATTTTTCCTTTGAAAGTGCGTCGCATAAGTTAACGGGAAAAGGTAGTTTTAAAGCTACCCGGGGAGAGCCTTCCCATAAAAAGGAAACAAGGGTTTTTAATTAAACCGAAGTAAAGTGGAACAGCGGTGAACTTCACTCGCCTTTACGACGTATAATATGTCGCAAAGGCTTTTTTTATTGAAAAAACCTTTCAGACTTTCAAAAAGAGAGATGAAATAAAGGAAAAATGTTAAAAATAAGTAAAGATATAAACGCCGCGCTCAAGAACGACCCCGCGGCGAGAAACAGATTTGAGGTTTTTCTGACCTACCAGGGCGTGCACGCTTTAAGGAACCACCGCGTCGCGGCATTCTTTAACAGAATACATCTTAAACTTCTTGCCCGTATAGTGGCGGGCTGGGGCAGATTTTTCACCGGTATAGAAATTCACCCGGGCGCGACCATAGCTCCCGGCGTGTTCATCGACCACGGCGCGGGCGTTGTCATAGGCGAAACCGCCGTGATAGAAGAAGGCGTCGTAATCTACCAGGGCGTAACGCTCGGCGGCAAGGGCGACCATACCGCAAAGGGTAAAAAACGCCACCCCACCATAAAAAAGGGCGCAGTGATTTATGCCGGGGCAAAGGTGCTCGGCGATATAACCGTTGGCGAATATTCCGTTATCGGCGCGGGCAGCGTGGTGCTTAAAGACATTCCCGACTACGCCACCGTGGTAGGCGTTCCCGGCAGGGTAATAAAGATAAGACCGTGCGACGATGCGTCTTCTTTCTCGCAGGAAGAAAAACAATAAACCGCCTAAATCAAGCGTAAAACGCCATTTTTAAGAAAAAAACAAACCGAGAGGTAAAAATATTATGAAACTTTACAACACTCTGACGAGGAAAAAAGAAGATTTTTCTCCTATGGACGGTAAATGCGTAAGGATGTATTCCTGCGGACCTACCGTTTACAACTATGCGCACATAGGTAATCTTCGCACCTACATTTTTATGGACCTGCTTAGAAGAACGCTTAGGTACGAGGGCTATAAAATAAAGGGCGTAATGAACATTACGGACGTAGGTCATCTTCTTTCCGACTCTGACGACGGCGAAGATAAAATGCAGAAGGCTGCGCGCGAGCAGAACAAAAATCCATACGAGATAGCCGAGTATTACACAAAGGTTTTCTTTGAAGATCTGGCTAAGCTCAACATAGGCAGACCGGAACTTACCCCCAAAGCAACCGACCATATCCCCGATATGATTAAATACGTAGAGGGTTTGATGGAAAAGGGTGTTGCGTACGAAACTTCCGACGGCATATATTTCGATATTTCCAAATTTCCCAAGTACGGAATGCTTTCGGGCATCAAGCTTGACGAACAGCAGGCGGGAGCAAGGGTAGAGGTAAACGACGGCAAGCGTCACCCTGCTGACTTCGCACTCTGGAAGAAAGCCCCCAAGGAACACATCATGCAGTGGGAAAGCCCCTGGGGAATGAGTTATCCCGGCTGGCATATCGAGTGCTCTGCGATGAGTAAAAAGTACCTCGGCGAGGTGTTCGATATTCACACGGGCGGCGTGGACCATATTCCTATTCACCACGAAAACGAAATCGCTCAAAGCGAAACCCTCACGGGCAAAAATCCCGCAAGGTTCTGGATGCACGGCGAGTTTATGCTTGTAAACGGCGGTAAAATGAGTAAATCGCTCGGCAACACGTATACGATAGCTCAGCTCGAACAAATGGGTTACAAGCCCATGCATTTCAGATATTTCTGCCTTAACGCGCACTACAGAAAGAAGCTCAACTTCACGTTCGAGGGTTTGGACGGCGCTAAGGTTTCGTACGAAAGACTCGGTTCGCTTCTTTTAAAGCACAAGGCTTCGGAAGCAAAGACCGACGAAAAGCTTTTAGCCGAATACAAAAAGCAGTTCGAGGACAACATTACCGACGACCTGAATATACCGGGTGCGCTCGGCGTACTCTGGACTATGGTAAAGGAACCGTTCTCCAAGGATATATACGCCCTTGCGCTCGATTTCGACAAGGTGTTCGGTCTTTCTCTCGCGGACTATAAAGAGGAAAAGAAGGAGCTTGAAGTTCCCGCCGAGGTCAAAGCGATAGCAGAAGAACGTTTCGAAGCAAGGAAGAACAAGGATTGGGCTAAATCGGACGAGCTGAGGAACAAACTTTCCGAGCTAGGTTACAACGTAAAGGACGCCAAAGACGGGTACGAGCTCAGCTTAAAGGACTGACCTTCTTAAAGAATTGACCCTCCGCGCGATAAATCCGTAACAGAAACCAATGAATAAATTTTTGGGCTTTATAAAAAGCCACGTAATGGTGATTATCGCCTGGACGCTCGCGTTAATCTCCGTAATTTTCGTGCCGATAGACGGGGAATACCTCGGTTATTTCGATTTATCCACCCTTGCATGTTTGTTTTTAACTTTGCTTGTGGTTGGCGCGTTTTCAAACATACACACGTTTGAGATAGCCTCCCGCAAGATAGTATCCATGCTAAAGAACACAAGGCGAATGATACTCGCGGTGGTGTTTATAACGTACGTCGGCTCGATGATACTTGCAAACGATATGGCGTTGCTTACTTTTCTGCCGCTCGGTTGGATGTCTTTAAAGAAATCCGGACAGCAGAAGTACACCGCTTTCACGTTTATAATGCAGAATATAGCGGCGAACCTCGGCGGAATGTTAACTCCGTTCGGCAATCCGCAAAATCTGTATTTATATTCATATTTCAATATTCCGAACGGGGAATTTTTTGGCGTAATGTTTCCGCCGTTTGCGATATCTCTCGTGCTTATAGTCGCGTGTTGCATGTTCGTGCGTCCGGAACCGCTCGAGTTAAAGGAACCCGAAGAATACGCGTTCAATCTTAAAAGAACTATAATCTATTCTTTGTTGTTCGTAATATCCGTTCTTGCGGTGTTCAGGGTACTGCCGTGGTATTATCCGCTTGTTTTCGTGTCGATAGCCGTGCTTATCCTGGACAGAAAAGCCTATCTTAACGTAAGCTATTCTTTGCTTCTCACGTTCTGTGCGTTCTTCGTGTTCAGCGGCAACGTATCGAGAATAGATTTCGTAAAGAATTTTCTCTGTTCGCTTACGGAAAAGAACACGCTTTTGACGGGCGTCGTGTCCTGTCAATGTATATCCAACGTACCTACCGCGGTACTGTTGTCGAGGTTTGTTTCCGATTACCGCGCCCTTCTCGTCGCCGTGAATATCGGAGGAGTGGGAACGCTTATAGCAAGCCTCGCAAGTCTTATCACTTTTACCAAGTACAGGGAAGTGCAGAAGGGCAAAACACTGTCGTATATATTAAAATTTTCCGCGTTTAACTTTTCGTTTCTCGCGGTGCTTACGGCGGCGGAATACCTGATATTCTATTTATAAAAAATCGGTTTCGGTTAAATAGATATTGACAAAATCTCTTTTATGAAATATAATATTAGGTGAGTTATAAGTAAAAAATCATTTTGCAAAATTCAAGGAGAACCAAATGAATAAAGGTATAATGATAGCCGGCACCACGCTTGTGGACGTAATCCAAATGGTAAACGGCTACCCGGAGCAGGGCATGCTCGAAACCATCAAATCCGAAAGCTTTGCCGTAGGCGGCTGCCTGCCCAACACGGGTATCGATTTAAAAAAGATAGATAAAGACGTTCCTTTAAAGGGCGTTGCCCGCGTAGGCAATGACGACAGGGGTAAATTTCTCCTTTCGGAACTCACCAGGCACGGCGTGGATTGTACATACGTCAAAACAGACGACAAAATTACCACCAGCTATTCCAACGTGGTCACGGTAATTCCCACGGGGCAGAGGACGTTTTTCCACTATCGCGGCGCAAACGCGAAGTTCTCGTACGACGATATCCCGTTCGATAATCTCGATTGCGATATATTCCATATAGGCTATCTTCTCCTTCTCGACATTCTCGACGAAGAGGATGAGGAGTACGGCACAAAAATGGCAAGGGTGCTTCACGACGTAAAGGCTAAAGGCGTAAAGACCTCCATAGACGTCGTAAGCGAAACTACGGGCAAATTTCCGAAAATAGTCGTTCCCGCTTTGAAGTACTGCGATTACTGCATTCTTAACGAGGTAGAAGCCGGCGAGGCCGCAGGCATACCCGCAAGAAACGAGGACGGCACGCTAAACTACGAAAACGTAAAGAAAATACTTTATAAATTTATGGAGCTCGGCGTAAGCGAATGCGTCATCGTTCACTGTCCGGAATGCGGCTTTGCGCTCGATAAAAACGGCAGATACGAAGAAGTCGGCTCGCTTAATCTTCCCAAGGGATACATCAAGGGCAGCGTAGGCGCGGGCGACGCTTTCTGCGCGGGTTCTCTCTACGGTCTGTATAAGGGAATGGACTTAAAGGAAATTTTAAAGTTCGCTTCCGCAGTAGCGGCTTGCAACCTTTCCGCGCCCGATTCCATCAGCGGCGTAAGAAGTTACGAAGAAACGAAAAAACTGGAAGGTCAGTTTGAAAGAAGAAGCAAATAAGTTTTTCGGGCAAAAATAAAAAAGTGCCCTGAAACGCATAAAAACGAACAATATTTTAACGCGTTTAACACGCGGAAGAAGGATAAAATGAAAAAATTTGTAATGTACGGAGCAGGCAACATAGGTAGAGGCTTCATCGGTAAAATCATGAGCGAAGCCGGCTACAGCGTAGGGTTTGTGGATATCAATTCCGCGGTTATCGGGGAACTTAACACTAAGCATCGTTATCCCGTAAACATCGTTACGTCCGAAGAGAACAAGGAATTATGGGTTGAAAACGTATACGGAATCGACGGAAAGAACGAGGAAGAAGTATCCGAAGAAATCGCAAATTGCGACGCTATGGCAAGCGCAGTAGGCGTAAACGTATTAAAGTTTATCGCGAAGAATGTGGCGCTCGGCATTCAGAAGAGAATGGAAAGAGGCGCGAAACCTCTTAACATAATTATCTGCGAAAACCTTATCGGTGCGGACGCTTTCCTTAAAGAGCTTGTTCGCGGCTACCTTCCCGAAGAATACAAAACCCGTCTTGACGGCGAAGTTGGCTTTGTAGAAGCGAGCATCGGCAGAATGGTTCCCGCTATTACGGAGGACAAAAAGCAGGGCGAGAATTTGCGCGTATACGTAGAACCGTACAACATTCTTCCCGTAGATAAGGAAGCTTTCCGCGGCGAACTTCCCGAGTGTAAAAATCTTTACCCGTTCGCGCCGTTCAATCTGTTTATACAAAGAAAGTTGTTCATGCACAATATGTCGCACGCAACGACAAGCTATCTCGGCGCGCTTTACGGCGACGAATACGTATACCAGAGCATAGGTCGTTTCGACGTTAAATACGTGGCATACCGCGCGCTTTCGGAATCCGCAAACGCTCTCGCAAAGGAAAACAACGTAGATATATTACCCCTTTTCGACCATGCGGACAACCTTTTGTACCGCTTCACCAACACCGCTCTCGGCGATACTGTCGCAAGGGTAGGTAAAGATACCGTAAGAAAACTCGGCGAAAACGACCGTCTTGTCGGCGCAATGAAGCTCTGCAAAAAGCACGGCGTAGAGCATTCTTATATATGCATGGGCATAGCAGCAGCGCTTCTGTTTGCTCCCGAGGGCGACGAAAGCAGTAAGGAAGTCAAGGCGTTCACGGAAGAAAACGGTGTAGCTGCAGCTTGTGCGAAATATATGAATATGGCTGAGGGTTATGAGGAAGAAGTGGCGTTTATCGCAGATCTTTACGCAAAATTCAAGAAAGGCGAAAGCATTCCTTCCGTTATTACTTTTGTAGAAAAGCACAACAACAAAACAATGAAGGTTTAATTTTTTGTCGGCCGGGCGGTGGTAAATACATCGCTCGGCTCGCATATTAAAAGAAATATCAAAAAATAAAAAGGAGAAAATTTGTATGAAAAAAGAAGAATACGCAAGACTGAGAGAAAAGGCTTTGGAGTACTATAAAAAGGCAAACATCGTGTTGACGGACGAGGAAAAGGCTAACGTAGAAGTAGCGGACTTCGGTCTCAATATGTGCGAAAAAGTAGGTCTTGAAATCGTAACCTACGTAAATACAAACAAGGTGTGCGCAAAGGAAATGGTATTGTTCCCCGGTCAGACCTGCCCCGAACACAGGCACGTTCCTTCCTATGGCAGAGACGGCAAGGAGGAAACCTTCCGCGTTCGCTACGGCAAAGTTTATCTTTACGTTGACGGCGAACCTGCAGAAAACATTCACGGCACGCTTCCCCCGACAAAGACGACCGTTTATCACGAAGTAATCCTTACCCCCGGAAAGCAGTACACGATTATGCCGGGCACCCTTCACTGGTTCCAGGCAGGCGAGGACGGCGCCGTAGTTTCCGAATTTTCCACGACCAGCACGGACGAAACGGATTATTTCACCGATGAAAAAATTGTACGCGCTCCTTCCGTAGAGGACTGATTCGTAACGGAATTTTAAAAGCCGTAAAGAATAAAAACCCCTTAAATCTCATATAAACGGAGTATTTTACTACAATGAATAAAAAAATGAATTGCGTCCGTCAGATATGCCATGCGGACAGAGTAACGGTAAACTGCGGAAAAGCAAAGGGCTTAAACCTTATATATTGTGCTGCGGGCAAGCTCGGTTTCGTGTTAAACGAAAGCAAATGTCTTGACGTCGCGTCCCTTTCTTTAAACGGTGAAAACGTAAGCTTCATAAGCAAAAACGGGTTTACGAATCAGGAGACCGGTTTTTTGAAGAACTTCGGCGGCGGCATGCTTTACACCTGCGGTCTCGACGCGATAGGCGGCATAGAAGGGCACCCGCTTCACGGGCTTATTCACAACATTCCCGCGGAAAACGTTACCGTAAATTGCACGGAAGAAAAGCTTGTGGTAACAGGCGAAATGCGCGACAGCGCCCTATTCGGTGAAAATCTTCTTTTGAAAAGGACTGTCACGGCATATGTAAACGAGGCTGAAATAGAAGTTTCGGACGAGCTGGTGAACGAGAGTTACAGAACAGAAAATTACTGCCTGTTATATCACGTCAATTTCGGCTATCCGTTCCTCGGCGAAAACACGTTTATCGAAACCAATGCAAAGGAAGTGCTTCCCCGTACGGACAAAGCGGCTAAAAATAAGGCAAACTGCCTTAAATTCCAGACGCCTGTCGATAACGAAGAGGAGGAATGTTTCTTCCATAACGGCGCAACCGCAATAACCGTTCACGGCGAAAATTTGGTAAAAGCCACCGTTTCCTATAAGGGCGATATGTTCGGTTTTGTCGAATGGAAAAGCTTTGCATCAGGCGATTATGCGCTCGGTATAGAGCCTGCAACTTCCGCTCTCGACGGATATTTTGAATATAAAACCATCGCTCCCGGCGAGAAAAAAATCTACGGCGTAACCGTGAAATTCAGTAAATAATAAAATTTATAAAAAGTAAAAGCCCCTTGTTTTTGTGTGAAACAAGGGGCTTTTGTGTTTTATTCGAAGTTTACTGTTCAGTCAAAAGGAAAGGAAAACTCCGAAAAACAATGCAACGTTATGCGAGTTTAACCACGTTCATAAGGGTGTTGTTGTAAGTCACCGTGGGCGTGTTTCCGAGTATCAGCTGAACGGTCGTTCCGTCAGCAACGCTTAATAAAACCGTCTTGGAAAGATTTCCCGCAGTTGCCGCGGCAGAAGAAACAAGAGAAGTATCGAGCGCCGAGCCGTTAACGTTTAATTGCAACGAACCCGCGGTTGCCGAGTCTGCGGTAAAGTTAGAGCCGTAGGTAACAAGGTAAGTTCCCTCCGAAAGCGTAACCGTTCCGGTAGAAGAATCGTAAGCTATCGCCGTTTGTGTCGTCGGGTATAAAGTCGAAGTAGGCAGTACGGCGGGAGATGCGGTAAGACCCGTTCCGTAAAAAGTTCCCGCGTTAAGGTCAAACGTACCCGCGGGACCCTGAGGACCCGTAGCGCCGGTAGCTCCCGTTGCGCCTGTTGCACCCTGAGGACCCTGCGGTCCTGTAGCTCCGGTCAATCCCTGAGGCCCCTGCGGACCCGTAGCCCCGGTGGCACCAGTTAAGCCCTGAGGCCCCTGCGGACCCGTAGCGCCTGTTGCGCCCGTTAAACCTTGAGGCCCCTGCGGCCCTTGCGGCCCGACCGGACCGGTAGGCCCTTGTGGTCCTTGGGGGCCCTGAGGCCCGCGAGAGGGGACGGTAACCCCGGAATACACTATAACTCTGTCAGAGCCTCTGCATCTGTTGAATATATTGTTGTTATTATTACAGCAAGCCATAAACATCCTCCGTAAAAGTAGAAGGGCAGTCCTATCGAAAGGAAACTCCGTTCAAAATAGAGTTCCTTTTTAAAGATAAGTCCCTTCTCTATATAATACGAAAAGGAGGGGAATGATTGCCACAAAGCTAAGGCGCAAACAAGCGAATAAAAAAAGAAAAGAGCCGTTTTTCTCACAAAAAGCGGCTCTATTAAAATCTTTAATGTTAAGTTCTGAGCAGTTATTAGTTAAGTTCTGCGAAGTACTTAATCGTTCTTACCATCTGGCTGGTGTAGGAGTTTTCGTTGTCGTACCAGGAAACAACCTGTACCTGGGTCTTGCCATCAGCCATGGGGAGAACCATAGTCTGAGTAGCGTCAAACAACGAACCGAATCTCATACCTACTACGTCGGAAGAAACGATTTCGTCGGTGTTGTAACCGAAGGATTCGTTAGCAGCAGCTTTCATAGCAGCGTTGATTTCTTCTTTCGTAACAGCTTTGTTTACAACTGCAACGAGGATGGTGGTGGAACCGGTAGCGGTAGGAACGCGCTGTGCGGAACCGATGAGCTTGCCGTTGAGTTCGGGGATAACAAGACCGATAGCCTTAGCAGCGCCGGTGCTGTTAGGAACGATGTTCATAGCGCCTGCTCTGGATCTTCTGAGGTCGCCCTTTCTCTGGGGACCGTCAAGGATCATCTGGTCGCCGGTGTAAGCGTGAACGGTAGTCATGATACCTGCTTCGATACCTGCAAGGTCGTTAAGAGCTTTAGCCATAGGAGCGAGGCAGTTGGTCGTGCAGGAAGCAGCGGAAATGATGTTGTCCTCTTTGGTAAGAGTGGTGTGGTTAACGTTGTAAACGATGGTGGGAAGGTCGTTACCTGCGGGAGCGGAAATAACAACTTTCTTAGCGCCGGCGTCGATGTGAGCCTGTGCTTTAGCTTTGCTGGTGTAGAAGCCCGTGCATTCGAGAACTACGTCAACTTTAAGTTCACCCCAAGGAAGTTCGTTAGCTTTAGCTTTAGCATAGATGGTAATCTTCTTGCCGTCTACAACGATGTAGCCGTCTTCTTTAACGGTGCCGTCCTCGTTAAGAACAGCCTCACCGAAAGTTACTTCGTGAGTTCTTGCATAGTTGCCCTGCATGGTGTCGTATTTGAGAAGGTGAGCGAGCATCTTGGGGCTGGTGAGGTCGTTGATAGCGACTACTTCATAGCCTTCAGCGTCGAACATCTGTCTGAAAGCGAGACGACCGATACGACCAAAACCGTTAATTGCTACTTTTACGTTTGCCATAATAGAATTTATCCTCCAAAAATTATATGTCTTTATTTATTGACGGGTGAAAAAGATCCGACGGGCTTTTTCTTCTGTAATCGAAAGCCATGAAAAGTATTTTCAAAAAAGACCTTTCTACACCACTATTAAAATTATACTTTTTTTAAAAAATTTCGTCAACTATTTTTACCGCATTAGCGAATAAACTTGCAAAAATAATCAAATTAGAGTACAATTTAAGTATAAATCAAACAGAATCCCGTATAAAGCCTTTAACTTAAGGCGTACAGCCGGGAAAAGGAGAACAAGAAATGAAAGATCCGAGAATTCAAAAACTTGCATACAACCTTATAAACTATTCCTGCTCGCTGAAAAAGGGCGAGAAGATTTTAATCGAAGCATTCGGCATAGAGCCGGCTCTCGTAAACGCCTGCGTAGAGGAAGCCCGCAAAATCGGCGCGTATCCGTTCGTAACCCTGCGCGATCATTCCACGCAGCGCGCAATGCTTATGAATACGGATGAAGAGCATTTAAAGCTTTGGGCAAAGTATGACTCCTTTATAATGGAGGATATGGACGCGTACCTCGGCATAAGGGGAGGCAACAACTCTTACGAACTCAGCGACGTGCCCGCCGCAAACACAGGCATATTCGACAGAATATATTCCCACCCCGTTCATCACGAAATAAGGGTGAAAAAGACCAAGTGGTGCGTGCTTCGCTATCCCAACCCGTCTATGGCTCAGCTTTCCGGTATGTCCACCGAGGCATTTGAAGATTTCTATTTCGACGTCTGCACTCTCGATTATTCCAAAATGGATAAAGCAATGGACGCCCTCAAAGCGCTTATGGACAAAACGGATAAAGTTCACCTTATAGCAAAGGAAACCGATCTTACTTTCTCTATAAAGGGCATCGGCAGCGAGAAGTGCGCTGGCGAAAAGAATATACCTGACGGCGAAATATATTCCGCACCCGTAAAGGACAGCGTAAACGGCGTAATAACCTACAACGCACCGTCCATCAATAAGGGAATCAAGTTCGAAAACATCCGTCTCGAATTTAAGGACGGAAAAATCATAAAAGCAACGGGCAACTACACCGAAAAACTCAACGAGATTTTCGACACTGACGAGGGCGCTCGCTACGTAGGCGAATTCGCAATCGGCGTAAACCCGTACGTCAATAAGCCCATGGGCGATATTCTCTTTGACGAAAAGATCGCAGGTTCCATTCACTTCACTCCCGGTTGCTGCTACGACGACTGCTACAACGGAAACATTTCGTCCATTCACTGGGATCTAGTCCTTATAATGACCCCCGAATACGGCGGCGGTGAAATCTGGTTCGACGACGTTCTTATCAGAAAGGACGGTATGTTCGTTCTCGACGAATTAAAGGCTCTTAACCCCGAGAACTTAAAGTAAAAAAAGCGGGCAATGGTTTTTCTTATCGCCGTCGGCTGCTTTAAATGAATGGCGATAAGAACTCAAGTCCCGGATAGCTAATCTTTTTGCGGCGTAAACTAAGCCGTTTGCATGCAGTAATTTTCGGCAGAAGTTTTCCGCATTCGGGGCTTATTATATTATATCATTCGGGGCTTATTATATTATATAATGTTATAGAGGGCGGGGCGCTCGCTTGCGAAATTCGCGGTCGGCAAGCTCCCGCCTTTTATTGTAACCGGAGAATTTTTTCTTAGTAAAAGTTCAAAAACGAGAAATTATCTCAAAAATCTACTTAAATCACATATGTGTTTTTCAAAAAACGGCGATAATGTGCGAAAAAGGGGACATTTTAATTGAGTAAACAGGTGATATATGCTAAAAACGGCAGAAAAACGACTTTTCTTATAGAGAGGGACTGCCTGCTGCGCGATTTTCTGAGGAACAGGTTCTCGGGAAGGCGCATACATTTCCTTCGGCAGGGCGGGTGTATGTACGCGGACGGCGAAGAAGTGACCGTAAACGCCCGTCTGAAAGCGGGGCAGGAGCTTGTCCTGGTGTTTACCGAAAACGAGGAGTTCGATTACGCCCCGAAAGACTTGGGCGTTAAGATTATTTACGAGGACGACGACTTAGCCGTGGCGTATAAACCCTCGGGGGTGGCGAGTATGCCCGTCGCACCGTATTACGACGAAAATCTTTTAAACGGTCTTGCTTTTTTGCGTTCGGGCATAACGTTCAGGGTTGTGACCCGTCTCGATAAATTCACGTCGGGGCTTGTTCTTCTCGCAAAAAACGCGCTCGCTCACTCCGTTTTAAACGAAAATCACGGCAAAACGGAAAAATTCTACACCGCCGTAGCGGAAGGCAACGTCCCGGCACCTCTCGAAATAATCGCGCCGATAAAATCGGGCGAAGGCAAGAAACGTTTCGCTAGAGAAGGCGGCAAGCCTGCAAAAACGCTTGTGACCGCGGCGGAACAGTGCGCTTTTTTAAACGGGTGTTCGCTTTTAAAAATTAAAACCTTCACGGGTAGAACTCACCAGATAAGGGTGCATCTTGCCTTTGTCGGTCACCCGCTCGCGTTCGACGATTTGTACGGAAACGCTCCCTTAAATTCCCAAATAAAAGACTATTTCACGGTAAACAAGGCCGATTCGAGGCAGCCCGTTATCGGCCATTTGCTCAGCTGTTCGGGCATAAAATTCGCTCACCCCGTAACGGGCGAAACTATGTTTTTCGAGGCGGACGGGGAGAAAGATTTATCCGAAAGGCTGTCTTTGTATGTTCCCGAAAAAGACCGATAGCGAAAACAAATAACCGAAAAGAAGCGGAATAATCCGCCCGACTGCCCGTTATACCTGTTTTTCGTTAAACAATCGGTAAAAAATAGGTGAAAATTTAAGAAAAAATGAAAAAAATCAATTCAAAAGATTGAATTATGTGCGCGTATATGTTAGAATATTTGCGTGAATATATAAATATATATCACGTAGGAAGGCAATCCGGAAATTTCTTCGGGTTGCGGAAAGGAGTTTTCTTATGTTTTGCAAAAAAAACAGAAAAAATTCGATAGCCGTTCTGACCGCGATCGCGATAATCTTCACGCTTGCGGCTCTGTTCGGTTTTACGTCAGGGGCGTTCAAAGCGTCTGCCGACGTGACCGAAGTGCAACGCGCTGATTTCGAATACGTTGAAAACGGATGGAATGCCTACACCGCACTGAAAAGCAGGGGCGACGAAAAAGCCGCCGAGCTTATCGCGCTTCTTACGGAAGGGGAAAACGGTGTCGTAACTTCGTCCAAGGAGTACGCCGGCTTGTTAAAGACGGCTGACTTGAAACTGCCCGACGGGGCAACGGCGGCACAGGCGGAAGAAAAGGCAGAGGGCGCTCTTGAATTGCTCGCTTCTTACAAAGCCTATCTTGCCTCGGTAGAAGCTTATAACGCCGCTGTCGACAATCAATCGCTTACGGTATCCGTTCCCGAAAGTTTCATTTACAGGGACGCCGATGACGTTACTGCGGTTACCGAACTCGAAACGGACGTTACCCTTAAGGTTGCGGGCTTGTTCAAGAGTACGATAGCTCTCAAGGTAAACGGTTGGGAAGACGCTACGGACAGCAAATACAGAACGAAATACGCGGTAAAATCGGGCGAAACCGAACTTTACACGGTTTATTCTTCGCTTAACGTCGAAGAGTCCAAAGTAATCGCAACCGATAACGTTACCGACGTTTTACCCAACGAATACTATAAAAACGGCAAAGTAGAAGTGTCCTTTAAGTATCAGGGCGACGAATACGTTGTCGTAAGCGCTCTCGGCACGAGAGAAATTTCCGGCGAAGGCTTGTCCAAGGATACCGAAATTTACGTCGTAATTCTTTCGGTAACTCAGAACGGCACAAAGCTCGAGCAATCTCCGTTCACTGCCGAAACGGACGAAACTTACGCTTCGGACGCAAGGTCTATCGGCGAAATAAGCAAGGACGCGAACAGATATTTCGACGCTCCCGTTCTTTCCGATCTTGCTGAAAAATACACGGAGTATAAAGCGACGATAGAAAACAAAATCGCTACCGTTAAGACGATTGCCGCAGAAGAGTTGGATCTTGCTTACAAGGCGGTAAATCTCGATTTATACACCGAAGAAGATCAGACGGCAATAACCGCCGCTTATAACGAAAATAAAGAGAAAATCACTTCCGCCGCTTCTTATGCGGAGATAATCAATAAGGACGAAACCAAGGGCGACCTCGGCGCGGTACCCGCGTTCGATTATAAAGTGAAAAATACGGAGAGTATCCCCGCAACGTTCAGAAGAACGAATTCCGCGATACTTGCCAAAAATTCCTTTACGCTTGTCGCCGGCGGAGAGTTTGAACAAGCCGCAGATCTTATCGCCGAGATAGACGGTAAGACGGAAGCTGTCAGAACGGAACTCGCACCCGAAAGGGCTAAGCTTTTATCCGTAATGAAAAAGACCGTACTCGCAAGAATTTCCGAGGAAAGCAGCGCGAAGCTGTTCATCGGCACGGGTTCGGATAAAAAACCCGTTTCGGCGGATCAGGCAAATCTCGTAACCAAGTCCAAGACCAAAGCGGAACAGGCTATTGCAAACGCAACCGCAGGTACCGTTATTAAAGAGGCTTACGACACTTTCAAAAAAGAACTTGCCGCAATGAATTTCGAAACGAAGGATCAATACGAGGAAAGACCTCCCATTCCTTCGGCGGACATCGTAATAAAAGGCATCTTTAATAAAGACGCGGATATTTCTTCCGAACTCAACCTGATAACCGTTCAGCCGGACGCGCTTGAAAAAGCAAAGATATACGACTTCAAAGCAAGAAAGCTCAACGCGTTGGAAGTATATGAAATAGACGTAACGGTAGACGGCAATCCCGTACCCGACAACGGCGACAAGTACGAAGTAACGATAAGGTTAAAAGAAGAAACAACAAAACTCCTCTGCAACGGAGTAGCGCCCACGTCGCTTCTCGTAGTATTCTTAGGCGAGAACGGCGAAATCGAAACTATGGACGTTTACTTATCGTTCAGATACTTAGAAGGCAAAACCGCTACGGAAGCTACGGAACCCGTGCTTGCGAGCGAAATAAAATACAATGAAATCGAATGGGACAAATTGTGGGAGGTAAACATAATGTTTAGCACTAGCCATTTCAGTACATATTACCTTATGGGCAACACGTCCGTACCGGGTATCACCAGATTGACCAATCTTCTCAGCGGGCTTCTCAGTCCGGAAACGCTCAAGGCTGTAGCAATCGGTATCGGTGCAGTTCTGGCAGTTGCTCTCGTATTCCTGTTGGTAGCATTCATCTGCTCCGTCTGCAAGAAATATAAAATCACGTTTGAAACAAACGGCGGCACCAAAGTAAAATCTATCAGACGTAAATACGGCAAAAAACTTCCCGAGCTTGCAACTCCCGAAAGAATCGGCTATGTATTCCTCGGCTGGTATATCGAAGAAACTCTCACTTATAAATTCAACAGAACGGTAATGCCCAGGGCGAACACCATGTTGTACGCCAAGTGGATTTCCGAAGAAGAACTCAAAAAACTTCAGGCAAAAGAAGAAACCGAGCTTATCTCCTACTACGATAAACTTCGTTCGGTAATCGCTTCCTACACGGCAGAAAAGACCGAAGAAGGCGCTCCCAAGTACCTTGTAAAAGAAGACTTACTCGCAAAGCTTTACTTAGAAGATAAAGAAGTTAAGCTTTTCGTCAAGACCAACCTTGAAAACCTCAAGGAAGAAAACGGCTACGTAGTTCTCACCACGGATAAAGATAAGTTTACGGAAGTAACCGTAAAGGATGAAGAAGGCTACAAGAAAGCTTTGGCTGCTATCGTCAGAATGGCGGAAGTAAACAAACTCACCGCGGGCGAAATAAGAGAACCCGATACTTCCACTCTGGAAGAAGCTGTAATCGGTTATGCATATGTAATCACATATCCTAACGTAGCGGGTTACGAAGACAGATACAACATGCTTCGTTCGTGCGCGCTTGCACACGGCTTGCAGGACGAAACCAAGGCGCAGGACGGCAAGGTTCTTCTCGAGCTTATCCCCGCAGGTGCCGAAGTTCTCAACTTGGCTCTCGCGCTCGATAAAGAAAAATACTCCAAGATATTCACCTACAAAAAGACCGAAGGCGGCATCGATCAGGTTTACACCATCGCAAAGGGTGAGGATATGGGCGCTGCGTTCGAGCTTATCGAAAGAGTATTTGAAGAAAACGGCTTTGCAAAAGAAGCTGCCGGCGAAACCGAAGAAGCAGACGCTACTCAGGCATATCAATATATAATAACGCTCGCTAAGCCCGAAGAACAGCAAGAACAGCCTGCTGCGGTTGAAGTAGAACTCGAAGCTACGAAAGCCGAAGTAGTTGAAGAAAAGATAGAAGAAAAGACGCTTGCCGACTTGTTCAAAGAATTCAGAGCATACGCAACCGGTTTCGCCCTCTATTCGGACAGCGACAAGAAGAACCCCGAAGACGACGGAAAGGTAGTACTTACCGCGAAACTCGGCGAGGAAGAAGCGACCGTTAAACTCAACTTCCACGAAGGCGAACAGGAAGTCAAGTTCACCAACGAAGAAGAAGCAACCGCTGCTAAAGAAAAACTCGACGCGCTCATGACCGAATACGGTTTTGAAAAGGCTGAACAGGCAGAAATTGACGCGGAAAGCGAAGAGAAAGAATTCGGTTACAGAATTAAGTATCCCGCTATGACGGTTGAAGAAATGTTTGCAGAGCTCAGAGAGTATGTAGGAAGCTTCGCGTTGTTCGTACCGCAGGATGAACAAGCGGATAAGTCGCTCGACGGCAAGATACTCGTAAAAGCGTACAAGGGCGAAACGGAAGTTAAGGTTGAACTTGATCCGGAAGGCGAAAAGACCGAGCTTACCGTAAACGACATGGCAACGCTTGACGGTGCGGAAGAAGCCGTAGCGAACATAATGGCTAAGTACGGATTGAAGATTGATCCCGATTATGTAAAGCCCGAAAGCTATGAAGAAGGCGACAAATTCGGTTACAAAATTCAGTTTTAATTAAACCATAATCAAAAATTAAGGGTCGGAAGATTTTTCTTCCGACCTTTTCTCGTGCCGTGACGAGCGGAGTACCTCCGCTGGTATGTGTGCCGCAGACGGCGCGGTCATGTATCCGAGTGCCGCAGACGGCACAGTCTTGTATCCGAAATTCTGTGTAATAAAACAAACATGCTTCCGCTTACGGAGTGTTTTATCAAAGACTTTATAGTGTGGAAACAAATTCACTTCCGCTTTCGTCGTAGGGGGGAATTCTGATCGTTTATATTTTCTCTTAAAGTAACCTTTCCGCCCACTAAGAAAGGGCATATATTATATAAAAATGAACTGTTTTCGCTTACAGAATGGTTTATAACCAAGGCTATTAAAGAGTGGAAAACCCGTTCAACCTTTTTTAAAACAGGCAGTTTTCATTCATAGAGTTCTTTTTATAGAAAGTTTTATTCATAGCGTTTTTTAAGCATAAAAAAATCCTGCGCCGATATAGCGCAGGATTTTAAATTTTTATATTCTTAAATTACTTTTTGGAAGAAACCGTAACCTTGCTTACCGTAACGGTGTTAACGGGCATATTGTAGAAGTATGCGTACAATTTGGAGCCGTAAGCGTTTACAAGCTGGCTTGCCAAAGAGGAAATTTCGCTGTAATCGTCATCGTCGATGGACGTTCCTTCTTCTGCAATGTAACTGTAAAGAGCACCTGTTTCGGTAAATTTTTCTATTTCTTTCTTGTCAAGCCCCTTGCTGTCGGAAAGTGTTTCGTCGTTGTAGAACTTGGTTGCAAGCTCTTTAAGTCCGCCGACGTAGTAACGATTGTACTCGGTAACTTCGCCTTCGGTCTTGCTCTGAAGCGCCGCTATAGACTTAATAACGTCAATCTTCGTAGAGTCTTCGAGTTTACCTATAACGCAGTATTCGTTTGCGGAAAACGCGCTTGCACTCGTGCAGATGGCTATGCGGCAATCTGCGGTGTCGAAGTTGTTATTGTCGATGTTAGCGGGTTCTCTGTACATAACGACCACACCTTCGGTAACGGAAAGCATGTTGCCTCTCCAACCGTTTTCAACGAACTCGCCGGTAAGCTTCTTGCCGGAAGTAAGCGCCGTAAGTTTGCCGTCGGTAAGTTTGTAACCGCCAAGCGTAATAAAACCGCTGTCGATATGGTTTACAACCGAACCGTCGTAGAAGCCTTTATTTGCAAGTTCCGTGAACTGCGCTATGGTTTCGGGCGCATAGTTAACGTAAAGCTTCAAGGTAACGTCCTCGTTCTTGTCGTTGCCGTCTTTATCGGTGAAGGAGAAAGAAACCTTGGCGTACTTAATTGTAACGCCGTTTTCCTTCTCGTCGCACGCGGTAAAAGAGAATGCGGCGGCAAGTAGAAGAACCAAACACAAAATCAAAGAAAATTTTTTCATTTAATCCTCCGCTTGCGGAAAAAGTCCGCAAGAAATTTTATTAAATAATATTAAACATAAATATTTTACAATTTTTTCGGAATAAAGTCAATATAAAAAAGGGGGTAAACTCAAACAAAAAGCCGTAAAAGGAAAAACTTTGAATAAAAACGGAAAACGTTTGGCAAAAGTGCGTTTATATTGTTGCAAAAAAGCTTTTGTTGTGGTAAAATATTAACGCTATAAAATTCACACCCATATGCAGGCGGCTCTCCGCTCCCCGTAAAATCTTACAATGCGGGGTCAGATGCCGTGCAATACCTGCTTTGGGGAGGATGAAACGGAGGTAAAAAATTATGGCAGTAACTTCAATGAAGCAATTACTCGAAGCCGGCGTTCACTTCGGTCACCAGACCAGAAGATGGAACCCCAAAATGAAGAAGTATATCTTCGGTGAAAGAAACGGAATTCACATTATCGACCTTCAGGTAACCGTAGGTCTTGTGGAAGAAGCTTACAAGTTTGTTTGCGACAGCGTAAAGGAAGGCAAAACCGTACTTTTCGTAGGCACCAAGAAACAGGCTCAGGAAGCTATTCAGCAGGAAGCTGAAAGATGCGGTCAGTTCTATGTAAATTCCCGTTGGCTCGGCGGTACGCTCACCAACTTCAAGACTATCAGATCGAGAATTGACAGACTTAACAAACTCGATCTTATGGAAAAGATGGGCGATTTCGATCTTCTTCCCAAAAAAGAAGTAATCGCTCTCAAGACCGAAAGAGATAAATTACAGACAAACCTCGGCGGTATCAGAGAAATGCGCTCGCTTCCCGGCGTAATGTTCGTTGTAGATCCTAACAATGAAGACATCGCCGTAAGAGAAGCTAAAAAGCTCGGTATCCCCGTAGTGGCAATCACCGATACCAACTGCGATCCCGATATGATCGACTACGTAATCCCCGGTAACGACGACGCAATCAGAGCGGTAAAACTCATCTCCTCTATCATTGCGGACGCTGTTATCGAAGCTAACCAGGGTGAAGACGCCGTTCGTCATAACGTAGAAGAAGTTTCCACTATGGATCAGGTAGAAGTAACTGCCGAAGAAGTAGCTAAGGCTGACGAAGAAAGCGAAGCAGCAGCCGTAGAAACCGAAACGAAGGAATAATTCGCTCGGCAACTTAAAAAGCTAATCAACAATAAATAATCAGGGAGATACGAATATGGAATTTACAGCAAAGGACGTAATGGCGCTCAGAGAAAGAACGGGCGCAGGTATGATGGACTGCAAAAAAGCTCTTGTAGAATGCAATGGCGACGCTGAAAAAGCGATTGAATATCTTCGCGAGCACGGTATTGCCAAAGCCGCTAAGAAACAGGGCAGAATAGCTGCCGAAGGTATCGTAGACAGCTACATTCACATGGGCGGCAAAGTAGGCGTTCTTCTCGAAGTAAACTGTGAGTCCGACTTCGTTGCTCGCGGCGACGAATTCAAAGGTCTCGTACACGACATCGCGCTTCACATCGCAGCGGCAAATCCTCAGTACTTAACTAAGGAAGAAGTACCCGCAGGCGTAATCGAAAACGAAAAGAAAATTCTTCTTGCACAGGCGCTTGAAGAAGGCAAACCCCAGAACATTGCAGAAAAGATGGTTGAAGGCAGAATTAAGAGTTATTACGAAGATAACTGCTTGCTCAACCAGAAGTTCGTAAAGGATCCTTCCAAGACAATCGAACAGCTTGTAGTAGAAGCTACCGCTAAGATAGGTGAAAAGATTGCCGTAAGAAGATTCGTTCGTTTCGAAATGGGTGAAGGACTTCAAAAGAAGAGCGAAAACCTTGCAGACGAAGTAGCAGCTCAGGTTGCTCAGATGAAGGCTTAATAAGTCTTATTACGGGAACACAGTTTTTTTGTGTTCCCTTTTTTTAAAAATCGGGAAACCGTACAGGAGAGAATATGTCCGCAAAATATAAAAGGATAATACTGAAAATCAGCGGTGAAGCGCTTGCCGGCGACAACGGCACGGGGCTTAACGAAAAGTTTATAGATCAGGTCGTCTGTCAACTTGTAAAAGCGCACGATATGGGCGTGCAGATAGGCATAATCGTCGGCGGCGGCAATTTCTGGAGGGGCAGACAAGGCACCAATATGGACAGAACCACCGCAGATCATATGGGGATGCTCGCAACGGTAATCAACGCGCTTGCCCTTCAGGACGCAATCGAACAGAAAGGCGTACCTACCCGCGTTCAGACGGCGCTCACTATAACCCGCGTGGCTGAGCCTTATATACTCAGGAAGGCGCTCAACCATCTCGAAAAAGGCAGAATAGTAATATTCGCCTGCGGCACGGGCAACCCGTATTTCTCCACGGATACGGCTGCGGCTCTCAGGGCTGCGGAAGTAAATGCAGATATATTGCTTCTCGCGAAAAACGTAGACGGTATTTACGACAGCGACCCGAAGGTCAATAAGGACGCGAAGAAGTATAAAGAAATCAAGTATATTGATTTTATAAAACAGGGCTTGAAAGCGATGGATACCACCGCGGTAACCATCTGCATGGAAAATAAAACCCCGATACTCGCGTTCGGCTTAAACGAAAAGGACGCAATTGTCCGCGTGTGCGAGGGTGAAGAACTCGGCACATGGATAAGATAATTCAAATAATAAAAAAAGGGAGAAACGAATATGGCAGCAGATATGGAAGTCGTAACAATGATACTCGACGAAAACAAAGAAAGGCTTGAAAAAACCGCGTCGGTGCTTAAAAACGAATACACCACTATACGTGCGGGCAGGGCTAACCCCCATGTTCTCGACAAGATTCAGGTGGATTATTACGGTCAGCCTACTCCTATCAACCAAGTCGGTAATATTTCGGTACAGGACGGAAGATGTCTTGTAATCGCTCCGTGGGATAAAAGCACACTTAAAAACGTGGAAAAAGCTATACTCGTCGCAAATATCGGCTTAACCCCGACGAACGACGGTACGGTAATCAGGCTCGTTTTCCCCGAGCTTACAGAAGAGAGAAGAAAAGACCTCTGCAAACAAGTTAAAAAGATGGCTGAAGACTCCAAAGTAGCAGTCAGAAACATCCGCAGAGATACCCTTGAAGCTCTCAAGAAAATGAACAAAAACAAAGAGATAACGGACGACGAATACAGCGGTTTCGAGAAAGACGTCGAAAAGGAAGTAACCAAGACGATAGAAGCTATAGATAAACTCGCCGTCGAAAAAGAAAAGGACGTAATGACGGTTTAATGTCCGAAAATAATCTTAAAGAAAAACGTTCTTCAGTGCCGTCGCACGTTGCCGTTATCATGGACGGCAACGGCAGATGGGCAACCGAAAGAGGCTTGCCCCGCCAATGCGGTCATAAAGAAGGGGCAAAGCAAGTACCGGTAGTCGCAAATGCTTTGTTTAAAGCGGGTGTAAAGGTTGTTTCTCTTTACGCGTTGTCGGAAGAGAATTTCTCCCGCCCGCAGGAAGAAGTCGTCGGAATATTAAAGAGGGTAGAGGAATTTATCAATGCGTTTCCGCTTTTGTTCGAGCCGTCAAGCGTGCGTTTGCGCTTCTCGGGCGAGTACGAAAAAGCGGGCGAAAGCCTCTGCTCTTCTATAAAAGAAGCGGAGGAGAAAACAAAAACGAACTCTCCGTTCACGCTTAACATACTACTCGGATACGGAGGCAGGGCGGAGATAATCCGTGCTGCCCGTTTGCTATCGGAAAGAAAAGAGGAGTTCACTCCCGAAAATTTTGAAAAAGCGCTATATACCGCGGGGCTTCCCTCGCCGGATTTAATCATAAGAACGGGCGGCGAAAAACGTCTATCGGGCTTTATGCCCTATCAGTCCACTTATTCGGAGCTGTATTTTTCGGAAGTTCTGTTCCCCGATTTAAATGAAAAAGATATAGAAACCGCTCTTAAAGATTATTCTTTAAGGAACAGAAGATTCGGAAAAGTATAGTGAAGCCCGAATACAAAAACCCCTTAAAACGCACAAAAACGGGGGGTAGCAAAAGGAGAAACGAAACGTAAAAATGTTAAAACGAATAATCACCGGCGCAGGGTTAGTGCTTTTTACGGTAATATTCTTTTTACTGCGCAATATACAAACGGTGCTGTTTGAGATATTCGTACTCATTCTCGCCACGCTCGGCTCGTTTGAAGTCGCCCGCGCCACGGGCGAACGCACAACGTTTATGCAAAAGGCGTCGGCGGTTGCCGTGTCCGCGGCTTCGGTGCCGGTGTGCTGGTATTTCCGCGAACAAGGCATATTGTGGGTCTACGGCGCAGGCGTGCTATTACAGCTGTCATTGCTCGTGCTGCAATATAAAATAACCACGTTAGAGGGTGCGGGGCTGGGCTTATTAGCCACGTTTTATCCGTCCTTCTTGCTGCTGTTTATGTCCTACGCGAATGCTCTGACAGAGTATTCGCTCATCGCAATGATATTGATATTCGTAATATCCCCGTTTGCCGATACGTTCGCGTATTTCATCGGCTATGCATTCGGTAAAAGAAAACTTTGCGAGGAAATCAGTCCCAAAAAGACGATAGCCGGGGGCATAGGCGGAATATTCGGCGGTATTCTCGGCGCAATCGGCGTGTGGGCGGTGTTTGCTTTTGCCGTAAAAGCGCAAACCCCAAGCGTAATATTGTTTATTATAACCGGCGTTCTCGGCTCGCTTTTAACCGAGTTCGGAGACCTGGCGGAAAGTGCGTTCAAGCGCAAAATAGGCATAAAAGATATGGGCAACATTCTTCCCGGTCACGGCGGAATTATGGACAGAATAGACAGCATCCTGTTTACCTGCCCGCTTGTTTACGTTTGCTTCGCTATTGCCATAACATTGTAAAAATACTTGATAATGTGCGAAATACGGCACTTGTACAATAAGGAATCTATAAATTGAAAACGAAAAAAATCGCGCTTATAGGCAGTACAGGCTCGGTCGGCAGACAGGTTCTCGAGGTTCTGGAAAGAAATCCTTCCATAGCCAAAGCAGTATCTCTTTGCGCAAACACGAATGCGGAATTGCTCAGTGCGCAGGCTCACAAATACAAGCCCGAGGCTGTTTGCCTTGCAGGCGGTCAAAGCGGTCTCGATCTCCCTGACGGGGTAAAGTGTTATTACGGACGCGAAGGCGCTTTTAACTGCATAACCGAGGATACGGATCTCGTTTTCGTTGCCGTCAGCGGTTTTGCCGGGTTGGAGATCGTCCTCGATGCTATAGAAAAGAAAAAGGATGTAGCCCTTGCAAATAAGGAAGCCCTTGTCGCCGGCGGCGAGATCGTAATGAGGAAAGCCAAAGAGAACGGCGTAAAAATAATCCCTGTGGACAGCGAACATTCGGCAATATGGCAATGCCTGAATTTCAGGGAAGACGGTTTTGAAAGTCTTATTTTAACGGCAAGTGGCGGTCCGTTCAGAAGCTACACCCGTGAGCAGCTTCGCACCGTGACGCCCGAACAGGCGCTTCGTCACCCCAACTGGCATATGGGCGCAAAGATAACCGTAGACTGCGCAACGATGCTTAACAAGGGGTTTGAAGTCATAGAAGCGCACCACCTGTTCAACGCCCCGACGAGCAAGATAGAAGTGCTTATTCACCCGCAGTCCACCGTGCATTCCATGGTAAGATTTTCGGACGGCTCCGTGATGGCGGAAATGAGCACCCCCTCGATGCTGCAACCGATACAGATCGCGCTCACCTATCCGGAAAGACTTCCGCTGAAAATAGCGCCGTTAGACCTTGCAAGCCTCGGTAAATTGGAATTTTATAAGGTAGAAAAGCAAGCCTATCCTTGTTTCGACCTGGCTATAAGCGCGTTAAAAGGGGGAGGTACAACCCCGTGCGCGCTCAATGCCGCAAGTGAGGTCGCGGTAAAAGCCTTTCTCGCCGGTCGCATAGCTTTCACGGACATAGCGGAGGTAATAGAAAAAACTCTGTCGGAAATCCCTTCGCAAAAGGCGGAGTTAGAGGCTATAAAGCAAACGGACATTTCCGCAAGGCAAATTGCCACGGATATAATCGCCGGCGAATACATAAAATAAATCAACGGGCATTTCGTTTTTTGGCGCTCGGCTATAAAAAACGAAAGCCATAATAAAGACAATCGGAGAATAAATGGACAATTACAGCGAAGAAAAAAACAATAACACGCCTGTCGGGGAAAAAGCAAATACCCCCGAAAACGCGCAAAAACCCACAAAATCGTTTAAAGCTGGTTCTCCCGGCGGAGGTGACGGCGACGATAAAAAGAAGAATAACGTCGTTCTCGCCATAACCCTTATCGCGATAGCGGTAATCGTCATAGGCAGTATCGTTTACGGTCTTGCAACGGGTTCGCTTAATAACGTTATGGGAACGGTTCTGTCCGTGGTTCTTGCCCTTCTCGTGCTTCTCGCCATGATAACGGTTCACGAGTTCGGTCACTATGTGGCGGGCAAGGCTCTCGGTTTCGGCATAACGGAATTCGCTCTCGGCTTCGGTCCCGCGGTGTATAAAAAGAAAAGAAAGAACGGCGAATACTTTTCCGTCAGGGTTCTCCCTATCGGCGGCTTCTGCGCTTTCGAGGGCGAGGACGACGACAGCGATTCTCCAACCGCATTCAATAACCGCAAACCCTGGCAAAGAATAATCGTGCTCGTCGCGGGCGCGTTTATGAATTTTGTTCTTGCAATAGTAATGGTAATGCTGCTGTTCGGCATTTACGGGCAGACTTTGTTTGCCGCTGGCGACATAGTAAATAACAGCGAATACGCCTGGTCACTCGAGCAGGGCGACGCGATTGTCTCCATAGAGGGAAAAACAATTTATCTTCAGACAGATTTAATCGAACAGCTCAACGGCAAAAAGCAGGGCGACGTGTTAAACCTCGTTGTTTACCGTAACGGCGAATTCGTTCAGACGAAAGTCACGCTCCGCAGCGACGTCACAAGCAAGAACGCAACGGATATGGTAGCCGTTTCGGATGCTCTCGGCGTAGCGACTCTCACGCAGGTAACGGGCGTAAGGGACGGTTCTTCGTTTATGGAAAACGATATTCTTTTCCGTGAATGCACTTCCGACTACACGTTCGACGTCGATAACCCTGAAAACGACGACAATTTCAAAAACTTTTATAAAAAGGAAAACAGGCTTTACGGAGCAAAGGAATTATACAATTATTTAAAGGATAAATCGGCGGGCGAAAAGGCAAATATCTGGGTGTACCGCAACGGCAAACACTTCAAGCTCGAAATAACCCTGCCCGAAAACTTTGCCGAAGCTACCGAGGAAAACATATTCAGAATGCTCGGCGTGACTTCCGAAACGTCCCAGAGCAACTGGGGCAGCGCAAACGTTCGTCTCGGTTTTTTCCAGACGATAGGCGGCGCGTTCGCGTATTCGTTCAGAATGGCAGGCTCGATCTTCCTTGTGCTCGGTCAGCTCATAACAGGCGCGCTCGGCATAAACAGCATGGGCGGAACGGTCACCACAATCGTAATGACCACGCAGGTTATCAAAGTTGGCGGGTTTAGAAACTTACTCACTATCGGCGGTTATATCGGCGTCAACCTCGGCGTGTTCAACCTGTTGCCGCTGCCTGCGCTCGACGGCTCGAGGGTGGCGTTCACTCTCATCGAGTGGATAAGGGGCAAACCCGTCAACAGAAATGTGGAAGCCATTATTCACACGGTGGGCTTGTTCCTGCTTCTCGGCTTTGCAGTACTTGTAGATATATTACATTTGTTTTAATAAAAATGAAAAACGATAAGACTTTCGCGGTGAACGTCGGCGGCGTAAAAATAGGCGGAGGGAACCGCATAACCGTCCAGACGATGACGACCGTCAAAACCGAAAAAACAGACGAAGCTGCAGAACAAATCCGTGCTTGCGTAAATGCGGGCGCGGATATCGTTCGTGTAGCCGTTCGTGACGAGGCGGACGCGAAAGCCATAAAAAAATTAAAAGAAAAGGTAAACTGCCCGATTGTCGCGGATATTCATTTTTCAAGCAAATTAGCCATTCTCTCATGCGAAAACGGCGCGGACAAGATTAGGATTAACCCGGGCAATATAGGCGGAAAAGCCGAGATAAAGGCGGTTTCCGATTGTTTAAAGGCTTATAAAATCCCCGTCAGGGCAGGCAGTAACTCGGGCAGTATAGAAAAGGAATATCTTGAAAAATACGGTCGCACGGCAAAGGCACTTGCGGAAAGCGCGCTTCACGCCGCCCGCATATTTGAAAGCTACGGCGTAAACGACATAGTTATTTCCGCAAAGGCTTCGGACGTAGCCACCACCGTAAAGGCTTACGAAATTTTGTCCGAAAGCTGTTCGTATCCGCTTCATATAGGCGTAACCGAAGCAGGCACCATGCAAAGCGGAATGATTAAAGGCTCAATAGGCATAGGTTCGCTGCTTCTTCACGGCATAGGCGATACGGTAAGGGTGTCTCTTTCCGCCCCGCCCGAAGAGGAAGTGTACGCCGCAAAAAGGATATTAAGAGCCGTAGGTATAGATAAAGATTATGTCGAAGTCGTGTCCTGTCCCACTTGCGGAAGGTGCGATTATAACGTTTTCGAAATAGCAGAAGAAATTGAAAAAGCCACTCAAAACACGCATAAACGGCTGAAAGTGGCTGTTATGGGTTGCGTGGTGAACGGCATAGGCGAGGGTAAGGACGCCGACCTCGGTATAGCGGGCGGCAAGGACGAGTGCGTAATTTTTTCGGGTGGAGAAATTAAACGCAAAGTTCCCGCAAGCCTTGCAAAACAGGAAATAATGAAGGAGATAGAATTGTGGCTACGGAAGAATTAAAAGTAATTACTCTAAGGCTTCGTTCTCTCGACGAAAGCCTGAAATATGCTAAGATAAGCAAGGTGGAAATCTACCCGGTCTCCCGCTCCGCCCGCGTAACCGTGATATGCAATAACACGGTGTCGGACGATCTCCGCGCCCGCATTCTCGACGTTGTTGCCGAAGCCTTTCCGGAATCTTTCAGAAGGGTCGCTCTCGACGTAAAGAAGATACGCGCGGACGAAGAGCTTGTCTCCCGCGAGATTTTCTCCTACCTAAAAGAGAACTGCAAATCGGTTGCGCACTCCGTTTCAAAAGAGGATATAAAAGTAAAAATCACCCCGATAGAGTGCGAAAAAGGGGACTTATCCGCTCCTTCTGCCGATGCGTCGGCATCCCTCGCTTCGTCTAAAAAGCTTTCCGGGTCAAAGGGGAACGATGAAATCCCGTCACCCCGCTACGGCGAAATAAGCGTCGTGTCTTTCGATATAGCGGTGGATAAAGATATGGTGTCGCAATTTGAAAGCCACGGCACGATCAGAGAGATAGAGGGCTACCTCGGCAGGTTTTTCTGCGACGAGTTCCGCGGCAGTCTTACCCCCAAGGATACCGAAGTGGATTTTTCCATTCTCGAAGAAAAGCCGCCCGTTGTCGAATACGTCAAGTACCGTTCGATAAAGGTTACGGAGATAACCAAGCTCGACGACCTTATCGGCGCGGACACGGCGGTGTACATAGACGACGTGCAGGGCGAAATGGATTCCGTTTTCTTGTGCGGAAATATTCTATCGATAAGGGAGCGCAAAACCGTCAACGGCAAGCCGTTCTTCCTTATAGAATTTTCGGATAAAAGCGGAAAAATCACGGGCACGTATTTCAACAAAAAAGCCACCGAAAGCCAGATAAGAAAGCTTAAGGAGGGCGACGGCATATTCGTTCAGGGCGCGGTCGAAAACTACCGTGACCGTCTCTCGTTCGTAATAAAGAAGATAAACTACTGCCATTTCCCCGAGAATTTCGTTCCCGAGCAGAAGCCTTCGAAAAGCACCCCGCAGGATTACAGATACATCTTCCCCGAAAAGATTACCGAATACACGCAAAGCGATATGCTGTCCGGCGAATACCGCCCGCCCGAATGCCTTATGGGTAAGACTTTCGTCGTGTTCGATACCGAAACCACGGGTACGGAACCTCTTACCGACACCGTAACGGAAATAGGCGCGGTGAAAATCGTGGACGGCGTTATAACCGAACGCTTCGGCTCGCTCGTCAATCCAAAGGTAAAAATCAAGCAGGAAATTACGGATATAACCGGCATTACCGACGCCATGGTTGCGGATAAGCCCACGTTCAAGGAGGTCGCCGGCGACGTTTACAAATTTTTCGAAGGCGCTATTCTCATAGCCCACAACATAGATTTCGATATTAAATTTTTGAAACGCTTGTCTGCAGAAGCGGGCTATTATTACTACAACCCGCTTATAGATACGCTCGCGCTCGCCCGTCGGCAATTGCCGCAGTTGCACAACCACAAACTCGGCACTATAGCGGAATACTTCGGTATAGAATTCAACCCGCACCGCGCCTACGACGACGCGCACGCCACCGCAAAAGTGTTCATAAAGCTTATAGAACAGAAAGGCTCTCTTCCCGATCTTATGTGATTTTTCCCCGTTTTCGGGCAAATTTTTGGCACTCACGCGAAAAAAAGAACAAATTTTCGGAAAAACGCTTTACAAACTATTTAATATATGTTAATATATTATAAGCAACATGGTTAATTGATTATCGAGAGTGGAATGATATGTTCCGCTCTTAACTTTTGTAAAGGGGTATAGACGTGAAAATTAAACCCATCGAAGAAATATCCTCGGCGGCAAAACAACTTGCCGAGAGTATGAATATAGAGTTTATCGAAGTGTTCTGGAGACCTCAGGACGAGTCGTTCACCTTCGTTATCGATACGGAGGACGGCGTAGACCTCGATACCTGCGAAAAATACCACAACGCCCTCAGCGATCTTCTGGACGAGCTTGATCCCACCTACGGCGCAAGCTACACGCTCAACGTGTCCAGTCCTGGGCTTGACAGACCGCTCAAAACCGAGCGCGACTTCACACGCGCCCTCGGCGAGGATGTCGAAGTAAAGCTTTTCGCACCCATGAAGGGCAAGAAGTATTTCGAAGGCGTTCTCACGGGCTACGACGGAAACACCGTAACCGTGGAGATAAACGGCACGGAAGAAAAATTTCAGCTCACAAAGATAGCCAAAATAAACAAAGCCGTTAAATTCGACTGAGCGTAAAAGCGTATAGCGGAGTTTAGCGATAAATAAAATAAAAAAGCCCGTAAAACGCAAAAGAACGCTATAAGTTCGGCGTTCGCTGCGGGGAAACGCAATGCCCGGATAAGGCAGAGAATAAAAAGGAGCAAAAAGATGGTTAATAAGGATTTCTTTTTAGCGCTTGAAGATCTCGAAAGAGAGAAAGGCATAAGTCAGGAAGTATTTATAGAAGCGCTTCAGAACGCGCTCGTAATCGCGTACAAACGCAATTCGGGAATTTCCGGCGGGGTAGAAGTAAAGCTCAACCCGGAAAAAGCCAAAATACAAATTTTCTCGGTTCGCAACGTAGTCGAAGAAGTTACCGATAAGGACAAGGAAATTTCCCTGGAGGAAGCTCGTCTTATTAAAAAGAACGTCAAGGTCGGCGAGGTCCTTTCGGAAGAAATCATTCCCAAGGACTTCGGCAGAATCGCGGCTCAGACGGCTAAGCAGGTAATAATGCAGAAACTTCGCGAGACCGAAAGGGACAACACCCTTACCGAATTCTGCGATAAAGAAAACGAGATTATGAACTGCATCGTAAGAAGAATAGAGGACAAGACCGTCTATGTGGAAATCGGCAAAGGTGAGATAGAAGGCGTGTTGCTCCCGTCCGACCAGGTACCCGGCGAAAAGTACGAGCTTAACCAGAAGATAAAAGTGTACGTAAAGAGGGTAAGGAACAACGGCAGAAACGCACAGATTATGGTATCCCGCACAGCCGCGGGTCTCGTTCAGCGTTTGTTTGAAAACGAAGTACCAGAAATCCGTCAGGGCGTAGTTGAAATCAAAGCCATCTCTCGTGAGGCAGGTCAGAGAACGAAGATAGCCATCTGCTCGCACGATCCTTCCGTAGACGCGGTAGGCGCTTGCGTAGGTAACAAGGGCGCGCGCGTAAACGCAATCGTTCAGGAGCTTAACGGCGAAAAGATAGATATCATTTTGTGGAGCGAAGATCCGCTGGAATACATCGCAAAGGCGTTATCCCCCGCAAAGGTTATAAGGGTATCCGCGCTCGAGGGCGAAAAGGTCGCAACCGTAGTAGTGCCCGACGACAAACTTTCCCTTGCAATCGGCAGGGACGGTCAGAACGTTCGTCTTGCCGCTCGCCTTACCGGCTGGAAGATAGACGTCAAGAGCGAGTCCAAGGCTATGGCCGAAATTCAGGCTGAAATGGAAGCCGGCGCCCGCGAAGAAACGGAAACGGAGGAAAACTGATTTTTCCCTCCCCGCATTCCGTTTAAACGAAAACAACTTTCAAGAGGAACGAAATGAAAAAAACACCTCTCCGTATGTGTGTAGCGTGCAGAGAAATGAAAGAAAAGCCGCTTATGTTGCGCGTAGTCCGCTCGGCGGAAGGGGAAATATCCCTTGATTTTACCGGCAAAAAGAACGGACGCGGCGCGTATATATGCGACAGCGATGCTTGCATAAAAAAACTCGGCAAGGCGAAACTTCTCAATCGCGCGTTCGAGTGCGCGGTCGACGACGGCGTATATTCGGCGATAGAGGAGGCTTACCTTGCAAAGAAGTAAAATAGTAAGCTACCTGGGCTTTGCAAGAAAGTCCGGCAACCTGCGCGCAGGCTCCAACCTCATCGCGTCGCTTAAAAAAGCAAATCTTATTATAGTGTCCGCGGACGCATCCGAAAACGCCAGAAAGGACGCTAAAAAATATTCGGACAAATTTGCATGTCCGCTTTTGCTCTCGGCTGTTTCCTTAGAGGAAATAACGGGCAAAGAAAACTGCAAAACCGTCGCCGTTACGGAAGAAAATCTTTCCAGGGCGATACTTGAAAATCTCGATGAAAATTTCACGATAATATCCGGAGGCCGAAAGGAGTAAAGATGGCAGAAAAAAAAGAAATTCAATTTGACAACATTAAAAATATCGGAACGCTTGCGGGTGATGAACTTGAAGGGCTTTTAAAACAGATAAAGAAGTCCGAAAAGGAACTCAACGATTTTATCCGCGGTATTTCCGATAAAAACAAAAAATTGAATGAAATTAAAGCCGAAGAGGCAAAGGCGGAAGCTACCGAAGAAACGGCGGCGGAAACTCAGCCCGCAGAGCCGCAGGCGGCGGCAGGGGAAGCGCCCCGTAAAAAAGCCGAAAAGCCCGCCAAGGAACCCGAAAAGGAGACTGCGGAAACGACGGCTCCCGTTACTCCCGAGAAGCAGGAGAAAGAAGAAAAAGCGGAGAAAGCGGTCAAGGCTGAAAAAGAGACAAAGCCCGAAGCCGAACCCGCCGCTTCCGATAATAAAACGGTAACGCACGAAAAAGCTCCCGAGGCAAAAGAAGCCAAGGGGGAAAAGGCTGCGCCGGCGGCAGATAAAAAGCCCGCAAAAGAAAAAACCTCGGATTCCGAGAAAAAGGAAAAGGCCGCGGAAAACGCACAAAAACCCGTAGAAACGAAACCTGCGGAAGAGGCTAAACCCGAAGAAAAGAAAGAGGAAAAGCCCAAGGAACCCGTTCTTCCGTCGTTCATAGTACGCAAGGCGGATCCCAATGTGGACGATAAGCCCAAGCGCGTAATAAGAAAAGAATTTATCCCCGCAGAACCGAGAAGGGAAAAGAAACCCTATCAGCCGAGACCGCAAGGTCAGCAGGGCGCTCAGGGCGGCACGGGATATAAGAAGCCTTCGGATAGACCCATGAGAACTTATACGGCGGCGGACGCACCCAAATTTCCCCCCCCGCAGGGCAAAGAAAACAAGAACTTCGCCGCGAAGAAAAAGACCGAAAAATCCTTCGAGGAAAAGAAAACGGTCAATAAACGAGCTCTTATAAAAACGCAGATTTCGGTAGCCGATTTCGACGAAAACAAGACGGGTTACAGAAAAGTTCGTAACAAAAAGCAAAAGAGCGAACAAGCAACGCCCACCGTTAAAATCGAAAAGGCGGTTATTACAAGCGAAGTAATTCCTTTAAAAGTACTCAGCGAAAAGATAGGTATTTCCGCAGTGGAAATAACAAAAAAACTTTTCAAAGAAGGTATCATCAAAACTATAAACGACACGATAGATTTCGATACCGCGGCATATATCGCGGCGGATATCGGCGTGGAGCTTGAACTTAAGCTCGAAAAGACTGCGGAAGATGTCCTCAGCGACCTCGCCGGCGACGAGCACGACGACGAAAGCAAACTCGTACGTCGTCCTCCCGTAGTAACCGTCATGGGTCACGTAGACCACGGTAAAACTTCGCTCCTCGACAGAATTCGTCAGACCAACGTAACCGCGGGCGAAGCGGGCGGAATAACCCAGCACATAGGCGCGTACACGGTATCCGTGGGAGGCAACAAAATAACGTTTATCGACACCCCGGGTCACGCGGCATTCACCGAAATGAGAGCGCGCGGCGCGCAGGTAACCGATATAGCAATCATAGTAATCGCGGCGGACGACGGCATAATGCCTCAGACGATAGAAGCCATCAACCACGCGAAAGCCGCAAACGTATCCATAATCATAGCGGCTAACAAAATAGATAAACCCACCGCGAATATAGACAGAATACGCCAACAGCTCACCGAGCACGATATCCTCGTAGAAGACTGGGGCGGCGACGTAATTCTTGCCCCCGTATCCGCAAAGACGGGCGAAGGTATCCCCGAACTCCTCGATACCATAATGGTAGTTGCCGAAATGCGCGATTTACGCGCAAATCCGGACAGAATGGCTCGCGGCGCCATAATCGAAGCTCAGCTCGATAAAGGCAAGGGTCCGGTAGCCACCGTACTTATTCAGAACGGAACGCTCCACACGGGCGACAACATCGTCGCAGGCACCGTAGTCGGCAGAGTTCGTGCGATGATAGACGACAAGGGCAGAACGGTAAAAGAGGCTGGTCCGTCGCAGGCTGTTTCAATCTTAGGTTTGGAAGAAGTACCTAACGCGGGCGACAACATCTACGCCGTAGAACAGGAAAAACTCACCAAGCTCGTTGCTCAGGAAAGAAAGAACAGAGAGCGCGAGGAAATGATACGCGCAACGCAAAGGGTATCGCTCGACGATTTGTTCAACAAGATAGCCGAAGGCAAGCAGTTATCCCTCAACCTCATAATAAAGGCGGACGTACAGGGCTCTGTGGAAGCGGTCAAACAATCGCTCGTAAAACTTTCCAACGACGAAGTAAAAGTCAACGTAATCCACGCCGCAGTAGGCGCCATAAGCGAAACGGACGTAATGCTTGCGGACTCCTCCAATTCGGTAATCATCGGCTTCAACGTTCGTCCGGACAGCAATGCAAAAACTATTGCCGAACGCAGACATATAGACGTAAAACTCTACCGCATCATTTACGAAGCGATAGAAGACGTACAAAAGGCAATGAAGGGCTTGCTTGCTCCTAAGTTCCGCGACGTATACCTCGGCAAGGCGGAGGTACGCGAAACCTTCAACATCACTGGCGTCGGCACGGTCGCAGGCTGCTACGTAACGGACGGCAAGATCGTAAGGAACGGCAAACTTCGTATCTATCGCGAAAACATTATGATATGCGAAGGCAACGTGTTACAGCTTAAACGTTTCAAGGACGACGTAAAAGAAGTACAGCAGGGCTATGAATGCGGTATGTCTATCGAAAACTTTAACGACATCAAGATAGGCGACTTTATCGAATGCTATATTTCGGAAGAAATTAAAGACTAATAAATAACGGCGGATAAACTCCGCTTGGCAACCGAGGAAACCGCGAAAGTAACAACAAGCTCGTAATTTCCTCGGTTATCTTTTACTACTCGGAAAAGAAAAACTCTCGGCGCAAGCCGAACGTAATTCGTTTTTTTAACCGATAAAAATTTCTCTTTCGGGGATAATAAAAGAAAAACCAACAAAATAAAGGAGACGAAAATATGAAGAAACTCCGCGAACAGCGCCTTTCTGGCGAATTCAGAAAAAATATATACGAAATACTTCAAAGCAAGGTGAAAAATCCCGATATATGCGAACTTTTCAGCATATCCGACGTTGACGTAACCAACGACCTGAAGCACGCAAAAGTATACGTCAGCGTTTTTTCGGGAACGGAAGAAAGCAAAAAAAGAACGTTCGACGCAATAGCTTCCTCCGCCGGTTTCATTCGCAAAGAACTCGGCGTAATGATGCACATAAGAACCGTGCCGGAACTCCATTTTATGACGGATAAGTCGCAGGACTACGGCGAAAAGATAGATAAACTACTCGAAGGATTGACTTACAGTGAAAACGAAGACGACGATAACGGAAATAGCTGAAAAACTTAAAACGGTTAAAAGCGCGTTGATATTCTCTCACGTCAGACCGGACGGCGACACTTTAGGTTCTGCCGTCGCGCTTAAACACGCGCTCGAGAAGTTCGGTGTGGAGTGCCGCCTTGTCTGTCCGTCGGAAATTCCGCAGAAATTTTCGTTCCTTTCCATAAACGAAAATTACACAAAACTGCCCGATAACGCGCGTTTTGACGTACATATTGCGGTCGATTGCTCTACGGAGGGAATGCTCGGCGATTATTCTACGCTCTTTCAGTCGTGCAAAAACACGTTCAACATAGACCACCACATTTCAAACAGCCTGTACGCGAAATACAACTACGTTTGCGACAGAGCGGCTAACTGCGAAAATATATACGAACTCATAACGGAGCTGTTCCGCGGTGAGGAAGATAAACGGATAGACGAAAGAATCGCAACCGAAATCATGCTCGGCATAGTTACGGATACTGGTGCGTTTGCCCACAGCAACGTAACCGAAAATACTCTCGAAGTCGCCGCCGTACTTAAAAAAGCGGGCGCAGACCTTCACGAGATAGTGTACAAGCTTTTTAAAGAACAAAAACTCGTCCGTGCCAGACTGTTCGCGCTCGTCATATCGGGGATGAAGATCTACCACGACGGCAAGCTTGCAGTCATTTCCGTGCGCAAAACCGATTTTGAAAAAACGGGCGCCTCCACAGATATGACCGAGGGGTTTATAGATTTTCCGCTCAGCGTAGAGGGGGTCGAAGTTGCCGTAAGCATTATGGAAACGGGCGATAAAAAATTCAAACTCAGCTTCCGCTCCAAAGGCACTGCGAACGTAAACGAAATAGCTTCCCGCTTCGGCGGAGGCGGTCACATACTCGCAAGCGGCTGTATGCTTAACGGCTACTACGAGGACGTGGTGGATAAAATAGTGTTCACCGTCGGCAACTATCTGTAAAACGGGCGGTGTAAAAATTTGAAGAACGGTTTTATTAACGTATATAAATCGAAGTGCGACGGCTCCACCTACGTTGTAAATAAAACGAAAAAGAAAATAAACTACAAGTGCGGGCATATGGGCACTCTCGATCCGCTCGCTTCGGGCGTACTTCCCGTCGGCATAGGCAAAGCCACAAGGCTTTTCGATTTTCTCCTCGATAAAAAGAAAGTCTACCTTGCGCAGTTCACTTTCGGGTACGAAACCGACTCCTTCGATTTAGAGGGAAGAGTAATAAAAACAGGCGGAAGAATTCCTGAAAAAGATGAGATAATCGCTGTTTTATGTGACTTCTCGGGTGAAATAGAACAAGTCCCGCCAAGGTTTTCTGCTATAATGGTGGACGGAAAGCGCGGCTATGATTTAGCCCGTAAGGGCGTCAGGTTCGAACTTCCCGCCAAAAAAGTCGTGATAGATAACCTGTCGCTTGTCGGCTCGGAGGGCAAAAACGCGTACCTTTTTAAAATAGAATGCAGGGGCGGAACGTACATCCGTTCGCTTTGCAGAGACATAGCCAAAAAGCTCGGCACCGTTGCCACCATGACAATGCTCGAAAGGACGGAAGCCGGGTATTTCAACAAAGAAAATTCGGTCTCTTTAAAAGAGCTTTTAGCTTCCTCCGAGCCCGAAAAATACATAATTCCTCCCGAAAATGTTCTTGATTTTCCCGAAATCGTTTTGAATAACGTTCAGGCGACGAGACTGTTGAACGGCTTAAAGGACGAGTATAAATACTCGGACGGGCTGTATAAAGTTTTCAACGAAACGGAATTCTGGGGCGTGGGAGAGGTTTCAAACGGCAAAATCTATATGCGCGCTTACGTCAGGGAGTGCGAGTAAAATGATAAAAGAAATTCCTTTTAACCGAAAATACAACACGCCCGTGGTGCTGTGCCTCGGCAGATTCGAAAGCCTGCACGTCGGGCACAAAACGGTTTTCTCCGCCGCATTATCCATGGCAAAGCGTCTTGACGCAGAAGTTATGGTAATGAGTTTTGACGCCGATTCTTCGCGTTTTACGGGGGTAATTTTAAATTACGATGAAAGAAAGGCTATGCTCGAAGCCCTCGGCGTGTCCTCGCTTCTCGTCGTTCCTTTCACGGAAGAATTTCGCAGACTTTCAAAAGAACAATTCCTGTCCGGCTTGAAAGACAACCTGAATATCAAGGGCGTTTGCTGCGGTTACGATTTCCGCTTCGGCTACAACAGGAGCGGCAGCGATCGGGATATTAAAGACTTTTTCAAAAACACTGCGGAAGTAAACATTACAGACAAGGTGGAGTTCCTCGGTGATAAAATCTCTTCCACAAGAATAAAGAACGCGCTTGCAAACGGAGAGGTAGCTCTTGCTTCAGAAATGCTCGGCTACAATTACTTTTTCGAAGGCGTTGTGGAGCAGGGCAGAGCGGAAGGCAGAAAGCTCGGCTTTCCCACCGCAAACGTTCCGTTCCCCGCGGGGAAGTTTATGCCCCGCGTCGGCGTGTATATCGCCCGCGTTTCCGTCGGCGGCGAATCGTATCCCGCAATAACGAACATAGGCGCCGCGCCCACTTTCGGTGTGGAAAAGATTATTACGGAATCCCACCTTTTAAATTTCTCAAAGGATATTTACGGCGAGAAAATCAAAGTGGAAATTGTGGCGTTTTTGCGCGATATACGCCGTTTTTCATCTAAAGAGGAGCTTATAGAAACCCTTAACGACAATAAGCGCGTCGCGCTTGAATATTTTAACGAAGGAGAAATAAATGATTAAATTCGGACCGAGCGGAAACTCCATTTCCTTTACTCTGGAAGGTCACAAAAAAACGGAAGAAGCCGCGCAGTGGGTAAAAGACAGAGGGCTTGACGCCTTCGAGTATTCCTTCGGCAGGGGCGTAAACATGGGCGAAGAAAAAGCCCTGATAATCGGCGAAGCGTTTAAAGAGGCTCAGGTAGAAATAAGCGTTCACGCCCCGTACTTTATAAACCTTGCTTCGACCGAAACGGAAAAGGCTTCCAATTCTTTTAAATACATTCTGGAAAGTGCCTCCGCTTTGAAACTTATGGGCGGGAAAAGGGTTATCTTTCACCCCGCCGCACAGGGCAAGCAATCTCGCGAAAGTGCCGTAAATCTCACGTTAGACCGCATGAAAACCCTCTGCGACTACGTGTACGCGAACGGTTTCGACAATATGTTGTTCTGTCCGGAAACCATGGGCAAACTCGGTCAGATAGGCACGGTGGAAGAGATTGCCGCCTTCTGCAAGGTGGATAAAATTTTCATTCCCACCGTGGATTTCGGTCATGTCAATGCGCGCGAGCAAGGCTCTCTCAGGACCGAAGCCGACTACGGCGAAAGGCTTGACTATCTTATTTCGGAGCTCGGCGAAGAAAGAATGAAGCACTTCCACGTGCATTTTTCCAAAATACAGTATTCGGAAAAGGGAGAGGTTCGCCACCTTACCTTTGCGGACGATAAATACGGACCAGAATTTCCCCCGCTCGCACTCGCTTTAAAGAAGCGCAATCTCGAGCCGGTTATTATCTGCGAATCCGCCGGAACCCAGGCGGAAGACGCAATGGAAATGAAAAGAATCTATTTCGGTCTGTAAAATTAAAGTCTATGTCTGTAAAATAAAATCTTCGGTCTGTAAAATCAGAAGCGACCGAAAAAGCCGTTTCAGAAGCGACCGAAAAAGCCGTTTCAGATGAAAAAATCACGCGTAGAAAACGCCGTTGCGTGCAAAACGCCCCCGCAGGCAAAACGCCCTTACCTGCGCTGGCAAAAAATCGCAAGAAAAACCATCGCGCCGGCGCCCGCAAAAATAATCTTGAGGCATACTTAAAAACCCCGTCAAATTAACTAATAATTATTGACAATAACCTGTATTTATGATAGAATATTTTGTATAAAAAACAACAGGAGTGACGAGGTATGGATTTTTCTAAAGCAAAAGTTATACTTGTAACGGACGCAAAGCAAAGAATGTATTTTACCGGTTTCTCTTCGACCGCCGGTTACGTGGTACTTACGGAGGGTCAGACGGCATTCGTTGTAGACAGCCGTTATTATTACGCGGCTCAGGCTCAGCTCGAACCTAAGGGCATTAAGACGTACGAGGGCGCGGATTACACCGTGCTTAAACAGTGTCTTGCGGAAGCGGACGCAAAGGAACTCGGTATAGATTTTTCCAAGACTACGGTTGCGGAATACGCAAAGCTTCAGAAGCTCGGCGTAAAACTTGTAGACGTCAGCGGCATTCTCGATAAGCAGATGTCCGTCAAGACGGAAAGCGAAATAGAAAACGTTAAAAAGGCGTGCGAGATAGCCGAAAAGGCATTCCGCGAAACTTTAAAAATAATAAAAGTCGGCATGACGGAAAAAGACGTCGCAACGGAACTCGAATATCGTTTCAAGTTGTACGGCGCGTCGGACAAGTCTTTCGACACGATCGTAGCGTTCGGCACCAATTCTGCGGTGCCTCATCATGAAACGGGCGACAGAAAGCTTAAAGAGGGCATGGTAATCCTCATGGATTTCGGTTGCATCTACAACGGCTACTGCTCCGATATGACAAGAACGTTCACCTTCGGTATCCCCACAAGGCAGTTTGCCGAAGCGTATCAGGCAGTTCTCGCCGCGCATAAAGCCGCTTACGATAAGATCGAAGCCGGTATGTCCTGCGTCGATGCGGACAAGATAGCCCGCGACGTATTGACAAGCGCAGGCTACGGCGAATATTTCACTCACTCGCTCGGTCACGGCATAGGTCTGAATATTCACGAATATCCCGCGGTAAGCCCCAAAGGAAAGGGTTGCTTGTTCAACGGAATGATTTATTCAATAGAACCGGGCGTATATTTAAACGGCAAATTCGGCATAAGAATAGAGGATACTGTATGCATGGTAAAAGGCAAAAGCCAATCGTTCATGACCGTCCCCAAGGAATTATGCGTTTTAAAAGACGGCAAACTCGCTAAATACAATATTAAATAAAAAAACATATAAAGCCGCAAGCGCCGTCACTCATGCGCGCGGCATATAAAAAGGAGTAAACTTATGATATCAGCAGGCGAATTCAGAAAGGGTGTTACCATCGAATACGAAGGCAACATCTACACCATCGTAGAATTCCAGCACGTAAAACCGGGTAAGGGCGCGGCTTTCGTAAGAACCAAGCTTAAGAACATCGTAACTGGCGCAGTTCTCGAAAAGACCTTCAACCCGACCGAAAAGGTAGAAAACGCGCACATCGAAACTAAGAGAATGACCTATTCTTACAATGACGAAGGTCTTTACTACTTCATGGACGAAGAGTACAATCTCATTCCTCTTAACCACGATCAGGTTGAAGACGCTCTTATGTATATCAAAGAGAACGACCCCGTACAGGTTAAATTCTATAAGGGCGAAGCGTTCAGCGTAGAATGCGAAAACTTTGTAGAGCTTTTGGTTGTGGAATCCGAACCGGGCGTAGCAGGCAACACCGCTACCAACGCCACCAAGTCCGCAAAGCTTGAAACGGGCATCACAATTCAGGTCCCCATGTTCGTAAACGAAGGCGAAACCATTCGCGTCGATACGAGAACCGGCGAATACATGGAAAGAGTCAAGAAGTAATTTTTGTCGATTTTCCGGGTTGCGAATTTTTACGCAACCCTTTTTGTGTTATATCGGGGAATTTTTAAATCCCGAAAAAACCTCGATAATCCGCGAAAAACGGGGGTAAATCAATATGAAAACAGCAATAGTCACGGGCGGCTCGTCTGGTATAGGCAGGGCTGCGGCTAAGGCGCTCGCAAAGGCGGGTTACGCCATTCTTATAAATTACAGCACCAACGAGGAAGGCGCCCTGGCAACCAAAAAGGAAATAATCGAAGCGGGCGGCGTGGCTGAAATCTACCGTGCCGACGTATCCGACGCACAATCTTGCTCCGAAATGGTAGCCTTTTCGGAAAGGACTCTCGGCACAACCGAGGTGCTCGTTGCAAACGCGGGCAAATCCCTTGTCAAACTTATGACGGACACGACCGAGGACGAGTGGAACGTGCTTTTCAAAGTAAACGTAAACGGCGTGTATAACGTAGCTCGCGCGGTAGCCCGCGGAATGGTGGACAGAAAAAGGGGCAGGATAATTACCGTTTCGTCCGTCTGGGGCGAAGTCGGCGCTTCGTGCGAAAGCTGTTACTCCGCAACCAAGGCGGCGGTCATAGGGTTCACCAAGGCGCTCGCCAAGGAATTAGCCCCGTCCTGCGTTACCGTCAACTGCGTAACCCCGGGCGTAATAGACACGAGAATGAACGATTGTTTCTCGGAAGTCGAAAAGCAGGCGTTAGCAGACGAAATCCCCATGTGCAGAATGGGCACCCCCGAAGAGGTCGCTTCCGCCATTCTCTTTTTCGCAAGCGATGGCGCTTCTTACATAACGGGCGAAGTCCTCGGCGTAAACGGCGGTTACAGATAAACCCAAGCCTCTATTTATAAATATAACAGTGTAAAAATGTTTGCGCCGTGCAATTTTGTAAATTTTTCAAAAAAAATCAAATAAAAAAAGGGATTTAAAAACAATCTGCGTATATAATATATGTCGGCAAAAGCGCGCATGGCGCAGGGCGGCATTATTTTGCTTTCCCTTAAAAGCTCGCCGGGCATAAAATCCGACGTAAAACCCGACGTAAAAAAAGAAAAAATATATATAAGACCGAAAGGAATATCAAGGTCGTAACAAAACCCTTGGGGAGGAGTTTATGAGAGAAAAGACCGAGAGAAGAGAACAGATGTTTCTGTCAGAATTCGCAACTAAATCGGTGGACACAAAGGGCAGAGAACGGTACGAAGAGAAGTGTCCGTTCCGCACCGATTTTCAGCGCGACAGAGACAGAATTATATACAGTAAGGCTTTCCGCAGGCTGAAGAACAAAACTCAGGTATTCTTCTCGCCGGAAGGCGACCATTACAGAACGCGCCTCACTCACACGCTTGACGTAAGCCAGGTAGCGCGTTCGATAGCCCGCGGGCTTGACCTCAACGAGGACTTAGCCGAAGCAATAGCTTTGGGTCACGACCTCGGTCACACCCCGTTCGGTCACTCGGGCGAAGCCGTCTTAAACAGACTTTCCCCGCACGGCTTCAAGCATAACGAGCAGTCCCTCCGCGTGGTGGACGTTCTCGAAAACGACGGCAAGGGCTTAAACCTCACGTTTGAAGTGCGCGACGGCATAGTCAATCATAAAAAGACGGGCAACCCCGCTACGCTCGAAGGTCAGGCGGTATCGATAGCGGATCGTATCGCTTACCTCAATCACGACATAGAGGACGCTATGAGCGCGGGTCTTATCAAAAGCGTGGACGAGCTTCCCTCCGAAACCCGTATACTCGGCAGCTGCTCGAGCGAGCGTATAAACGCTATGATAACATCCATAATAAGGACAAGCGAAAACAAACCATTTGTCCGTATGGAAGACGAAATTCGCTCCGCCACCGAAACCTTGCGTGACTTTATGTTTCAGCACGTGTATCTTACAAAGGAAGCGCGCGGCGAAGAAGACCGTGCGGACAGAATGCTGTCCACTATGTACGCTTATTTTACGGAGGACTTAAACCGTCTGCCAGACTTGTACAAGCCTCTGCTTGAAAAATACGATAAAGAAACCGTGGTGTGCGACTATATTTCCGGCATGACGGATCGCTACGCCATATCCGTTTTCGAAAGCATTTTCGTCCCGAAAAGCTTTCTCATAAAGCATCAATAACAATCAAAAAAGTGCCGATAATGCGCGAAATACGGCACTAAATAAAAAACAAGAAATTTATTACGGAGTTTAAATGGCTATCGATCCTAAATTTATCGAGCTGTTAAAAGCTAAAAACGACCTTGTCGACGTCGTATCCAAATATACGCCGCTCGAACAAAAGGGCGAAAATTACTGGGCAAGGTGTCCGCTTCCCGGGCATAGCGAAAGGACGCCCTCCTTCTGCGTGAACGGGTACGGGCAGTTTTTCAAATGCTTCGGTTGCGGCAGGGGCGGTAACGTAATCAATTTCATTATGGAAACGGAATCGCTTTCGTTTATAGAGGCGGTCAAATATTTAGCCGAGCGCGCAGGCTTACAGCTCCCCGATAACGTCTACGAGGAAAGGAAAAACGACGAGCAATATCAAAAGAAAGCAGTTCTTCTTTCCATATTGAAAGACTCCGCCAAATTTTATGTGGCAAATCTGCGCTCGGGCAAGGCTGAAGAGCACGAAAAGTACATACAAAAGAGGGGGCTTTCTCCGTCTACCTTAACAAAATTCGGCATTGGCGCGTCACTCGATTACGACGAGCTTCCAAGGTACCTTGAAAGCAAAGGTTACAGATACGAGGATATGATAGCCGCCGGCGTTGTGACCGAAAAGGAGTTCGACGGAAAAAAACGCTATTCCGATTTTGAAGCGAAACGCCTTATTTTCCCGATAATCAACGCTATGGGTGAAGTAATCGCTTTTGGCGGCAGGGTACTTGAAAAGACTGATTTCGGCAAATACAAAAACACTAAAGAAACGTTTTTGTTCGTAAAAAACAAAACGCTGTACAACATAAACAGAATAAAAAAGCTCCGCGGTCAGGGCGCCATTCCCTCCATCATTATGGTCGAAGGGTATATGGACACCATTTCTCTTTCCGAAGCGGGTTTTGAAAACGTAGTCGCAAGCATGGGGACTTCGCTCACCAAGGAGCAAGCCCGTCTGCTCAAAAGATACACCGAAAACGTTTTCATAAGTTACGACGGCGATTTCGCAGGTCAGACCGCCAACGTAAGGGGGCTTGAAATTCTTAAAAACGAAGGACTGAACGTAAAAGTAGTAACCCTTCCGGACGGGCTTGACCCGGACGACGTAATAAAAAAATTCGGTGCCGACGGCTATAAAAAGCTGCTTGACGAGGCTTTGCCTCTCATCGAATACAAGCTTAAACTTTTGTACAATAAATATATGAATGGCACGGATGAAGGCAAGCGTAAATACGTCGCTGAAGCCGAAAAAGTAATCGAAACCGTTCAGCTCGAATCGGAGAGGGAAAACCTTGTAAAAATCGTTTCATCTCAAACAAAAATCACGTTCCAATCCATAATGCGCGACATAGAAAAGTCCGCTATAACGCAGGTTAACGAGGAAAAACAGGAAGTCGTCCAACGCAACGAGACCGCTATAGAAAAGGCTGAAAGATTTATCCTCGCAAGGGTTCTTCTGTCTGAAAAATTCCCCCTGCCCAAGGATTTCATACTCGGCGCAATCCCGTTTACGGACAAGTACCGTATGGAAATTTCGGCGTACCTGCAACAGCTTATTTCGGAAAAAATAGAAATAAAACCGTCGCTCATCGTCGATTATATGGAGGACGAAGGCGGCAAGGAAGAAGCCCGCACCATTTTAATTCAGCTCGATCTTAATTTAATGAAGACCGACCCGGACAAATTCCTTTACGACTCCGTCAACTGCATTATGTGCGACCGGTCGGAAAAGAAGATAAAAGAGCTTGTATCCCTTGCCGAAAACGAAAAGGATATAGAACAGCGCAACAAGATAATGCGTATGATCGTGGACGAGCAAAAGCGCATGAAAAGATACAAACGCATGCCGTTCACCTGATAAAATTTTTTTGCGTGTAAAACAAAAAGCCGCCTTTTTCTCACGAAAACGGCACAAAATCTTAAAAGTACAAAAATCTTTAAAGTACAAAAATCTTTAAAATCACAGAATTTTAAAAGAAAGTAATATATTCGCCGAAAGCAAAGGCGTTACGGAGGATAAACCTTAATGGAAAACGAAGATTTGATTTTAAACGAGTTTATCAAAAAGCTTGTCGAAGACTACAAGAAGTGCGGATCCATAAATGCGGAAGCGTTATTTGACAGGCTCGATAAAATCGGCGCGGATGCCGCCCAGACGGAAGAGGTGTACAAAGCCCTTGACCAGGCGGGCATACAAGTCACCAACGAGTTCGAAAGAGACAAAAATCTTTACGACGAATTAAGTAAAGAAATCAATATGGACGACCCTGTCAAGATGTACCTTAAGGACATCGGCAGGGTGCCCCTTCTTTCCGCCGAGGACGAGGTGGAAAACGCAAAGAAGATGGCGGAGGGCGACGAGCAGGCAAAGAAAATTCTTTCGGAAGCAAACCTGCGTCTCGTCGTATCCATCGCAAAAAGGTACGTCGGCAGGGGAATGCACTTTCTCGACCTGATACAGGAAGGCAACCTCGGCTTGATGAAAGCGGTAGAAAAATTCGACTACCAGAAAGGTTTCAAATTCTCCACGTACGCAACCTGGTGGATAAGGCAAGCCATTACCAGGGCGATAGCCGACCAGGCGAGGACCATTCGTATCCCCGTCCACATGGTAGAAACGATAAACCGTCAGGTCAGGGTTTCCCGTCAGCTCGTTCAAGAGCTCGGCAGAGAGCCTACTCCTAAGGAGATAGCCGAAGTAATGGGCATAAGCGAAGAGCGCGTCATGGAAATTCAGCGAATAGCTCAGGACCCCGTCTCGCTCGAAACGCCTATCGGCGAAGAAGAAGACAGCCACCTCGGCGACTTCATTATGGACGAAAACGTCACCGCCCCCACCGACCAGGTTTCGTTCACCATGCTCAAAGAACAGCTCATCGGCGTGCTCGATACTCTCACCCCGCGTGAGGAAAAAGTGCTCCGTCTGCGCTACGGCATAGACGACGGCAGGCCGAGAACTTTGGAAGAAGTTGGCAAGGAGTTCAACGTTACCCGTGAGCGTATTCGTCAGATAGAAGCCAAAGCTCTCAGAAAGCTCCGTCACCCCTCAAGGTCCAAACGCCTTAAGGATTATCTCGAATAAGATGTTGCCGTCCGAAAGACTGAAAATAATTTTTTCCGTTCTGCCCGATTGCAAAAAATTTGCGGACGTCGGTTGCGACCACGGTTACATAGCAAAGGAAATGCTTGTTTCCGGCAAGGCTGAAAAGGTTATCGCTTCGGATATTTCCTCGCCCAGCCTGAATAAAGCCAGGGAGCAGTTGGCGCCTTTTCCCGAGTCATCCGAATGTATTCTGTCGGACGGGCTTAAAAACATTCCGTCGGATACGGACCTCGTTCTGATAGCCGGCATGGGCGGCGAGGAGATAAAAACAATACTTTTATCTGCTCCGTTTCTGCCCGAAAAACTCGTTGTTCAACCGATGAAAAACGCCGATAAGCTGAGAAAAACGCTACTTTCTCTCGGCTACGCGTTCAAAAAAGACTTTATGTTCAAGGACGTGAAGTTCTACGACTTAATCATTCTTCAAAAGGGCGTCGACAGCTTGACCGAGGACGAAATTCTATTCGGCAGGGATAACCTTAAAGAGAAAAACGAAGCATTCGGAGAATATCTCGAAAAAGAAATTTTAAAATACGAAAAAATTCTTTCGGGCGAGCTTGACGAAGCCGTCCGCATAGACATACAAAAGAAAAAAGACAAACTTACGGAGGTGTACGGATAATGAAGTGCAGAGAAATTTTATCCGTAGCGTGCGAATACGCGCCGCTGTCTTTGTCGGAGGCAATGGTGAAAACCGGTCTGTACGATAACAGCGGGCTGATAATAGAAAACGACGCGCAAATAAACAAAATACTTATCGCTCTCGATCTGACCACGGCGTGCGTAAATTACGCGATACGCGGCGGGTATAACCTTATAATAACTCACCATCCCGCAATTTACTCGCCCGTCCGCAGCTTAGAGCTGACGAAAAACAAAGCGCTTACCCTTGCCGCGACGAACGGAATAGCCGTAATATCCATGCATCTTAATCTGGATATAGCCCGCAAAGGTATAGACTACTGTTTCGCAGACGGTCTGGGCGGCAAGCAGCAAAAAATACTCACCCTTTACCAGGGCGAAAACGGTTACGGCAGATCGTTCGCCGTAGAAAAAACCACGCTTACGGAATATGCCGAAAAGGTTAAAAAGGTTTTCTCTACCGAAAACGTTATGATCTTCGGCAGCAGACAGCGCGAAATCAAAAAGGTAGTGTCCTTCTGCGGCGCGGGTTGCGACGTGGCGGAAGTTCTCCTTGCCGAAAAGGAAAATGCAGACTGCATAGTTTCCGCGGATATGAAACACCACGTTATAACCGAAGCCCTCGACAGAGGAATGTGCGTTCTGCAAACCACGCATTACGCAAGCGAAAACTACGGCATGAAGGTTTTCGCGTCATACATAAAAGGCAAGCTTAAGGGTACGGAGGTTGTGTATTTCAACTCCATAGGCTATTGACATTAAAGCGGCAAAATACAAAAAGCCACCTAAAACGCGATTTATTCGCATAAAACAAATAATACCGGATTTTTCAGGAGGTACGGAAATGATAGAAAAGATTATCGAATATCAGGCAGTAGACGCCGAACTCAAAAGCATCGAACAGGAGCTTTCAAATAGCGAAGACAGAAAGAAAGGCATAGCCGCAAAGAAATTTCTCGACACCGTGAACGACTCTCTTACCGAGCTTGACGATAAAGCGGCGGAGCTTGAAGCCGCATTCAGAAAATATCAGTCCACATATAAAAAGCTTTCCGAAACGCAAAAGGAATTCGAGGGCACAATAGAGGAGTACTCCGAAGAGGACGAGCTTAACTTCGTAAAGAAAAAGGCTCGCGAACTTTTGGACGAACTCGCCGTGCTCGAAAAACAAGCCGCCCGCCTTTCGGAAGAAATCGAAGCGGTTACCGAACAATATAAAAATCTTAAAAAGAAAACCGCAACCGCGCAGAAGCAGTTCCGCGAATGCGGTCAGAGGTACACCGAATTCAAGGCAAGCAAAGCGGAAGCCCAGAAGGAAATAACCGCCCGCCTTGCCGAAATCGAAAAGGAAGTCCCCCCGGAAGTCATGGCGCTTTATAAACAAAAAAGAGGGGAGAAAATGTTCCCGATTTTGTTTGAATATACGGGTTCCGGCTATTGCCCCCATTGCAGAACGGAGTTTTCAAAACTCGCGGAAAGCAAACTTTCCAAAAACAACGTGGTAATCTGCGACAACTGCGGCAGAGTGCTTTATAAAAAATAGACGCTTTATAAAAAATAAAGTGCTTTAAAAATAAGGCAGTGCGTTAAAACGGATAGCTTTGGCGCGGCGTTTTAAAGTTTCCGCCACGGCAGAAATAAAAATCAAAAAGCCCGCTAAATCGCACGTTAACTGCCAAAAATCTTTTAACAAAAGGAAAGAACAATGAAGCTCGATAACAAAAAGGTAATATTCGTAGGCTTTGCGTTTTTGCTTATACAGGCGTTCTGGATAGCGTACGACGCGATAGTCCCGATGATGCTTGTAAACAAATTCGGGATGAACCAGACCTGGTCGGGGCTTATAATGGCGCTCGATAACATTCTCGCGGTATTTCTTTTGCCTATATTCGGCTCGGTGTCGGATAAATGCAAAAGCAAAATGGGCAAGCGCAAACCGTTCATACTTATAGGAACGCTCTGCGCGGTGGTTGCGTTTTTCGCGTTGTCGTGCGTGGACTTCGTTCAGTATAAAAACTTAGGAGCACAGGCGGATATGCCGTACGCGGCGGAACTTCTCTCTCCGTCGGAAGCGGAGCAAAACTCCGAGGAACGCGCAGAGAAAGCTCAGGGCGTTTTCTGGGAAAAGAATTACACCCTTCCCAATAACGAAAACACCAACTTAAACAAAAATCACTATCGCGAGCTCGGTGCGGAAGTATCTCTTCATGATTACGTCTCGCAAATGCTGTACACCAAAAACTATGACGAGTTGACATCTCTGCAGCAAAACGCCTGCAAGGATTTCTACCAAAGGCTTTTGCTTAACACCTCGTACGTTTTCAACCGCGCGGACGACGGAACGAAAAGCTATACGCTGTACGAATACGCCGAAGCCCGTTCCTGCACCGCCGCAAACTGCGACTATTACAGCTTCGATAAGACTGCAACCGTCTGCCCGAACTGCGGCACCGCACTGAAAACGGAAACTCTCCCGTTCGTTCTCGGCTACAATGAGATGGGCAACAGAACGCTCTCAAAAACCACGCTCGAAAACGCAAAGGACGTACGCGCTCAGAACGCCTATTCCGTTCTCGTAACCACGGCTCGTTCGGACTACGCGGCGGAACTTACATACAAAAATCCGCTCACGCTCGTCATATTTATAGCAATACTTTTAATAGCGCTTATATCCATGGCAACCTTCCGTTCGCCTGCGGTCGCGCTGATGCCGGACGTAGTCGTCAAGCCCTTGAGGAGCAAAGCCAACGCAATAATAAATCTTATGGGCGTTGTCGGCGGTGTAGCGGTATACGCGCTCGGCTTCCTTATGGGTATAGATAAAATCAACAATCAACTCATGCCGTACATGCCGTACATAGGCGGTATATGCGTAATAATGATTGTAGCCCTCATCGTGTTTATGCTCACGGTGAAAGAGCCGGAGTGGAACAAAGCCATGCTCGACGCTCAGGCGCTCCTCGACGAAAGAGAGGAAGCCGAAGCCAAAGCCTGCACTGTAACCGAAGCGAAAACTTCCGGCGACGGCGAAATTGTCCCCGCAACCGTCGAAGCAAAAGCTTCCGCGGAAGAAGTTTCCGAAAAGTCTAAGGAACAGGAAAAGCATAAACTCACAAGACCTCAGCTTATATCGCTTATACTTATACTTGCGTCGGTGGCGTTCTGGTATATGGGCTATAACGCGGTATCCAGTAAATATTCGCTGTACGCGATAAACGTACTCAATAAGCCTTACACTCTCATACTTATAGTGGCTCAGGTAACTGCGCTGATAGCGTTTATCCCTCTCGGAATTTTATCCGGCATTATAGGCAGAAAGAAAACGATACTTATCGGCGTAGGCGTGCTTACCGTCTCGTTTGCCCTCGCTTACTTTGTAAGAAGAAACACCCCGGATATAGTCATGTACATACTGTTCGCGGTAGCGGGCGTAGCGTGGGCGGCAATCAACGTCAACTCTTTCCCGATGGTTGTAGAACTCGCCAAGGGCAGCGACATAGGCAAATACACCGGCTACTATTACACGGCTTCTATGGCTGCGCAGATAGTAACCCCGTTGCTTTCGGGTATACTTATGGATATCGCCGGCAACATGACGCCGCTCTTCATCTACGCCACGTTCTTCGTAGCATTGTCTTTCGTAACCATGCTTTTCGTCCGTCACGGCGACAGCATTCCCGAAAAGAAAGCCAACAAACTCGAATACCTCGACGTATCCGACGATTAAAATAAAACCGAAAACGTAATAAAACAAGGCAAAGCCAAAGTGAAACATTTATTTGTTGTCAATAATATGAAAATTTGCAGAAAATTAAGGGGAAATATCACTTAGTACGCCTTTAATCTATTGACAAACAAATACATTATATATATAATAAAAGCAGGGTGGAGTGATTCTGCCGTTTAAGGAGTGTTGATTATGGGATATGTCGACAAAACCGTCAGTAAAAAAGAGAAACTTATAAAGCAGGCAAAGATTAGCTCGCTCAGCTTTTTGGACAGATATATAGCGTCTGCTCTCTACATATTAGGCGGCTTATTCGTAATCGTTGAAGCGTTGTTCATAAAGATGGACGCTATAACGGTCGGTGAACAAATCGTAGATATGGCAACGGTAATAACCGCGGCTTTGGGCGGTGCATGCTTCGTGCTTATGTTATTGCTTGCGATATGCAAACTCATTCAAAAGATGACCGGCGCAGATAAAGACGCGTTGCTTTCAAACGCTGTATTCGGTCGTTTGGCGTTCTACGGTCTCGTAGGTTTATTGATTGCAGGCGTAGCCGTAATGCTCGGTCAGCCTAACCAGACTTTCGACGTTGTAGAAGGTATTCTCTCCGTTCTGTTCGGCGGCTTGGTTTTACTTTTCGCAATTCTCAGATACAGAGCAATCAAACTCGTTCTTACCGATTGCCGCGTATTCGGCAGAAGAAACATCTGGCGTACCGAAGCGTTTGACCTTCCTATAGGAAAGATCGATAACGTAATCGTAGTATTCTCCTTCTGGGGAAAGATGTTCAACTATGCAACGGTAACCGTAAAATCCGTTATGGGCGAATACAAATATAAATTCGTCAAATCGGCTGAAGAATTCAAAAACCTTATCATCGATATGGTAACCGAAGCAGAAAAGGAAGGAACCGAGAAAGAATAACAGGTTATAAAAACTTTTTCATAAAAATCAAAAGGCAAGGAGTAGCTCCTTGCCTTTTTTTGTCGTTGCGGCAACAGAGCAATCTATTCCTTAGCGATAAGGATCGGAATCCCTAAAAAATCGGTAATAGCGGAACGGGCGCGATAGTAAAATATAGTATGTCGAATACCGAAATTACAAAATTGTCAGACCTGAAAGCCAACGATAAAGGCACAATCACGGGCTTCCGTTTGCCCGAGCAAGGTGTAGAAAGGCTCAAATCCATGGGTATAACCGTCGGGGCGAAAGTCACGTCTATGCGCGTCGCACCATTTTCTCATACCCTGATAATCTCGGTCGAGGGCCGACTGTACGCGCTCAGAAGCGAAACGGCGGAGGGGATTTTACTGAAAAAATGAAAACCTCCGCTTGTACCTCAAACCCCGTTTCCGCAACCGATACCATATTGCTTGCCGGCAACCCGAACTCGGGCAAAACGACCGTTTTCAACAGCCTGACGGGCGCAAATCTTCGCACGGGCAACTATCACGGCGTCACCACCACGGCAACCGAAGGCACGTTTTTGTACAACGGAAGCGCCTACACGGTCGTAGATCTGCCAGGCACTTACTCGTTGCTTTCAAAAAACGGCGAAGAAGCCGTCGCCTCCGAAGCGGTTAATAAAAACAACGCTTTCGTTCTCATTGTCATAGAAGCGGCTTGTCTTGCATCCGCGCTCACGCTTGCAAACGAGGTCATCTCGCAAAACAAGCGCTGCGCTGCGGTAATAAATATGTACGACGAGCTTGTCCGCAAAGGCGGAAAATTAAATTCCGAACTCCTCGGAAAGTACCTCGGCATTCCCGTTTTTATAAACAAAAAGGGTAACGATTTAAAGAAGTTTATAGCACAAGCCGTAGAGGACGCAAAAACCGAAAACTCGCCGATAACGCGCGAAAAAGAGGGTGTAATCACCCTAAATGATTTGTTCTCTCCCCCGAAAACCCAGCCGTTTACAAAAGCGGATAAACTTCTGACCGGCGCCGTCACGGGAGTGCTGACCGCGCTTCTTATAATTGCGTTTTCGCTGTACTCGGCGTTCGGCAGATATTCCGTAGGCACATTAGGCGGCGAAATTTTAAACAAACTTTTTTCACTGTTTCTGTCGGGAATTTCAAAACTCCTAAAAACCATAGGCGCACCCCGCCCCGTAGAAAGCTTCATAACCGAAGGGCTTCTCTCCGGTATAGCGGGCGTTCTCGGTTTCATTCCACAGCTCGCGGTGCTGTATATCTGCTCGGTCGTAATCGAGCAAAGCGGCTATCTCGCCCGCCTGTCGTATCTGTTCGACGGCACGCTAAAAAAATTCGGCTTGTCGGGCAGAGCCGTCTTTCCGTTTTTAGTCGGCTTCGGTTGTACCGCGCAAGCTACGCTCACCGCAAATTCCATGGAAACGTCTGTCGGCAAGCGCTCCCTTCTTTTAACGCTCGGTTTTATTCCGTGCTCGGCTCGCCTGCCCGTCGTCTGCTGGCTTATTTCGGTGTTTTTCCCTAAGCAAAAATTTCTGATAATCCTGGCCGTATATGTTTTCGGCGTGGCGTTCGGCTTGCTTTTTTCGTTCGCCTATTCGGAAAGAAGCCCCGTCTTAACAAATGTGTTCGTGTTCGAACTCCCGCCGCTCAGAATCCCAAGCTTCGAAGTTTGCGCAAAACAGTTGAATTTTCTTCTCAAAACGTTTATAATAAAAGCGATAGCAGTATTAAGCGCGGTTTCCGCGGCGCTGTGGTTCGCCCGCTCGTTCGGCTTCGGCTTGGAATATCTCGAAGCGGACAGAATTTCCGAAAGCTTCCTCGCGTCGTTCGGCGGTTTCATCTCGTTTATATTCCTGCCGATGGGCTTTACGGGTTGGCAAATGCCCGTCATCGCCATGTCGGGCTTAATTGCAAAAGAGGGGATGCTTAGCGCAATCTACCTTGTCGGCGGCGAAGCGTTTGCCGCAAACGTATCGGCTTCGGCGGCGCTGTCGCTTATAGTTTTCTCGTCGTTTTATACGCCGTGCGTAATATCTCTGTCGGCGGTAAAACAACAAACAAACAGCCGTTTTTGCGCGATATATGGGGTATTTACGTTTATGAACGGTTTGCTGTTCGGCTATATCACTAACTTTTTATCTCATATAGTGCTGTCGTTCGGCTTGTACTCGCTTTTAATCTCGCCCGCCGTTTTTATACTATTCGTCCTGTTATATTCGCAGGCGTTCAGGCTTGCCGAAAGGCTGAAGCAAAAAATACTCAATAAACCGAAAAAGAAAAAAATCTCAGCAAATGTTCAAAATCGTTTCGCCTACGAAAGAGAGGCTTGTAAAACTTATATGTGCGCAGGGTGTCCCGTACGGTGTTGTCATGAAATCGCTCCGCGCAAAGGACGTGAAGGTAAACGGCAAACGCCAAAGTAAGGACTGCTTTGTCGAAGCGGGCGACGTGATAGAGGTCTACACCCCGTTTACGCCTGCAAATACGCCTTCGCAAGATAAAGGCGCGCCCGTTCCTCCCTCGCATACAGACATTTCGGCAAAAAACGAAAACATAAAAACGATTTATTCGGATGAAAACGTCGCGGTCGTAATAAAGCCGCAGGGCGAACCTACGGAAAGTTTTTCAGAAAGGTTAAAATCCGTATTCCCGACGGCAGAAGCCGTTCATCGCCTCGACGTGAACACTTTCGGCGTAATGATTTTCGCCCTCAACGAAAACGCGAAAACCGCGCTCGACCTCGGCTTTAAACAGCGCACTTTTGAAAAATATTATATAACGGAGGTCACGGGCGAACCGAAACAGGACGAAGCCACCCTCACCGCATACCTTAAAAAAGACGCGGAAAAATCCACCGTTTACGTCCATAAAAACAAAGGGCAAGGCGACGTCCAAATAGTAACCGCTTATAAAAAAATACCGCGTTTTTGCGCGTTTTCGGGCGCTTCTTTAATAAAAACGGACAAGTTTACTAATAAAAATAACGAAAAAGCCGGCATAAAAAACACCTTGATAGAAGTAAAACTCATCACCGGCAAAACTCACCAAATTCGCGCTCATCTCGCGTTCGAGGGCATGCCTATTATCGGCGACGACAAATACGGCGACAGAACTATAAACAAAAAGCTGAAAGCGACCCGTCAACGGCTTGCGTCCTATAAAATAACGCTGCATTTTGAAAAAAACTCGCCGCTTTTTTATCTTGACGGCAAAACTTTCGGCTACTTCGACGAAGGTAAATACAACCAACGGCAAACGGAAAAATAAAAATGAAAAGAGCTACACGCATAGAGCGCAGGGAAGAAAAAGCCCGTATATCGCGCATTAACGAGCAAAATCGCCAAACGGAAGCAAACAAATTCATGGGCGAAGCTATAAAACAGGCGAAAGCCGCCGCTGAAAAGGGAGAGATCCCCATAGGTTGCGTGATCGTAAAAGACGGTAAAATCATCTCTCGTGGGCAGAACCTTCGGGAAACGAAAAAGGACGCAACCGCCCACGCGGAAATAATAGCAATAAAAAAGGCATGCAAAAAGCTCGACGACTGGCGGCTTAACGGTGCGGAAATTTACGTCACGCTGGAGCCGTGCCCCATGTGCGCGGGCGCCATAATGAACTCCCGCGTAAGCAAAATCTACTTCGGCGCATACGAAAAGAAGAGCGGTTCCTGCGGCAGCGCGTACGATATCACCGGCAACACTTCGCTCAACAGCAGGGCGGAAGTGCACGGCGGAATAATGGAAGAAGAGTGCTCGTCCCTTCTCACTGATTTTTTTAAAACCCGTCGCGAGACCAGATAATGCGGTACTAAATATCCCGGTATTTTTAGCTCGCAACTAATAGTCTTGCACTACCTACAAAATATCCCTCTGAAAAATTAAAAAAGATAAATGTTGGATATCGGCATAAAACCGCTTGATAAATTTTTCATTTTGTAATACAATATATATGCTTGTACCAAACGGCTTTTAAACAAAAAACATAGCCGTTTAACTTAGGAGGAAGTATACACAATGATAACTCACGGCAACGAGATTAAGATTTTCGCAGGCAACTCCAATCAGAAGCTTGCACAGGATATCGCCCATAATTTAGGCTTCGAACTCAGCGAGATCGAGGTAGGGCATTTCAGCGACGGTGAAACAGCCGTTCACCTTTGTGAAACCGTAAGGGGCAGGGACGTATTCATCGTACAGTCTACCTGCGCTCCCGTAAACGAAAATCTTATGGAGCTTTTAATAATGATCGACGCGGCAAGAAGGGCTTCCGCCGGCAGAATAACGGCAGTAATACCTTATTTCGGATATGCCCGTCAGGACAGAAAGGCCCGTTCGAGAGATCCTATCACCGCAAAACTCGTTGCCGATATAATAACTTCCGCAGGTGCGGACAGGGTGCTTACCATGGATCTTCACGCAGCGCAGATACAGGGCTTCTTCGATATCCCCGTAGATCACCTTTTGGGCGGTCCGTTGCTTTATAAATATTTTGAAAACAAAGTAGACGAAGATTTCATCGTAGTCTCGCCCGATATCGGGTCTGTTTCCAGGGCAAGAAACGTAGCCGCAAAACTCAACTGCCCCATGGCAATCGTAGATAAGCGCCGCCCCAAGGCAAACCAGATCGAGGTCATGAACATAATCGGTGACGTCAAAGGCAAAAAGTGCCTTATGGTAGACGATATGATAGACACCGCCGGCACCATTTGTCAGGGTGCGGAAGCGCTTTACAATAACGGCGCTAAAGAAATTTACGCCTGCGCAACGCACGCCGTGCTTTCCGGTCCCGCTATCGAAAGAATAAGGGATTCTCACATAACCGAAATGGTGCTTCTCGACACTATTCCTCTGTCGGAAGAAAAGAAGCTCGATAAAATCAAAGTATTGTCGGTAGCTAAGCTCTTTGCAAGGGCAATCGAAAACATCTATCTCGATAAGCAGATGTCCGAAATCTACGACTAAAATAAAAAAACGAAAGTAAAAACGCGGGGCTTTTTTGACCCCGCGAATTTAATATAACCGAGAAATTTAACGAAATGTATTTGCTTGTAGGGCTCGGCAATCCGGGCAAACAATATGAAAACACCTTCCATAACGCAGGCTTTATCGCGCTCGACGGAATTGCGGAAGAGCTTCGCGCCTCGTTCACAAAAAAGACCTGCAAGGCGCTCGTCGCCGAAACGTTCATAGGTAAGGAAAAAGTTCTCCTTGCAAAACCTCAGACTTTTATGAACTCCAGCGGCGAAAGCGTAAGGGAGCTTGTAAACTTTTATAAAATCCCGCTGTCGAACATCATGGTTTTCTATGACGATTACGATATCCCCGTAGGCGCTCTTCGCATCCGCGCTCACGGCTCGGCTGGTACTCACAACGGCATGCGCAGCATCGTAAAGGAACTCGGCAGCGGCGAATTTCCCCGCGCCCGCATAGGCATAAAACCTCAAACGGAAGTAATGCCCATTATAGAATACGTCCTTTCTTCAAGGTCTGCGGCGGTAAGGCAGGCAATGCTCACACCCCTTTCAAACGCGCAAAAGGCTGCGGAAATGTTCGTGCGCGGCGAAACCATAGACAAAATCGGTTGCGAGTGTAATATTAACCTTTAAGACTAAAAGTAGCCTAAAACGCGCATTATCGCCGTGTTTTCGGTTTTAACGAGATATGTCTTTATCCAAATATATACAACCAGAATTGCTCGGCGGCGACTTTGCCGAGCTTAAATCCAACGTCCGGGAGGGCATGCCCTGCTCGGCTTTCGGCATACAATTTTCTCAAAAATGCCATATAGCGGCAACGCTCGGTCAGCCCGTGCTGTACGTTACGTCCACCGCCGTCGGCGCTAAGCAGGCAGCGGAAGAAATAAGCGAGCTGACGGATAAAAAGGTTGTTTACCTTCCCCCGAAGGACGACGTCGTTCTCTTCAAACACTCTTTCAATAAAGAAAGTCTGTACGCAAGGCTGAACGCCCTCTGGCAGATATCCTGCGGGGCGGAAATCGTCGTCGCTCCCGTAGAAAGCCTTATGCAGCTTTTCCCGGAAAGAACGGACTTTCTTACGATAACCGAGGGTGACGAAATGAGCGTTTACGCGGCTGTCGAAAAGCTTGTGGGGCTGGGCTACGCCCGCTGCGAAAGCGTACAGGGCAAAGGCACTTTTTCTCTTCGCGGCGATATACTCGACGTGTTCCCGATAAATTCGGAAACGCCTTTCAGGACTGACTTTTTCGGCGACGAAATAGAAACCGTCTGCTCGTTCGACGAGGGAACGGGGCTTAAAACCGAGCACGTAAAATCCTTTACCGCGGTCGCCGCAACGGATATAATTCTGCCCGAAAACGAGAGGGAAGAACTTAAATCGAAATTGAAAGAAAGCTACGGAAAAAGCGTGAAAAACGTGATTTTTACAAAATCCCGCACTATTTTTTCGGAGCTTAGCGAAGCGATAGAAAGCGGTACGAATGCGGACTGCCTGCAATTCGTTTTCCCTCTTCTTAAAAGCCGCACTAACGATATATTCAACTATGTAAACCGCGACAGCGTCGTCGTGTTCGACGAATGCAAACTGCTCAAGGATACCGCCGAAAGCATATACAAGGAACACACCGAAAGGGTAACCCGTTTCCTTAAAAGCGGCGAGGCGTACGATTTCACCGTAAAACAGCTTCTGCCTATAGAGGAGCTTATCGTGAACTTTAACGGCAGGCGCAAACTCGCCCTTCAAAGCCTTATAACGCGGGTGGAGTTTTTCAATCCTCTCAGAACGTATAAATTCAATTGCACGCCGGTGCCTCGTTATTCCATGCGCGTGGGCGACGCAATCACCGATATATCCAACTGGAAAGCCGGCGGCTACCGCGTAATCGTTTGCTGCGCGGGCGAGGACAGGGCAAAGAAACTCTACTCCGACCTTTACGAAAGAAAAGTCACCGCCGAGATAAACGATAACTTCCCCGAAGATTTTACGGGCGTAAAGCTTACCACGTTCATACTCGCAAACGGTTTTATCTATCACGACGCAAAACTCGTCGTCATCGGCAGCGGCGATTTATATTTAAAATCCTCTTCGGAAAAGAAGATAAAGAAGCGCCGTAACGACGTATTCTCCGCTCCCTCGGTAGGCGACTACGCGGTGCACGAACAGCACGGCGTGGGAATAGTTCGCGGCACCCGTAAAATAGAAACGACCTCGGGCGTAAAGGATTACATCTCCGTCGAATACGCGGGCGGTGACATGCTCTACGTCTCGGTCGAGCAGATGGACAAACTCACAAAATACCTTGCGGGCGACAAAAAGCCAACGCTCAACAAAATAGGCGGCAAGGATTTTGAAAGGATAAAGGAACGCGTCCGTCAGTCTATCAAAAAGATGACCATAAACCTGAAGTCCCTCTACCGCGAGCGTGCGGAAAGGCACGGTTTCAGGTTTTCGGAAGATGACGAACTGATGAAGCTTTTTGAAAACTCCTTCGAGTTCGAAGAAACGGAGGACCAGCTTTCGTCCATAGAAGAAATAAAAAAGGACATGGAGAGCGACAAGGTTATGGACAGGCTGCTGTGCGGAGACGTCGGCTTCGGCAAGACGGAAGTAGCTCTCCGTGCGGCGTTCAAAGCAGTGTGCGATTCCAAGCAGGTGGCGATAATCGCGCCCACCACCATACTTTCGCAGCAGCATTACAACACCTGCATAAAGCGTTTTGCGGGCTTCGGCGTCCATATAGACGTGGTTAACCGCTTCAAAACAGCGGCGGAACAGAAAAAATCGCTTGATAAAGTTTTGTCGGGCGAAACGGATATAATAATAGGCACACACCGTCTTTTCGGCAAGGACGTAAAATTCAAAGACCTCGGGCTTCTGATACTCGACGAAGAACAGCGTTTCGGCGTAGAGCATAAAGAGCGGATAAAAACTATGAAAGTGAACGTCGATACTCTCACGCTTTCCGCAACGCCCATACCGCGCACGCTGCATATGTCGCTCACCGGCATACGCGATATAAGCACCATAAACACCCCGCCAAAAACCCGCCTGCCCGTACAGACGTACGTCACCGAAGAATCGGACGCGCTTATAAGGGACGCGGTACTTCGCGAAACAGGCCGCGGGGGGCAGGTATTCATACTGTACAACAGGGTGGAAAGCATATACAAATTTTCAGAACATTTAGCCGAAATGTTGCCTGAATCGCGCATTATCACCGCACACGGGCAAATGGACGAGAAGGTTCTCGAAGCCTCCGTTCAGTCTTTTTACGAGGACAAGGCGGATATACTCGTCGCCACCACGATAATAGAAAACGGCATAGACCTACCCAACGCCAACACGCTTATAGTCATCGATGCGGACAAACTCGGTCTGTCGACTTTGTACCAGCTAAAGGGTCGCGTAGGCAGGGGTGACAGAATGGCTCACGCCTACTTCACGTTCAAGCCGGATAAAGTTATGAGCGAAGCGGCTTACAAGCGCCTTACCGCGATAATGGAATTTACCGAAATGGGCAGCGGCTTCAAGATAGCCATGCGAGACCTTGAAATCAGGGGCGCGGGCAACGTCCTCGGCAGGGAACAGCACGGTCATATGGAAAAGGTCGGGTACGAATTGTATTCGAGAATTTTAAAAGAACAGCTCGGCGAAACCACCAAAAATTTCGACACCGAACTCGACGTCCGCGCTGGCGCGTATATTCCCGAAGAGTACGTTTCGGACTCCGCCGCTCGAATGGATTGCTACAAACAAATAGCCGAAATCGCAGAGGAATCGGACAAAACGCGCGTGGAGCGTTCCCTCAATGAAGTGTACGGTCCTATTCCGAAAGAGGTGCAAACGCTCATCGGCATAGCCGTTTTGAAAAACCGCGCCAAGGCGGTCAGGGCAAAGAAAATACTCGTAAAGAAAGAGTATGCGGAAGTAACTTTTGCCGACCTCGAATGCCTCGACAACGAAAAACTCTACGCGAATATCAATGCGAACAAATCCTTCGCCGCGCTTGCGTTTAAGGAAAACCCGCTGCTCAAAATAGAAAAGCCCGGGCTTTCCGCCGAACAGATGCTTTCGTTCGTTTCGGAATTCATCGCCTGACCCGCCGGCACCCACACCCCCAAACAGCTCATTGTCTGACCCGTCGTCACCGACACCAAAAAAACGCTCAAAGCCTGCCCATGCCGTTATTCCAAAAGCTTTCGCACGACTGCCCCCGCAATCGCCCCAAAAGCTTTCGCGCGCATAAACGCCCGCATCTGCACCCGCCGTTTTAAACTTTCGGTAATCTTAATTAAAGCCCTCGGCTTATCCGCGGCAATACCTTATATCGCACCCGCCGCGGCATGCCGAGGGCATATCATTATATTCACGCGTGCGAAAAGGGCGAAAAAAAGAGTGAAAACGACAGAAAAAAGTTTCAAAACGGGTTAAAATAATTTGCAAAACGCACGTTTATATTGTATAATAATAACTATGTAAAATAAGCGGGGTATATCGTCTTCGGGCGAGAGTATCCAAAGAACTCAGGAGAGATCTATGAAAACACTTACAGGAAAACTAATCGCACTTCTTCTTTCCGTAGCGTTTATCTTAGGGGCGTTCGCCAGCTGCGAACTTCTCGAAGTCAACACGGAAAGAGATATGGAGCAAGTAATTGCTTCCGTCAACATCGACTTAGACGGTACTGAGGGCGAATATAAAATCGAACCCGAAAACATCTACAAGCGTGAGCTTATTTCGGGCTACGTAACGTACGGTTATCAATACGTACAGAACTACAACTACACGCTCAGCAAGACGTATGAATTGATTCTCAACAATCTTACGAACAACAAAGTAATAGTTCAGTATTCGCGCAAACAGCTTTACAAAGCAAACAAGACATATACGACTTCCAAGGTAACCCTTCCCGAGGACAAGTACGTCACGGGCGATATGGCAACCACCTACGTCGCATACGTTAAAGAACTCGTTAAGTTCGTTAACGAAACTCAGGCTGCGCAGGCGGAATACAGCGTTCTCGCAAGCTTTGCAAGCATGGTTAAATCCTTTGAGGATACCGAGGACGAAACCACGCCTACCGAAGACGAAACTATAACCGCAAGAACCACTCCGGATCAGCATACCCACGGTACGGCTATCGACGAAGAATACGCTAAGTCCATCGGCAAAGAAGGTCTTACCGAAGAAGAGATGACCGAAGAGGAAAAGACTGCATACGAAGCTTGGCAGCTTACCAAATACACCGAGTATAAGAAGCAGTACTTCTCCAAATACCTCGCAGGTGCGGAAAAGCAGGCGGCTTTCAACTCCCTTGCGGACAGTTTCGAAACCCTCGGTCTTTTCAGCAAAACCGAGTTTGAAGCGCTCAAAAAAGACGGCAAGCAGTACGAAGTAAGCAACTACGGTTACTACGTATATCTTCTCGCAAGCAACCTCGAGTCTTTGGTAATCAAAAACTATGAGGACCTCCTCGAAGCTACCGCTGCCGAAGGCGTAGTAGAGGACGCTTTGTGGTCCGAATACAAAAATATGTTCAACGAACAGAAGGAAAAATACACCAAGGATATCGCTTCTTACGAAACCGCTCTCGACGGTATTTCCGAAGATTCCTTCATTCTCTATAATCCTTCTCTCGCAACGGGCGATAAATACGGCTTTGTAGCAAACATTCTTATCGGCTTCTCCGACGAAGCTACCGCTGCTTTGAACGCGTTCACCGAATATTCGGACGGACAGAAAGAAGCTTACAGAAAAGAGCTTTTAAAAACTCTTACCGCTAAGGATTTACGTACGACCTGGATACAGAACGCTTACGGCGAAGTAACCGAAAACGAATTCACTTTCGACGACGACTACGTAAAGACCGAAGGACTTAAGAAGTTCAACGGTACAGTTACCGGAACTATAGATAAAGTAGAAGGCGCCAAATCCGTTCAGTATTTCCAGAAGGACGGCGCATGGGTCTGGGAAGACAAGGCTGCCGAAACCGATAAAGCAAACTTTACCGAAATCAAAGCTAATGAAATGACTTTCGACGCGTTTATAGAAAACGTATTCAAACCCGCTTTAGGTTTAATTACCGCTGTCGGCGCGGATACTTTGTATACGAACGCAATCGATTTAACTACCTATAAAGACGCCGTTAACGACCTTATGTTTGCATACAGCACCGATACGGGTTGCCTTAACAAATATTACGGTTACTTCAACGGTATCAAATCCAACAGCTTTGTAGCAGAATTCAAGGCTGCCGCTCAGGAAGTTATCAACGCAGGCGAAGGTTCCTTTAAGATCGTTGCAACCGATTACGGTTATCATATTATAATATGTACAAAGGTAATGACTGCCACTACCGGCGAAACCGGCGAGTATGCGGACGAAGCCGCATTCAAAGCGGACATTGAAGTAAAAGACTCTGTTGCCAACAGACTTTACGAAGTCAAGAAGGATTCTAACCTTGAAAAACTCGTAAACGACACCGTATCCTTCAACATTTCCAAATTCGTTGAAGACGGCTCCAGTTATATAACCAAATACGAAAAGACTCTTAAAAATCTTATCAGCGAGGCAGAGTAATTTTTCAGGAAGAACGCAGGGGTATCGGCAGGAGTATGTCCGATACCCCTATTTTTAAATAATAAACAAATGTTTTTCCGGGGCCGTTTTCGGTGAATTACCGAAATATTACGATAAGGAATGGAAACCCCGGGGAAAAACGGATACTGTGATATATGAACGAGAAAGTAAACGAAAAAGAAATAGAAAACGCAACAACCGAAAACGGCGTAGTGCTTCCCATGGTGGCGCTTAGGGGTAAAGTAATTTTCCCCAGCGTGATAACGGGTTTTGACGTAGGCAGAAAAATGTCGCTTGCGGCTGTGGATACCGCGGCAAACAACAACGTGGATTTATTTGTCGCCACTCAGAAGGACAGCTCGGTAGAAAATCCCGGAAGGGATGACGTGTACTGGGTAGGCGTCGTATGCAGAATTCGCCAGATCGTAAAAATGCCCGGTAACAATGCAAGGGTAAGCGTTCAGGCTGTTTACAGGGCAAAGATAAATGCGTTCAGGGAAAACGATAAATTCTTCGAGGTAGAGGTCGAAAGAATATATCTCGACGAGGAAAATCCCGCAGAGGTAGAAGCGAACTACCGCGTGGCGCTGAGTTCTTTCAAGGAATACGCGCAGAACGCGAAAATTCCCGGGGAAGTCGTTTCGCTTATCGAAAACATAGAGGACCCCGAAGAGTTTTCTAACGTAGCCACCTTCAATATGACGTTTAAGGACGCGGACAAGCAGTCCATTCTCGAATGCGACCTGGTTACCGAAAGGCTCAAAAAATTCGACGAGCTTTTGGGTTACGAGCAGGAAATTGCCGTTCTCGAAAAGAAAATCGCCGCGCGCGTCCGTCAAAGTATAGATAAAAGTCAGAAGGAATTTTACCTCAGGGAACAGCTCCGCGCAATTCACTCCGAACTCGGCGACGATGAGGAAGAAAAGGACGTTATCCGCAATAAAATAATCGAAAAGAATTTGCCCGAGGAAATAGAGGATAAGGCGTTTGCGGAACTCAATAAAATGGATAAAATGCCGCCGTCCTCCCCCGAATACACGGTAATACGCAATTATTTCGACTGGCTTTTGGAGCTTCCTTTTAATGAAGAAACCAAGGATTCGGAAAGCCTTATAACGGCAAAATCTATACTCGACGCCGACCACTACGGTCTTACTAAAGTAAAGGAAAGAATAGTGGAATACCTCGCGGTGTTGAAACTTACAAAAAAAATCCGCGGCCCCATTCTTTGCTTTGTAGGTCCTCCGGGCGTAGGTAAAACCTCCATCGCCCGCTCGATCGCGCGCGCCCTCGGCAGAAAGTTCGTAAGAATGAGCCTCGGCGGAGTTAAGGATGAGGCGGAAATCCGCGGCCACAGAAGAACGTACATCGGAGCTATGCCGGGCAGAATTATATATTCAATGAAAGAAGCGGGCACGATTAACCCCGTATTCCTGCTTGACGAAATAGATAAGATCTCCATGGATTTACGCGGCGATCCGTCAAGCGCGCTTCTCGAAGTTCTCGACCCCGAGCAGAACAACACCTTCCGCGACAGATTTATGGAAATCCCGTACGACCTGTCAAAGGTATTGTTTATAACCACGGCAAATTCCGTGGATACCATACCCGCTCCGTTGCTCGACAGAATGGAGCTTATTCAGGTGCCCGGTTATACGGAAGAAGAAAAACTTGAAATAGCAAAAAAATATTTGCTTCCCAAACAAATAGAGCAAAACGGGCTTACCCCCGCAAAATTAGTGCTTACCGACGACGCGATAAAACTCATAATCCGCGGTTACACGATGGAAGCGGGCGTCAGAACGCTCGAGCGCGAAATAGGCACCGTTTGCAGAAAAGTCGCTACAAAAGCGGCAATAACGTACAAACTCAGAAAGCAGACAGTAAAAGAAGAGGACGTTGAAAGATACCTCGGCGTACGCAAATTCTTCCCGGACGAAGCGCTTAAACAGGACGAAGTCGGCGCGGTAACGGGTCTTGCGTGGACGCAGGTAGGCGGTACTACGCTCACCGTGGAATGCCTTTTGATGAAAGGCAAAGGCGAGATAATTTTAACGGGAAAACTCGGCGACGTAATGAAAGAATCCGCTCGTGCGGCGCTTACGTATATTCGTGCTCACTCGGAAGATTTCGGCATAGACAGGGCGCTTTTCGAGGAAAACGACGTGCACATTCACGTGCCCGAAGGCGCTACGCCAAAGGACGGACCGAGCGCCGGCATAACAATGGCGACGGCTATAGTTTCGGCATTTACAAATCGTAAAGTTAAAAAATCCGTGGCTATGACGGGTGAAATAACCATAAGAGGAAACGTTTTGCCCATAGGCGGGTTAAAGGAAAAGGCGCTTGCGGCGTACAGGCTCGGCATACACGATATAATTATTCCCGAAGCAAACAAAAAAGATCTGGAAGATATTCCGCAGAATATCCGCGACGATATAAATTTCTACCCCGTAAAAACGGCAAAAGAAGTATTCGATATCGCTATAGTAAAGTAAAAGATAGGAATCCCTATGATTATAAAAACGACAAAGTTTATAACTTCTGCCGCGAATAAAAGCGGATTTATTACCACGGAAAAACCGATAATCGCCGTATGCGGCAAATCGAACGTAGGCAAAAGTTCTTTTATAAACATGCTCGCAAACAACAAAAAACTTGCGAGAACCTCGGTTACGCCGGGCAGAACAAGGCTTGTGAACTACTTCGATTTCGGCGAATTCGTTCTTGCGGATTTGCCGGGGTACGGTTTTGCGAAAGTTTCCAAAGACGAAAAAAACAGATGGGCAAAACTGCTTGACGACTTTTTTACCGAAAGTGGTAAAATCGCTCACGTTTTTTCGCTGATGGATATCCGCCACAACCCGACCGAGGACGATAAAGATATGGTAACGTACTTAAACCACTTTATCATTCCGTTTACGGTAATAGCGACAAAGGCGGATAAGCTTGCCAAAACGCGCATAAAACCCGCAGTAAGAAACCTTGCGGCGTGCATAAACATTGGCGAGGATAACGTAATTGCAACTTCCGCGCAAAATGCTTTCGGAAAGGAAAAAGTGCTTGAAAAATTGGATAAAATTATAGAAATTTTTAACCAAGAAAAATAATTTGTTACCACTTTTTTAAAGTAATTTACCGTTTTTTATAATTATATTGTAAAACTGTTGTAAGAAATTATAAAGACATTATAAATACATATAAAATAAATCAGCCTTGTGTTTGTGGGTTGATTTATTTTTTATAAAACATATAATGTATTGGAAAAATTTTTTGAATTATTATATAAAATGGTTGCAAATTATTATAAGATATGGTAAAATTTAATGGAAGAAAAATCAGGCGGAGTAAAAAATGGCTTCGGGTAGCGCGGAAATAATCTCAAAACTTAAGAAGATTAAAGCCGAAAAAGGGTTTACGAACGAGAGTCTTGCCGAAAAAAGCGGGGTCGCGCTCGGAACGCTTAACAAGCTGTTTTCGGGAAGTATCGGCAGTATTAAGCTCGACACGCTCTTTTTGCTTGCGGTTGCGCTCGGGGTTGACCTCGGGGAGATCGTATCGGATGCGCCCGCTATGGCTGCGAAGGAGCAAAGAGAGGACGTTTTCACCGCCCCGTTTGCTTCCGACCGAAAGGACAGCTTCGGTTTTGTCAAGGCGGGGGTCGCTTCTCCCGAAATCAAAGTTGCGGACGTGCCTTTCAACGCAAACGGTATAGTGCTTGCGGTTTGCAAGGCGAGCGCGGCGGGCGTTAAGCTTCTGGTTTTGCCGGAAATGTCGCTTACCGGTTACACCTGCGGCGATTTATTCTACCAACAGACGCTTATTTCGAGTGCGGAGGAATACGTTTTAAAGATCGCTTCCTGCACGAGGGGGCTTAACACCGTGCTTGTTTTCGGCTCGCCGCTCAGGAAAGAGGGTAAGCTGTACAACTGCGGCATAGTCTGCTTCGACGGGGAGATTTTGGGCGTCGTGCCTAAAACGTATCTGCCGAACTACAACGAATTTTACGAAAAAAGGCAGTTTAACCCTGCGCCGAAGGGGAATTCAACTATAAGGATAGGAGAAAAAGAATACCCGTTCGGCACTAATTATATATTTGTAAACGCAAAGATGCCCGAAATGCGAATCGGTGTGGAGATTTGTGAGGACCTTTGGGTGACCGAGCCGCCGTCCAATTACCTTTCGGTGAACGGCGCGACGATTATAGCAAACCTTTCGTGCAGCGACGAAACCATAGGAAAAGCCGAGTACAGAAGGAACCTCGTTTCCATGCAATCGGCAAAGACGTACACAGCTTACCTTTACGCCAACGCACAGGAAGGCGAGTCCACCACAGACCTTGTGTATTCGGGGCACAGCATTATCTGCGACAACGGAAAGATTTTAAACGAAACGGAATTGTTTAAGCCTAAACCGATATACGCCGACCTCGATTTGTCTTTCCTTGAATTTGAAAGAAGCAAGTTTACTTCTTACGATTATCCGTCAAAGGGAAACGTAGAAAAAATCTATTTCGATTTACCCGTTCCGTTCTACGAGATAACGAGAAGATATGAAAAAACTCCGTTCGTGCCGAAGGGCAGGGAACTTATGGAGCGTGCCGAGCTTATATTGAACATGCAGGCGAACGCTCTCAAAAAGAGGCTTAAACACATAAACGCAAAAAGCGTGGTTATAGGTGTTTCGGGCGGGCTTGATTCCACGCTTGCCCTGATAGTATGCGTACGGGCGTTCGATTTACTCGGGCTTGACCACCTGGGAATACACGCGGTTACGATGCCGTGCTTCGGCACTACGTCGAGGACGAAGAGCAACGCGTTGACGCTTGCCGAACAGTTTGGCTGTTGCATCGAAGAAATAGATATAAGAAGGGCTGTCAACCAGCACTTTGTGGATATAGGGCATGACCCGACCGTTACGAATATCACGTACGAAAATTCGCAGGCGAGGGAGAGGACGCAGGTGCTTATGGATTTATCCAACAAGTACGGCGGCATAGTCCTCGGCACGGGCGACCTATCGGAGCTTGCTCTCGGCTGGGCTACGTACAACGGCGATCATATGTCCATGTATGCAGTCAATTCTTCCGTCCCGAAAACGCTTATAAGATACCTTATTGAGTGCGAAGCAAATTCGCTGAATCCTCAGTTAAAGCGCGTTTTACAGGACATTTTGGATACGCCGGTGTCGCCGGAACTTCTTCCGCACGACCATGACGAGATAGTTCAGAAAACGGAGGACGTTGTAGGGCCTTACATTCTGCATGACTTCTTTTTGTATCACATTCTCAGAAACGGGTTTAAACCCTCGAAGATTTTCTACCTTGCGATACGCACGTTCGACGGGGACTTCAAAAAGGAAACCATATATAAATGGCTAAGGACTTTTTTGAGAAGGTTCTTCTCACAGCAGTTCAAGCGTTCGTGCATTCCGGACGGAGTGAAAATAGGTTCGGTTACGCTTTCGCCGAGAGGTGATTGGCGCATGCCGTCCGACGCAACTGTTAGAATTTGGCTTGACGACCTTGACGCCGCCGCTATTCAGGAGGGGGTGAGCTTGTGAACGAAAAACTCGAAAAAGTTATAGGGAACATAATTTCAAGGAAGGAGAATTTAGTTAAAATAACCTGCTCTCAAAGCTTCGAAGGAGAGTTTAAAAAGCTTGTTCTGAGGCGAATAGAGGGCGAGAGATTTCTACTTGAAAAGTATACCGCTAATAAAGTATTTCATCTGCCGATTGACGGCGATGAATTGGAAAAGTGCCTTAAAACGCAGGTTTTCGGCGGGTTTAAGCAATACGACGTGAGTTTTACGGACGGCGGGACGACCGTTCTGACGAATAAAAAGGGCACGGTTACCGTAAGGGAAAACAACGTAAAAACGGTAATGGAAGCCTTTCATAACAGGCAGAAAAATTACATATTTTCCGAGGGTGAGGATATACCCGCGCTTAAAGATTTGGGCGTATTTACAAAGGAAAACAAAGTTGCGCTGTCGATGTCCGAAAAGTTCAAGCAGATAAACAGATTTATAGAGATAGTAGACGACGTTTTCAGGAAAAATCCGCTTAAAGAGGGAGAAAGCTTTAACGTGCTGGACTTCGGTTGCGGGAAAAGCTATCTTACGTTTCTGCTATATTACTATCTTTCGGTCAAGCGAAAGCTTAAAGTTAAGATTATCGGCTACGATTTGAAGGCGGACGTTGTGGAAAAATGCAACGGACTTGCGGAAAAATACGGCTACGACGGGTTGAAATTCGTTGTGGCGGACGTAAAAGAGGACAAGCTTTCGGACGAAAGAATAGACATGATAGTCACGCTGCACGCGTGCGATACGGCTACCGATTACGCTTTGAACTACGCGGTAGAAAAAGGCGTTAAATATATATTCTCCGTGCCCTGTTGCCAACATGAGATAAATGCCCGGATAAGGCGGGGCGGGGAGTTCGATTTGTTTTTGTCACACGGACTTATAAAGGAAAGATTTTCGGCGCTTCTGACGGACGCCGTGAGGGTAAAAGCCCTCGAAAACGCAGGTTATTCGGTAGATTGCCTTGAATTCGTTGGCTTCGAAGCCAGCCCGAAAAATCTTATGATAAGAGCTTCTCTTTTGCAGAAAGAGGACGAAAACGAGAGAGAAAAACAAAACGAAAATTTACGCGTTCTTTTAGATAAATACGGCGCGGAACAGTCGCTTTTAAAGTTGATGAACGGCGACGCCCGCGACAATTCGATAAACAGGAGGTAATTACGCTAATGGCAAAAAAGACGTACAGCGCAGACGATATTACCGTTCTCGAGGGGCTTGAGGCGGTGCGCGTTCGCCCCGGTATGTACATCGGCTCTACGGGCGAAAAGGGACTTCATCACATCCTTTGGGAGATAGTCGATAACGCCATAGACGAAGCCGCGAACGGTTACGCGGACAGAGTGGACGTGGTTTTGTATAAGGACGGCAGCGCTTCAGTCGAGGACAACGGCAGAGGCATGCCCGTGGATATTCACAAGGAAAAGAAGGTTTCCGCGGTGGAGCTTATTTTTACGCAACTGCATGCGGGCGGTAAATTCGGCAACGACAACTATAACTACTCGGGCGGACTTCACGGGGTCGGCGCTTCGGTTACCAACGCGCTTTCCGAATGGCTTAAAGTTCAGGTGTACCGCGGGGACGTTTACCAGATGGAGTTTTCCAGCTATCAGGACCCGACGACGGGCAAAATGATGTCGGGTATTCCTAAGGCGCCGCTTGCCGATACAGGTATGAAAACGCGGAAAAAGGGCACTTTTGTTCAATTCAAGCCAGACGCGAGAGTGTTTGAAACGGTCAACTTCAAATTTGAAATAGTGGCTAAAAGACTTAGAGAACTTGCGTTCCTGAATAAGGGCGTGTGCATTACTCTGACGGACAAAAGAGAGGAGCCGGAGGTCAGAAAAGAATATAAATACGACGGCGGCATAGTGGACTTCGTTAAATGGCTGAACGAGGGCAAGACGCCCGTTTACCCCGAACCCGTTTACGTCAAGGGCGAGAGGGACGGCATTCTTATTGAATTTGCCATTCAGCACACCGACAGCTATACCGAAAGCGTGTTTTCCTTCGTTAACAATATTCCGACGCCCGAAGGCGGCATGCACGAGATAGGGTTTAAGTCGGGCATTACCAAAGTGCTTAACGACTTCGCAAGAAGCAATAACTATCTAAAAGACAAAGACCCGAATTTTATGGGCGAGGACTTTCGCGAGGGTATGACCGCTATTCTTTCCATTAAGATGAAGAACGTGGAGTTCGAAGGGCAGACCAAGACGAAGCTCGGCAACCCCGAAGTTCGTCCCGCGGTAGACGGACTTGTTGTGGATGAGCTCGGAGCGCTTAGTAAGAACAAAAAGAACGCGGACGTCTTTGACGGAATGATCAAAAAGGCGCAGGGCGCGGCTAAAACCAGAAACGCCGCAAGACACGCTAAAGAAATAGCGAGAGGCAAGAAGGAAGCCGATTCCACGAAGCTTATAGGTAAGCTTGCGAACTGCTCGTCGAGAAAAGCAGAGCTGAACGAGATATTTATAGTTGAGGGCGACTCCGCAGGCGGCAGCGCGAAACAGGGGCGCGACAGACAGCATCAGGCTATTCTTCCGCTCAGGGGCAAACCGCTGAACGCAGAGAAGAAACGCTTGGACGAAGTTCTGAAAAACGAGGAAATAAGGACGATTATAAGTGCGCTCGGCACGGGCATAGGTAGCGATTTTACGCTTAAAGACCTTAACTATCATAAGGTTATAATTCTTTCCGATGCCGACCAGGACGGCGCGCACATCAGGGCTATTTTGCTTACGTTCTTCTTCAGGTATATGAGGGATCTTGTTCAGGCGGGGCACGTTTACATAGGTATGCCGCCGCTTTACAAGGTGTACAAAAAGGACATAGAGGAATACGCTTACGACGATAACGAACTTAAAGTGAAAATAGATAAGGTCGGAAGAGGGTATCAGATTCAGAGGTATAAAGGTCTCGGCGAGATGAACCCCGAACAGCTTTGGGATACGACTATGAATCCTAAGACAAGAGTGCTTATGCGCGTTTCCCTCGAGGATGCTGCGGAGGCGGAAAGACTTATCACCACGCTTATGGGCGACGCCATTGAGGCAAGAAAAGCGTATATTCAGGAAAACGCGGACTTCAATAAGGAAGACACGTTTATAAAAGAAGTTAAACTTTAAGGAGGTTTTATCGTGGCAGAGAATAATACTAACGACAGAATTATTACAAGCTCGCTTGAGGACGTGCTTCACAACTCCATGATACCTTATGCCGAGTACGTTATTCTCGACAGGGCGCTTCCGAGAGTTGAGGACGGACTTAAACCCGTTCAGAGAAGAATTCTTTACTCGATGTACGAGCAGGGTTTTACGCCCGATAAAGGTTATAAAAAGAGCGCAAAGGTAGTAGGCGACTGCCTTGCAAAATATCACCCGCACGGAGATACTTCCGTTTACGACGCTATGGTAAGAATGGCTCAGCCGTTCAATATGAGAATGACCCTCGTAGACGGGCACGGAAACTTCGGTTCGGTAGACGGCGACGGCGCCGCGGCAATGAGGTATACGGAAGTTCGTTTGCAACCTCTCGCGCTGGAACTTTTGCAGGACCTTGACAAGGAGACGGTTAAATTCGGGCTTAACTTCGACGACTCGCTGAGAGAACCCGAAACGCTTCCCGGAAGATTTCCGAACCTTCTTGTAAACGGTACTTACGGTATCGCCGTAGGTCTTGCGACCAACATTCCGACGCACAACCTCGGTGAGGTTATCGACGGTGTTGTTCAATACATAAACAATCCGAAGATCACCCTTGCCGAAATGATGAAGTATATAAAGGGGCCGGACTTCCCGACGGGCGGCTACATAATTGCGGGGCAGGAACTCGTAAACGCTTACGAAACGGGCAAGGGCAAGGTTATTATGAGGGCGAAAGTCACCATAGAACCGGACGGCGAAAAGAAGAACATAGTTATTCACGAAATTCCCTATCAGGTGAATAAAGCGGCTCTCCTTAAAAAGATAGCCGACCTTAAGGACGAGAAAAAGGACGAACTTGCGGGTATTGCCGATATCGTTGACGAGTCGGACAGAAAGGGTATGCGTGCGGTAATTAAAATCAAAAAGGATTACGACGCGGAGGGCATACTTGCTTTCCTGTATAAATATACTCAGCTTCAGTGTTCGTTCAACATCAATATGGTTGCGATAGCGAACGGCAAACCGCAACAGCTCAGCTTGTTGCAGATAATCTCCTACTACGTAGAGTACCAGAGAGAAGTTATCGTTCGCCGTACGAGATTCGATTTGAACAGGGCGAAAGAGCGCGCGCATATCCTCGAAGGATTGATTATAGCCATACAGAATATCGACGAGGTTATACGCATAATCAAGACGGCGGCAAACACCACCGAGGCTAAGCAGACGTTGAAAGCTACATTCGAACTTTCGGACGTTCAGGCGCAGGCGATACTCGATTTAAGACTTGCGCGTCTTACCAAGCTGGAAGTTTACAAGCTGGAAGAAGAATTGAAGCAGCTTAAGATTTTGATTGAAAAACTTCAGGCTATTCTTGACAGCAAAAAGCTTCAGATGAACGTCGTAAAAGACGAGATAACCGCGATAAAGCGCAAATACAAGGAAGAAAGAAAGAGTGTAATTATTTCTCAGGAGGATACGAAAGGACCCTCACCCGAGAACTATAAGAAGCCTGTGGAAAACCTTGTTATGGTCTACACGGCGGCGGGCAACATTAAGAAAGTTCCAAGAAAGAATTACGATATGTCCGACAAGAAAGTGGACGGCGGTTCCGCTCTCAACGACATTCCGCTGCTTACGCTGCCCGTTACTTCTGATATGTACGTTTACGCGTTCACGAACAAGGGCAACTGCGTAAGGTTCGACTTGGAGAACACGAACACCTGCAAGTACAGGGAAAAGGGTACGCCGTTCAAGGAGTTGTTCGACGAGTGCGAAAAGGACGAAAAGCCCGTACATATGTTTGCGGTGGGAGAGAATATGCCCGAGGGTGATATTCTGTTCTTCACGAAGCAGGGTATGGTCAAGAAGAGCGCGTGGGCGGACTACAACGTGCAGAAGCGTTTCTTCCAGGCGGCTAAACTTAAGGACGGCGACGAGATTATATCGGTCGAAAACGACAGGGAAGCTTCTACGGTGCTGTTCGTGACGAAGGGTGGTCTTTGCCTGAACGCCGTTAAGGACGATATTCCCAAGCAGGGAAGAATTTCCGGCGGGGTCAAGGGCATTGCTCTTACAGACGACGAGGTTGTTTTTGCCGGTCAGGTGGACGAGGAAGCCGAGGGCGAGATTATCGTGGTTACTTCGTTCGGTTCGTTCAAGCGCATTATTATAAGCGGTGCGCTCGAGCCGATGGGTAGAGGCAGAAAGGGCGTTAAGATCGCGGATATAGGCGGCGGAAGCGAAAGGGTTGTGTACTCCGGCTACGTTACAGATCCGTTCGACCTTCTCGTAAAAGAAAAAGACGGCAATATGTACGTCGTAAATACCGAGAAGATAGAGATAGATTCGAGGACTTCGAGAGGTAAGTTTATTGCAAAACACAAGAAAACCTCACCCGTGGAATGCTTCGAAATAGAACAATAAAAAAGGCGGCGGACGCGTTTATGCGCCCGCCGGTTTGACTTTTTGCGGTTTATGAAAACGATTGAAAAATTTAAAAATTTTTTCCGTGACAGGGAAACGAGAATTACGTTTTATGTGTTTCTCGTCGTATGTTTGTTCCCGATAGCGCTGCTGTTTAACGACAACCTGTGGTTTGACGAAACGTATACGGCGGCGTTGATCAAACACCCGTACGGAGAAATTATTGCGCTTGTAAAGACGGATATGCACCCGCCGTTTTACTTCCTCGCGCTTAAAACGTTTTGCGGGGTATTCGGTTATACCGCGTTTGCGTCAAAGCTGTTTTCGTGCATAGGATACGCGGCTACGCTTGTGCTCGGCGTGACTTTTGTAAGGGGGAAGTTCGGGAACGGCTTCGCGCGGACGTTTATTATTGCGTTTGCCGCCGTGCCGCCGTCGCTGCTATTTGCAACGCAGCAGAGGAGCTATTCGTGGTGTATCTTTTTTATCACGCTCGGCTTTCTGTGCGGGTATTTGTTTATGAAAGAGCGTTCTGTGCGGTACCTTGTCGTTTGTTTTGCGTGCGGGCTTGTCGCGTGCTATACGCATTTGTATGCGCTGCTGAATTTCTTTCTCATATTCGGATTTGTGAATATGTACATACTTATACGAGAGAGGAGAGATTTTTACAAAGTGCTTATTGCGGACGCGTTGTTTGTATGCGGGTATATACCGTGGATAATACCGCTGTTTAAGCAGGTGAAAGACGCCGGCGAAACGTTCTGGCTTGGTTCCGCAGACACACTGTCTGTTGTCGTTTTTGCCGTTTCCTGTGCGATATACGGGGTTTTTGCTTTAAAAAAAGAAAACAGAAATTTAGGTTTGCTTTATGCCGCGGTGTGCGCGATTGGGTTTCAGACGATAGCTTTATTCGTGACGATTGCGATAAGACCGTTTTACATAGCGAGATATTGTATAATGAATCTCGGGATTTTTGCGTTTTCGTTTGCGAACGGTCTGGGCGGGTTCGAAGTGAAAATAAGAAAGATTTCGGTTTATGCGTTGTCTGCTTTGCTTGTTGTTTCGTTTGCGGTTATTCTTCCGTTCGAGTATAACGGGGAAATGAAAAAATTCGTAAATGATTTTAAGGCGGAATACGGCGAGGAGCAGACTTTTGTTGCGGCGGATACGTCTTTCGGTATGATGTCGTACTATTTTCCCGACGGGAAACATTACGAGATGAATTATTTGCCGTGGTATAAGGTTTTTTCTAACGTGGAGGAGCTAAGCGAAGAGGATATTTTAAACGGAAAATTGTCGGAAATAAGCGAAACGGAAGGGGAATTTTCCGGGAAAATATGGTTTACGAAAGAGGCGGCGCATAAAATTCCGTCGGTTATTTTGAAGAACTTCGACGCGGAATTGAAATATTCTTTCAGATGCGATTTTATCGTTATAGAAGTTTATTTGCTGGATATAAAAATTTAATGCGGAGTAAAAATGAGAAGCGGCGCGGCGATAATCAATATCGCCGCGCCGCGTTGTCGTTGTAAAGAGTTTGTTTTTGTAAAATGTTTGAAGTTTACGAACCGCTTGGAGAGTGCTTTACCAGTCCTGACGGTCGCTTATTTTTATATCGTCGTAATACTCGAAGTACTTCTTTTTAAAGGCTTCGCGCTCGCGTGCTTTGCGCTTTCTTTCAAGCTCTTTCAGCTCCGCTTCCGTGCGTTTTTGCGTGTTTTCGGGGACTTTTTTATCGTTTTCCATAATTTTTACTTCCTCAGGTACACCATAAGCACCGCTATATCCGCAGGGTTTACGCCCGAAATTCTGGACGCCTGTCCGAGCGAGGTCGGGCGGATTTTGTCAAGCTTTTGTTTGGCTTCTATTCTCAGCCCGTCGATTGCAAGGTAGTCGATATCGGGGGGGAGTTGTTTGTCTTCGAGTCGTTTGGTCTTTTCTATCTGCTCGAAACCTTTTTTAAGGTAGCCTTCGTACTTGGCGTCCGTTTCCGTCATTTCGAGGACGTCGTTCGGAATGCCCTCGAACAAGCCGAATTTCTCTTTTATGTCGCGAATGGGAATGTTTCTTTTTATCATCGCTTCGACGTTCATTCCGCCGGAAACGTTCCCTCCGTAGCTCTCCACGAATTCTTTGCAGTCTTTAAGAGGGACGGAGATTTTCAGTTCGGCTTTGGCTTTTTCCGCAAGCGCCTTTCTTTTAAGGAAAACGTCGTAGCGCTCGTCAGAAACAAGCCCTGCTTTTCTGCCTTTCTCTATAAGGCGGAAGTCCGCGTTGTCCTGCCTTAAAATAAGGCGGTACTCCGCGCGGGAGGTCATTATGCGGTATGGCTCGTTGGTGCCCTTTGTCACGAGGTCGTCTATGAGCACGCCCGCGTAAGCTTCGCTTCGCCCGAGGATAAGCGGCTCCTTTTCGCGGAGATATAAAGAGGCGTTCGCTCCGGCTATCAAGCCCTGAACGGCGGCTTCTTCATAACCGCTGGTGCCGTTTACCTGACCCGCCGTGTACAGCCCTTGAATTTTTTTGTAGCCGAGGGTGGGGTAGACGTCCAGAGTGTCTATGCAGTCGTATTCTATCGCGTAGGCGTAGCGCATGATTTTTGCGTTTTCAAGCCCCGCTACCGTGCGGTACATATCGCGCTGTACGTCGTGGGGGAGCGAACTGCTCATGCCCTGAACGTAGACTTCGTTGGTGTCGCCGCCTTCGGGTTCTAAGAAGAGTTGGTGCCTGTCCTTGTCTGCAAAACGGACTATCTTGTCTTCGATGGAGGGGCAGTATCTCGGTCCGATGCCCTTGATCGCGCCGCCGTATAACGGGCTGCGGTGAAGGTTCGCGCGTATAATCTCGTGCGTTTTTTCGTTGGTGTAGGTTAAATAACAGGGCGTCTGTTCGACGGGAAGGCGCTCGGTAAGGTAGGAAAACGGGTAAACGTCTGTTTCGCCGAGCTGAATTTCGCACTTTGAATAGTCGATCGTTCTGCCGTCTACGCGGGCGGGCGTTCCCGTTTTGAAACGCCTTACGCTGAAGCCGAGGTCGATAAGATTTTTTGTAAGCTCCGTCGCGTTGGCAAAGCCGTTGGGACCGATTTCCTTGGAAAACTCTCCCGCGAAAACTTTGCCGCCGAGGTAAACGCCCGTTGCGACTACCACCGCCCTGCAGTAAAAAATTCCGCCGTAGGTGGTGAGTACGCCCGTTACTTTGCCGTTTTTTGTGAGGATTTCCGATGCTTCGCACTGCACTATCGTTATGTTGGGGGCGTTTTCCACTACCTTTTTCATTTCGGTATGGTAGCGGTTTTTGTCCGCCTGCGCGCGCAATGATTGCACTGCCGCGCCCTTGCCGCGATTGAGCATTTTTATCTGAAGCATGGTTTTATCCGCAACCACGCCCATCATTCCGCCGAGCGCGTCAAGCTCCCTTACAAGGTGACCTTTCGCCGTTCCGCCGATTGACGGGTTGCATGCCATAAATGCTATGGCGTCTAAATTCAGCGTGAGCAATGCGGTTTTCATTCCCGTTCGGGAGAGGGCGAGGGCGGCTTCACAGCCTGCGTGACCCGCGCCTATTACGACCGCATCGAATTCGCCTTCGGTGTATCTGTTTGTCATAATCATTTTTGAAAATAGTGAGTTTTTATGCGATAAAGGCGGCTTTTCCGTTTTTTGCGGCTCGGTCGCTTTTTTTGTGCGATTTACTGAAATATGCTTGATAATGTGAGATTTACAGGGTTTTTACTTCTTTAAAATCAAATTCTTAAGGTCGGTGACTTCCGTATAGTATCTGCCGCCTTCCTGAACGAGTTTAGCCACTTTGTCGCGCGCGTGCATTACGGTTGTGTGATCCCTGCCGCCGACAGCCTGTCCCACCGAAACGAGGGGGAGCGGGAGAAGTTCCGTCATAAGATAAACGCAGATTTGACGTGGCTCGGCAATTTCTCTGTTCTTCTTTTTGCCGATCAGGTCTTTTTCCGAAACGTGGTAATAATCGCACACCGCTGATATTACGGTGGAGGCGGTTAACGCTTCCTGCTGACGGTCGCTCGTTTCCTGAAGCGCCGCCCTTGCGAGTTCGAGCGTGATGGGCTTTTCGTGCAGAATGGATGCGAAGATGACTTTATGTAAAAGACCTTCCAGAGTTCTTACGTCGTTGCCCGAATTCTCGGCGAGGAAGGACGCAACCTCTATGGAAATTACGCATTTTTTTGCAGCAGCTTTCTTTTGAAGAATGGCTATTTTCGTTTCGAGGTCGGGGGGGAGAACCTGCGCGGTAAGTCCGCCCGAAAAACGGGTTACGAGCCTGTCGCTAAGCGTTTCGATATTTTGCGGGGCGCAGTCCGCAGACAAAATTATCTGCTTGCCCTGAGAGTACAGCTCGTTGAACGTATTGAAAAATTCTTCCTGCGTGGTCTTTTTGTTTGCGAGGAATTGTACGTCGTCTACAATCAGAACGTCGACGTTGCGGTACTTCTTTCTGAAATCGGCTTCGCGGTTTCTCGACGTGGAACGTAGGCGGATAGACTCGATAAGTTCGTTGGTGAAATTTTCGCAGGTGGAATAGAGGACGTTGGTTTTAGGCGTGGCGTCCTTTATGTAATTTGCTATGGCGTGCATGATGTGCGTTTTGCCGAGACCCGAGCCGCCGTAGATGAACAGCGGGTTGTAGGATTCGCCCGGCGCTTCCGCTACAGCTTTTGCCGCTGCGTACAGCATTTTGTTGGAACTGCCCACTACGAAAGATTCAAACGTGTGTTTTGCGTCGATAGGCATTGAGGGAAAGGGCATTTCTCCCCGGTCGCAACCTTTGAACTTTAAATAGTCCTCCCTGCTGTTGCCGATGCAAAGCTCGAACCCTTCGACGCCTGCGTTAAGGTTTCTTAGCGCCATATTGATTTTTTCGACAAGGCGGGTGAAGATAAAGTTTGCGAAAAGTTCGCTTTCGGTGCAGAGTATAAGGCGGTTGTCCTCGATGTCTACGGGTTTCAATTTAGCCACATATGTAGAAAAACTTATAGGGCTTACCGTTTTTTCAAGCTCGGTAAGGGCGTTATTCCATAATATCTCGAATGTTTCCATAATTTCTCCTCGCGAAGATTGCTTTTTGCGTCGTTATTTGTTATAATACCTATGAATGTGTCGTGTGTGGCTTGTTCGGCGCGCTTCGCTTTTGGATTTCAAATTTTAGTGTGCTATTTATTATACTACATTTCGACAATAAAAGAAAGTAATAACGGGGTAGCCCCGCAAAATTTTTTTGTGGAATTTTCTGCCGCCGTATAATTTGGATTATGTATATTTCGGAATTTAAACTTAAAAACTTCCGCAATTATTCAGATGAAACTTTTGAGTTCTCGGAAGGCATAAACGTGATTTGCGGCAGAAACGCGCAGGGCAAAACAAATGCTGCCGAAGCCGTTTTTTATCTTTGCACGGGGTATTCCCCACGCGCGACGAGGGATAAACAGGTGGTGAAGTACGGCTGCGACAGCGCTTATATTTCCGGCACGGCGGTTACGAGATACGGCGACGTCAAGGCGGAAATTTCCTTTTACCCCGACAAAAAAGACATTAAAATAAACGGCGTTCAGGTGCTGAGAATGGGGGAGCTGCTCGGTAATATAAACTCCGTGTTCTTTAACCCCGGCGAGCTTAAACTTATACAGGAGACGCCCGACGACAGACGAAGATTTCTGGATATTTCGCTTTCGCAGATGGACAGAAAATATTTTTATTCTCTGCAGAAATATAAGAAAATTCTTTCGCAGAGGAACTCTCTTTTAAAAGACGAGGACAAGGAGCTTGTGAGGGATACGCTGCCTATCTGGGACGCGCAACTTGCAAAAGCCGCGGCGGTTATAGTCAAGGACAGAAATGAATATTTAAGACTGCTTGCCCCGTACGCGAAAGAGGCGCATGCGTTTATAACGGGCGGCGCGGAGGAGTTGGAAGTTTCCGCAGGCTATCGCTACGAGGGCGACGAGAAAATGATCGCGGGGCAGATTCTTTCGGACTTGAAAGAGACGATGGAAAAGAATATATCCCTCGGGTATACTACGGTGGGACCGCACCGCGACGACCTTAAAATAAAAATAAACGGAGAGGACGTTAAAATTTTCGGCTCTCAGGGGCAACAGCGCACGGCTGCGCTTTCGCTTAAACTTGCCGAGCTTGAAGTGTTTAACTTCAGGTTTGCGGAGTACCCGGTGCTGCTCCTCGACGACGCGCTAAGCGAACTGGACGCGTTCAGAAGGGAGAAAGTCCTTGAAAGAACGGAGGGCATTCAAACAATTATTACCTGTACGGAAACGGACGCTTCCATGAACGGCAGGACGTATAAACGCTTTGAAGTTTCAAGCGGGAGCCTTGTGCGATAGCTTGGCGTTTTGCCTTGCGAGATAGCCCGCAAGAAGAGGCTAAAAATATAAAAGTTGCCCGAATCGCGCGTTAACGCGGGGTTCAGGTAAAATATAAGAGGTTGTTATGGCTGAAATTACTATTGAAAAATACTTGAAAGCCGACGAGAAAATTCTTTGGAGGGGAAAGGCTAAGGACGGAGAACTTTTGCTTTGTTCGGTGTTCAACGTGTTTCCCGTTCTGCTTCTTTGGCTTGCTGCCGAAGTGCTTGTGCTCGCTTATGCGGGGTACAATACCATTTTCGGAAAGTTCAACGTTTACTATCTTTTGCTTACGATAGGCGCGGTGGTGTTACACCTTGTGCCCGTGGGCGTATGGCTTGCTTCGGTTATAAGGGAGAACGAGAGAATACGCGGCGACGAGTATTATATTACGGATAAAAGGTTGATTATTGTCCATTCGTTTGCGCACGACAGCGTGGAATTCGTTTCAAAGGACGACATCGACGATGCGTTTCTGAAAAGATCGCTTGCGGAAATGATACTCGGTTCGGGTAAAATAGTGATTGAAACTGGCGACGAGAAAATTGTTTTAAGGTCCATAGAGGACGCGCAGAAGAATTTCAAACGTGCGTACAAGGCGCTGTTCAAAAAGAGCGGCGAAGCCGCAGGCGAAGAGGGAACGGATAGCGAAAAAGAGGTTTCGGAAACAACCGACGCTGGAACGACCGAAGAGGGAAACAACGGCGAGACTTCGGAAAAAGCGACTGCCGAAAGCGGGAACGAACCCGAGGAAAAAACGGAGGAATAATAAGTTGGATAAGCAAAAAGCCTCCGTTATCACGCAAAAACTCGAGGTTTTGTATCCCGACGCCAAGCCTGCTTTAAAGTTTCAAAACAACTTCGAGCTGCTTATCGCGGTGATGCTTTCGGCGCAGTGCACGGATAAGCGGGTGAATATCGTGACCGAAAAACTGTTTAAGGAATACGGCACGCCCGAGGCTATGCTTACGCTGAGCGAAGAGGAGCTTGGACGGAAAATTTTTTCCTGCGGGCTGTATAAAAGCAAGGCGGCGCATATTCTTTCCGCCTGCAGAGATATAGTGGAAAAGTTCGGCGGAGAGGTCCCCCGAACGCTTGAAGAATTGCGCACGCTTGCAGGCGTAGGCAGAAAAACGGCGAACGTCGTTTACAGCGTGGGCATGGGCGGCGACGCGATAGCCGTGGATACTCACGTTTTCAGGGTTGCGAACCGCACCGGGCTTGCCCGCGGCAAAACGCCCGAACAGGTGGAGCGCGGACTTATGGAAATTCTGGATAAAAACGTGTGGAGCAAAGCCCATCATCTGCTGATTTTTCACGGCAGAAATATATGCGATTCGAGAAAGCCAAAATGCGCTTCCTGTCCGATTTACGAGGAATGCGAGTGGGCGGAAAAGACTGCGAACAAGTGAGTTGCCGATTGCATAAAATTTGTGTTAATGTGAGTTTTAAGGCACTTATTCTTAATATTAAGGTGAAATATGTTTAAGATTTTATCAAAAAAAAGGTTGAACGAGAATACTTGCGAATACGAGATTCTCGCTCCCCTCGCCGCAAAAAAGTGTAAGGCGGGGCAATTTATTATTTTAAGAGTGGACGAGGACGGCGAGCGCGTTCCGTTTACCGTTGCGGGCTTTGACAGAGAGAAAGGCTCGGTTGATATTATAGTTCAGACGGTGGGCGAGGCGACGTATCTTCTTTCTCAAAAAGAGGCGGGAGATTATATTGCCGATTTCGTAGGTCCGCTCGGGAACGCTACAGACCTTGGCGAATTCAACAATATTATTTTAGTAGGCGGGGGCATCGGCAGCGCGGTTATTCTGCCGCAGGCAAGGGAGCTTAAAAACCAGGGCAAAAAGGTTACCATTGTTCTCGGCGCGAGAAATAAAGAACTGATTATTCACGAAAACGATTTTAAAGAGTATTCGGACGAACTTATAATAATGACGGACGACGGAAGCTACGGCGAAAAGGGTTTTGTTACTCAGGCGGTCGAAAAGCTTCTTTCGAGGGGCGGCTACGATTGCGTGTTTGCAGTCGGCCCGCTTAAGATGATGAAGGCTACCTGCCTTGTGGCTAAAAATTTCGGCGTGCGTTCGGTCGTTTCGATGAACTCCATTATGGTTGACGGCACGGGCATGTGCGGCGGGTGCAGAATTACCGTCGGCGGCAAGACGAAGTATGCCTGCGTGGACGGTCCGGAATTCTACGGCGACGAGGTGGACTTCGACGAAGCCGTGAACCGTTCGGGCATTTACAGGGAAACAGAAGCCGAACATTATTGCAAAATCAGGGGGGAAAAGAAAAATGGCTGAACTAAAAAGAAATTCTCCCGTAGTGAGAAATCCCGAGGAAAGGGCTAAAGATTTTTCGGAGGTGTGCCTCGGCTTTACAGAAAAGACGGCTTATGCCGAAGCCGAAAGATGTCTGAATTGCAAAAACGCTCCGTGTATGAAGGGGTGCCCCGTAGGCGTGAATATTCCCAAATTTATTTTGCTTGTCAGGGGGCGTGACGTTTCGGGTGCGAAGAAAGCTATTTTGGCCGATAGCTCGCTGCCCGCTATCTGCGGAAGAGTTTGCCCGCAGGAGACCCAGTGCGAGAGCAAGTGCGTAAGAGGCATCAAGGGCGAGCCCGTTGCTATAGGGCTTCTCGAAAGGTTTGTCGCGGACAATGCGGAGGTCGATTATAAACGGGCGGCTTCCTGCGGTAAAAAAGTTGCCGTAGCGGGGAGCGGACCCGCAAGTCTTTCGTGCGCGGGCGACCTTGCGAAAGCCGGCGTTGACGTTACCGTTTTCGAGGCATTCCATAAAACGGGCGGCGTTCTCGTTTACGGCATACCCGAATTTAGGCTTCCCAAAAAACTTGTCGAAAAGGAAACGAGAGAGCTTGAAAAGCTCGGGGTGAAGTTCTCGACGGACGTTGTTATAGGAAAAACTTTGACGATAGACGAACTTTTAACAGAGTACGACGCAGCGTTTATAGGAACGGGCGCGGGGCTTCCGATGTTTATGAATATAGAGGGCGAAAACCTGAACGGGGTGTTCTCCGCAAACGAATATTTAACACGCGTAAACCTTATGAAGGCTTACGATAAAAACAGCAAAACCCCCGTATATCGTGCGAAAAAGGCGGTTATTGTGGGTGCGGGTAACGTGGCTATGGACGCCGCGAGGACGGCTTTAAGGCTCGGCGCGGAGGCTTCGCTTGTGTACAGAAGAAGCAGAACGGAGATGCCTGCGAGGGCTGAGGAAATAGTTCACGCGGAGGAAGAGGGCGTTAAGCTTAACCTGCTTTGTAACCCCGTAAGGATTAACGGCGAGAACGGTTTCGTAAAAAGCGTTACGTGTATAAGAATGGAGCTTGGCGAGCCTGACGCTTCGGGCAGAAGATCGCCTGTTCCTGTTGCGGGCAGCGAGTTCGATATAGAGTGCGACGCCGTGATTATGGCGCTGGGTACTTCGCCTAACCCGCTTATTTCAAGGTCGTTCCCTTCGCTCGAAACGGGAAGAAAAGGCGTTATAGTTACCGACGAGGAAGGCAGGACAAGTCAACCGCGTCTGTATGCAGGCGGCGACGCGGTTACCGGTGCGGCTACCGTTATCAACGCTATGGGGCAGGGAAGAAAGGCTGCTAAGGCTATTCTTTCCGACCTGGGCGTTATCGCAGAATAACGTATATCGGGGCTGAAGAACGTGAGCTTTGAATTTTGCCGCATATGCTTATATGCGCAGGCGCGGATACGTTTAAGCGATTTGCGTCTTTGCTTGGTAGGCTGGCGCTAAAAGAGAAAACCGCGTAAAACGCGAAAGAATCGGCAATATTTGCTTTAAACAATTATAAAAAACGGAGATATTATGTTTACCGACAGACAAGTTATTTCAATTAAATCGGGCGACGGCGGTGACGGAATGACCTCGTTCAAGAGGTTCAAGGGCGTTGCGACGGGCGGTCCGGACGGCGGAGACGGCGGAGACGGCGGAAGTATTTACTTCGTCGGGGATAAGTCTAAATCCAGCCTGATAGATTTTAAATTTACGCATAAGTTCCGCGCTGAGGACGGCGGAAAGGGGGACACGAACAACTGCCACGGTAAAAACGGGCAGGATAAAGTGATTGCGGTTCCCCCTGGAACGGTTATAAAAGACCGTGACAGCGGCATGATCATTGCGGACGTTTACTACGACGGGCAAAAGGTGAAAGTTCTTGACGGCGGCAGAGGAGGAAAGGGCAACGTAAGGTTCACCACAAGTAAGCGCCATACCCCGCATTTTGCGCAAAAGGGTGAGAAAACGCCCGTAAGATATTTGCTTCTGGAGCTTAAAGTTATTGCGGACGTAGGGCTTGTGGGCTTCCCGAACGTAGGTAAAAGCACGATGCTTTCAAAAATTTCGGGGGCGAAGCCGAAGATTGCCAACTACCATTTTACTACCATTTCGCCAAACCTCGGAGTGGTGAGCAGGTATGAAAAATCCTTTGTGGTTGCGGATATCCCCGGGCTTATAGAGGGCGCTGCGGAAGGCGCGGGGCTCGGGCACGATTTTCTCAGACATATAGAAAGGACGAGAATGCTTGCCCACGTTGTGGATATAAGCGGCGTAGAGGGGCGCGACCCGATAGAGGACTTTATAAAAATCAACGCGGAGCTTAAGGAGTACAGCGAGAAGCTTGCGGAACTTCCGCAGGTGGTTATCCTTAACAAGGCTGATATTTTCGGCGCAGAGGAAAACGTAAAAGCTTTCAAGAAAAAATTCGGCAGGAAATATAAAATTTTCGTTTGCTCGGCTATATCGGCGGAGGGGCTGGATAAAGCGCTTGACGAGATATATTCCGTTCTGCAGACGCTTCCCGAGGCGGCGCCTATCGAACACGAGGAATTCGTTTACGAAAGACCCGACCATAACGATTTCGAAATAGAGCGCAATGACGACGGCGCTTTCGTTGTGTTCGGTCCTCTTGTGGATTTGCTTGAAAGGAACGTCGTTCTCGACGATTACGATTCGCTTGCCTATATGCAGAAAACGCTCAGAGAAAAGGGCGTAATAAAAGCACTGAGAAAGCTCGGCGCGAAAGACGGCGACATAGTGGTTATAGGGGAAACGGAGTTCGATTTTATAGACTAAGACGGCGTTCTGTTTTTAAAAAATGCGCGTTAATGCGCGATATATGGCGCTTTTGTATTTAAAATTATACGGATATTACACGGAGAAATTTATGTTAAATTCTAAAGAAAGAAGTAATCTGCGCAGTCTTGCGCAATGCATAGAGCCGGTGGCTCAGCTTGGAAAATCAAGCGTGAACGAGGACGACGGAAGCTTTACCGAAACGTTTATAAACTCGCTCAGCGAGGCGCTCGAAGCACGCGAACTAATTAAAGTTACCGTTTTGAAGAACGCTGCGTTTTCGGCAAAAGAGCTTGGCGACGACCTTGCGAAAGAGCTGAACGCGGAAATTGTGGCTACCATCGGGCATAAGATTATATTGTACAGATTCAGCAACAAAAAGGGAATTAAACACATAGAGTTTTAGTTTTCGTTTTAACCCGGAGGTGGATTATGAATTTGACCGAAATAAGAAAAAGGTTTACCGATTGCCCGTGCGGCAGAAAGCACGATTTTACCATTAAGGAAATTGCTACGGGCAGCGGCATTACCTGTGACGCGGGCGAAATTTTAAAGAAGAACGGCTTCTTCGGCAGGCTGCTTTTCGTTGCGGACGAGAATACTCTGGCTGCGGCGGACGGCGTAAAGGAAAGCCTTGAAAAATCCGGGTTTAAATTGGTTAAGCGTATTTATAAAGACCTTCGCGTGGCGGAAATGAAAGAGGTCGTTGCGATAGAGGGGCTTTGCGATGAAGTTGACGGGATTATTTCCGTGGGGAGCGGCTCGCTCAACGACATATGCAGGCTTGCGGCGGCAAGGAAAAACAAACCGCTTTGTCTGTTTGCCACGGCGCCTTCCATGGACGGCTTCGCTTCTTACTGCGCGCCTATTACGGACGGCAACTTTAAAATCACGTACCCTGCGAAAAGCCCGGAAGTTATTATTGCCGACTCCCGCATACTTGCAAACGCTCCCGCGTTTTTGAAATCCGCGGGCTTCGGCGATATGGTCGGCAAGTACGTGGGGCTTATAGATTGGCAGGTTTCGGCGTTGGTGTCGGGCGAGTATTACTGCGACAACGTGGCTTCGCTTACGAAAGAGGCGGTTGACGAACTTATGCTTCTTGCCGACAAGGTGACCGAGAACGACGAGCAGACGGCTATGGCCGTTTTTGAAGGGCTTGTTAAAACGGGCATAGGCATGAGCCTGGTAAAAACTTCCCGCCCCGCTTCGGGAACCGAACACATTCTTTCGCATTTTTGGGAATGCAAAAAACTTTTAGAGGGTAAGCTGAGCGATTTTCACGGCAGAAAAGTAGGCGTTGCAACTCTTTTGATAATGAAAGAATACGAGAAGTTCGCAGGGTTCGAGGACGTAAAAATCAAGGAAGAAGTTATAGATTGGAATGAAGTGAAAGAGGCTTACGGTGAGCTGTACCCGGAAGTGGAAAAACTCAATAACCCGCCTGTTTCGCACGAAATCGACAGTTTTTTGATTAAAAAGAATTGGCAGAAGATAAGGCAGATTATCAAATCTATGCCGAGCGAAAAGACTATTCGCGAAAAAATGATTGCGGCGGGCAGCCCTACCGAGGTTAAAGAAATTCAGGTTTCGGAAGAGCTTAAAGACCTCGGAATGAAATTCCACCCGCATATGCGCCACAGAATAAGTCTTATGAGATTGAAGTTTTTGTTCGACGAGGCTTAAAGCATAGGGGAGGCTTAAAGCAGAGAGACCTTTCGATAAAAAAGAAGATGGCGGCACTACCGCAGCTTCCATAAGAAAACAAAAAGACCGACGAAAAGTTTTCGTCGGTCTTTTTGTTTTGCCAAGCGAAAACGCACAATTAAACGGCGTTAACTACAGCGAGTAAAGATAGCGGTTGGGAGAAGAGAAATTCGGTTTTCGGGTTATTCGCTTTTTTTCTTTGCAATGTATGAAACGACGGAACAAGCAATTATTCCGACAGCGAACGGGATGGCAAAAAAAAGTTCTGTACCCCAAGGTGCGCTGATACCCGGTGCATAGCGAAGAGCCGTGCAGTTATAGGTTACAACAACACACATAATGTTTGTAAGTAATATTGCAAGTGCCGCAAATATCGTCGATAGTTTTTTCATTTAGATCTCCTACTTATGTTTTATGGTTATGACAAGTGTTATAGCGCCGATGACCACGAACAACACCGATACCAGCATTGCTATAAACGTTCCGTCGATGATTATCGTGGACGACTGTGCTATTTTGTCGGCGGCTTCGGAGTTAAACACCGAGATAGCGCCGAATACGATCAGCGAAACGCAGCCCAAAAGGGAGATAATAAAACCCGATATACCAAGCAGCTTATTGTTGCCGTTGAGCTTCCCGGCGGACTGTACGCTTGTCGGTTCTTCGATATCTTCTTTAATAAGATAATCTATACTGACACCGAAAAGTTCGTTGTATTTTTTTAGCATTTCGGCATCGGGGGAAGTCGTTCCGTTTTCCCATTTTGAAATCGCTTGTCTTGAACAATTCAGCTTCTCTGCGAGAGCTTCCTGGGATAATCCCTGTTTACGGCGCAAGTTATAAAGTTTTTCAGACGGCGTCATATGTACCTCCTTACACCATAAGTATAACAGCTTTGACCTCGATTGTCTATACATAACGGTAGTCAATTCCGCTACGAGTGTTAACATTTAGATTTTTCGTTGAATTTTTGTTTATCGGCAGGGGGATATGGTGGGGTAATTGGCAAAACTGTTTATATGTGGGTAAAACCGTCCGCCCTGCACCGACAAAAGGAAAGAGAATAAGTGAAGACGTGTAAAAGTGCATGGATGAACAATTTTGCACTTTTTATTTTTCGGAAAATATCGCCGTTTGCTTGCTTGGTATGGAATACATACTAAGTAAATTGCGTTTTGAAAAAAGTGCTATTTACAGGTAAACGGAAGCTGTTGTATAATAATTTCGAAATTAAGGCACTGCGGAAGGACGGCAAAGCAATTTTGAGAGGCGATGTATTCGGAGAAAGTTTTTTTAATGCATGCGCCGCAAGATAAAGTTTTGTTGCTCGTAAAAGCGTGTTTGTTATTAAATTAAAAACGGAGGGATTTCTTATGAAATGCAGAATCGGTATTCGCCCGGTTATCGACGGAAGATGGGGCGGTATCAGAGAAGGACTTGAGGCTCAGACCATGAAAATGGCGAACGACGCTAAAAAACTCATAGAAGAAAACGTTTTCTATGCGGACGGCACACATTGCGAAGTTGTTATTTCGCCCACCACTATAGGCGGAGGTAAGGAAGCTTACGAATGCGAACAATACTTCGTTACGCAGAACGTTACGGCGACCCTTTCGGTTACGCCCTGCTGGTGTTACGGCAGCGAAACTATGGACCTGAACCCTCTTACGACTAAGGCGGTATGGGGCTTCAACGGTACCGAAAGACCGGGTGCCGTTTATCTTGCCGCTTGTATGGCTGCGCACGTTCAGAGGGGGCTCCCCGCGTTCGCCATTTACGGCAAGGACGTTCAGGATATAGGCGATACGGGTATTACGCCCGACGTAGAAGAGAAAATTCTTCGCTTCGCACGCTGTGCTCTCGCCGTAGGACAGATGCGCAACAAAGCTTACGTTTCCATCGGCTCGGTTGCGATGGGTATCGGCGGAAGCTTTTTGGATGCGAACATGATGCAGGAGTACTTCGGTATTCGTGCCGAATGGGTTGATATGACCGAAATTATCCGCAGAGTCAAACTGGGTATTTACGACAAGGACGAATACGAAAAAGAACTTAAATGGATTAAGAGTACCGTTAAAGAGGGCAAGGATCACAACGGCGGCATCTGGGGGATGAAGGACTTCACCCGCAAAGAGCTTGACGAACAGTGGGAGTTCATCGCAAAAATGACGCTAATCGTTAAGGATATCATGCTCGGCAATCCCAAGCTTGACGAAATCGGCTGGCACGAGGAAGCGCTCGGCAGAAACGCGATTTTCGGGGGCTTCCAGGGACAGAGAATGTGGACGGACTTCATGCCTAACGGCGACTTTACCGAGGCTATGCTGAACTCCACCTTCGACTGGAACGGAAAGAAACAGCCCACAATTCTCGCTACCGAAAGCGATAACTGCAACGGCATCGCTATGCTTTTCGGACATCTTGTGACAGGTCAGGCAAGCGTGTTTGCTGACGTAAGAACGTTTTGGTCGCCCGAAGCTACCGAACGCGTTACGGGTTGGAAGCCCGACGGTTTGGCTAAGAACGGCTTCATTCACCTTTTGAACAGCGGGGCGGCGGCACTTGACGGCACGGGCGAAAGCCTTGACGAAAAGGGCAACAGAGTTATGAAGCCCTGGTGGAAAGTTACCGAAAAAGATCAGAAAGCAATGATAGAAAACACCACGTTCTACCCGGCTAACCGCGGGTACTTCCGCGGCGGCGGAATGAGCAGCGGCTTCTCTACGAAAGGCGAAATGCCCGTTACGGCTATCCGCGTGAATATGGTAGAGGGTATAGGTTATACGCTTCAGCTTGCCGAAGGCTGGACTGTGGAACTGCCCGAAGAGGCTAACAGAATCATCCTCGACAGAACGGACAGAACATGGCCTTCCACTTACTTCGTTCCGAGACTTAACGACACGGAAGCGTTCTCTTCCGTTTATAACGTTATGGCTAACTGGGGCGCTAACCACTGCGCGTTCGTTTACGGTCATATAGGTAAAGATATTATTACGCTTGCAAGTATGTTCCGTATGCCCGTTTCGCTGCACAATATAGAGGATAAGGATATCTTCCGTCCGCATGCGTGGAGCGCTTTCGGCACTAAAGATAAAGAGGGCGCGGACTATCGCGCTTGCGCAAATTATAAACCTTTATATAAATAAAATATCGCGTTAATGCGTGAAAAATGGGGCTTATCGAAATAAATCGGTAAGTCCCTTTTGTTTTTTGGAAATTTTGGTAAAAAAGAACGGAATTTTTATAAAACAGCCGTTTAAAGTGAGAAAAAAGCTGCTTATTAAAAACGCGCGGCGTTTTTTCGTGAGAAATTTAATACTGTATGCGGATTATAGTTCTGTCGTCTAAATCGCCGTTCGTCTGCCCTTTGTGCAGAGCGAAAATTTCGCTTAGCAGAAGGGAGTTGTAGGCTTCTTCGTAGGAGTCGATAAAGAAATCTTTTATGCCGTCCGACATAATGTAAACGTAATCGCCAGCCGTAAGTTTGACCGAACCCACTGTGAAAAATGCCGAAACGTTTCTGTCGCCGTTCACGACGCCGTAGCCGTGTTTGTTGCCGGGCTTGTTTACGTAGCGCTCGTACAGAAGTTCTCTGTCGGCCTCGTGCTTGTCCACGTTGAAAGCGTAAGCCGTCTGGTTGCGGGTGAGAATGGCGGGCTGACCGTTCCTTATAAGAGTCACGGCGCAGTCGCCCACGCTTCCGTAATAAAGGGTGCCGTTATCTATAACCGCGACGGCGGCTACGCAACCCGGCGCTTCGAAATACGTTCCGTTTTTAACGGAAAGGGCTTTGGCTGCAGCCTTCGCTTTTGTATATACGCCGTCTTTTTCAAGCCGCGACTGAGTGAGAACGGAGCTGTTCACGAAGCATTTTTTTATCAGTTCCTCGGGGTTCTTGGAATTGAGCTTCATGCTTTCCGCAAGCTTGCGGGAAAAAGTCGAGGTAAATTCGTTTGAGAACGCGGCGGCTAAACTGTAATCCGACTCGTAGCCTTCCTGCCTTGTTATTCCGTCGGCAATGACGTAAATATTGTTTACGTCGTCCAAAAACAGGGCGTCCTCCTGCGGGTGCGGAGATTGGGAAACGTTGCGGTCGGTTTCGCCCTCCGCCTTGACTATTTTGAAAACTTCGCCGCACTCGTCGTGAAGCAATACGTTCAGTTTTTCAAAATGCCCTATGGCGTCCACGTTCTTTTCCCTCGAGATGGAAAGCTCCTTATCCCCGAAAACGCCCGTCAGCGCTTTAAGCATGCTGCTTGGCAGGGTTGCGCCTTTAAGTATTGCGGATTTTATTATTTCCGAAATTTTCTTTTTGCCGCTAAGGTCTATTGCTATTACCGTTTTATTGTATTTTTGCATAAGTACAAGTTCTTCTTCGACGGCGGAGCTTTGTATGTAGTTTTCGCTTAAGAAGCACAGAACGGCTTTGCTGCCTGCAAGAATTTTTTCGTACTTTTCCGACCAGGTTTTTCCGCTTTTGGAGGCGGTTTTCTCCAGCCTTTCGTCGAATAAAACCTGTACGCCCCTCGATTGAAGCTCTATTATGTCGCAGAGTACGGGTTTGAAATCCTTCCGCGAATAGCTTATGGTTATGTAATCGGTGTTGTCGCTGCTCTTTACGAGAGAGATGCAGTCGTCAAAGCTGTTCGCCGTGATTATTCTGTTCTTCTTTGCGAAAATGTTGTCCGGGCGCTTGAAGAAAAACGCCGAAGCCATATCGAGAAACTGATTGTAGCTTGAAATTTCAGACTCGTTTTCCGTGCGGGATTTAGCCGCGGAAATATATTTTTCCACGTATTGCTCGGTGAAAGAATTGCCCGAAGACAAATCGTCGAAAGTTACGTCCGCGTCTATCTTTTTTATGGCTTCGACAAAGCCATTTTTATGTACTTCGGTAAGCTCTTCGCTCTTTTCGGAAAGGAAAACCCTTGTGTAGAACAGTAGTTCCGCAACATTATAATAGTATTTTGCGTAGTCGGGGTTTTTATCTATGCTGTTGAAAGCGTATTCGTAAGCGCGTATAAGCGTTTCGGCGTAATCGGGAGAAGTGCCCGTCGTTTCTACGTTTTGGCTGAGGCAGGCGGGGTAGTCCTTGTCAACTTTTTTGCTGTTCTTGTAGTAAAGGCTTTTGGCTTTGTTGCACACCGCCTGCACGTACGAGTTGCACATCGCCGCGCTGTTATCCATAGCCCTCGCGCCGAGTACGGCGTTTATAAGCAGGCGTTCGTAATCGTTTGTCAATACGGAATATCTGCAGGCTATATCCCATATAATCGGGTATTCGTCAATGGAAAATTGATTTTTCTCTTTGCCGATGTATTTGTTTATAGCCGTACGCAACGCCTTGGTATCCCTTTGACGGTAGAAATGGAAGCACACGAGGTAGAACGAGACGAACGCTTCGTCACGGGTGAGAAAATCGTTCTTTCCGTCGCCGTACATCGATAAAATCACAAACCTTGCGACGGCGTCGTCCTCGTCGGAAGAGTTGTAAATTTCCGTGCACTTCACAATATAATCGTAGCTTTTGAGATAGTCTTTTCCTTTATCTGCCAAACCCTTTATAACCGCAAGGGTTTTGGCTATTTTTTCTTCCGTTTTAAAGAAATCTTTAAAATAACTGTCGAATAATACCGTTTGCTTCATATGTTCCTTACGCGAAACGTTCGCTTCTTTTGTTTTACTTATTTTAACATAATAGCATTTTATTGTCAATCCCGAAGAAAGATTAACGGGAAAAAGTTGCCGAAAACGCGGTATTTCGTCGGTTATTTCAACAAAAAACGGGGAGGAAAGAACAATACGTTTGACAGGGAGGGTTTTATTATGTATAATACAAAAGAGTGGGTTTATATATTTTATATATAAAATTTTTATGACGGCAAGCATTGTTAAAAAAGTTATTTCGTTCCGCAAGCTGTTATTACCGCATATAAAATGTGAAAAAACAAAGGGAATATTCCCTTTTGCTTGTTTTCGATAAAACAAGCAATCACTTCTGTAAACTAAAAGAGAATTTTCTGCGGAGGCGGGTTTTGTTGCACTTCTTAAAAGAAGCAACGAATGCCCTGTATGTCGATGAAATATAACAACTTGGGTCGGTTTAAAAAAATAAACGATTTCATAGATTACAAAATGGCGCGGCTGAACGGGCAAAAGGAGAGCATGGCTAATCTTTACGGGCTTATGTTTTCCGAGCGGGAAAACGTTATGTTCGAGCAGTCCGAGGGTCTAATTATAAAAAAGACCACCTACGGGGAAGCTTTCGACGCCGTAGAGACTAAGGCGAACAGCTTAAAAAGCCTGATAAACGGGGCTAAACAGTCGCGGGTCGGTATTTATATGGAAAATTCCGCCGAGTGGATTATAGTTTTCTGGGCTATTCTTCGGGCGGGATATTGTCCCGTGCTTCTCAATACGAGGTTCTCCGACGAGATGCTGAAAAACGTAACGGACGACCTCGGCGTGGTTGCCGTCGTTTCGGACGGGAAACGCTTCCACATAAAAACGCTTACGTACGCGGATATGGAAAACGGCGTGAAACTTGCGGACGACGAAGAATTCGGCAAAGAATTTTTCGTGCTGTCTTCGGGCACTTCTTCCGTAAAGGCTTGCTCGTATACCGCGGAGGAACTTGCGGAAATCATTCGCAACAGCAAGCACGTTTTAAATACAAACAAGAGAATGAAAGCTCATTATATGGGAGAGCTGAAACAACTTGCGTTTCTTCCGTTTTATCATATTTTCGGGTTCGTTGCCGTTTATCTTTGGTTCGGGTTCTTTTCGAGGACGTTCGTCAAGCTGAACGATTTAAGCCCGCAGACAATACGCAACACGATAGTAAAACACCGCGTAACGCATATATTTGCCGTGCCGCTTTTCTGGAACACCGTTATGAACGCGGCGAAAAAAGAGATAAAAAACAGGGGAGACGGCGTTTACGAAAAATTTAAAAAAGGGCTTGAAATTTCCGATAAACTCGGTAATACGCCGCTCGGCAGGCTTTTTGCGGACAAGGCTTTTAAGGAAGTAAGGCAAAACCTCTTCGGCGAAAGCGTTAAGTTTATGATTACGGGCGGCAGCGAGATTTCTTCCGAAACGCTAAAATTTTTTAACGGAATAGGTTACTATCTCGTGAACGGGTACGGTATGTCCGAAATAGGCATAACTTCTGTGGAGCTTTCCGAAAGCAGAAAGGTTATTACTTCCGGTTCGGTAGGCAAACCCTTCCCGTCGGTGGAATACGTGCTTTCGCAGGATGGCGAGCTGTACGTTAAGGGGTCGTCGTCGGCTAACGCGGTTTATTCGGGAGGCAGGGAGATTTTCCGTAAAGGCGGGCTTTACAAGACGATGGATATAGCGGCAAATGATAAAGACCGCTATAAAATTCTTTGCAGGGCGGACGACCTTATCGTTTCGGTAACGGGCGAGAATATCAATCCCGTAAAGACAGAAGAGGTTTTATCTTCGGAATTTGCAAAAGGAGTATGTCTTATAAACGGCAGAAACGGCGAATTGCCCGTGTTGATAGTTCAGGCAGACAACGACGGCGACGTCAAACGGAAGGCTGCCGACGATATAAAAGAGAAAATAAAGGCGAACAACCTCGTTTCGGCAATAGGCAAAATTTTCTTTACGACGGACGACCTTATTACGGGCAAAGAGTTTAAGCTGAGCAGGAGCCGCTTGGAAAACGATTACTACTCGGGCAAACTTACCGAGTGGAAGGCTTCCGCAGGGAACGCCGCTTCCCGCGAGGACGAACTTATAAACAAGATAAAAGAATATTTTTCGGTTGCGCTGAACAAGCCAGCCGACGAAATTGACGAGGACGCAGATTTCTTCCTCGATGAGGGCGGAACGAGCCTCGATTATTTCGCTCTGATAGTCAGGTTGCAGGAGGATTACTCGGTTTCTTTCCCGACCGACGGAACTAAAAGCCTGAACACGGTAAGGCAGATTGCCGAATATCTGCGGGCTTCGGTAAACGGATAAAAATGAGATTTCTGCTTAATTGGTTTGTAAAAATAACGGGGTGGCTGCCCCAGAGAATCGCCTTTAAAACAAAGGTTTTTTACGAGGATAAAAAAGTACAGTCGAGAAGAATAAAGGGTGCGAAGATAATAATTTCAAACCATACGTCGGTGTACGACTACGCCGTGTTTATGTTCGTATTCTTTTCGAGAACGCTGAGGTATCAGATTGCAGAAGTCATTTTCCAAAAAAAGCTTCTCGGTTGGTTTCTGAAAGCCCTCGGCGGAATAAGGGTGGACAGAAAATCTTTCGACTTCGGGTTTATTGAAAAGTCCAGGCAAATACTGGATAAAGGCGGTGTCGTGGGGGTGTTCCCCGAAAGCCGCCTTCCGACGAAAGACGAGGAAAAGCCGCTCGAATTCAAGCCGAGCGCTACGTACCTCGCGCTGTATGCGGACGTTCCCGTTATTCCCGTTTACACTAACGGAGAGTA